>NZ_JAUSLW010000154.1 GCF_030645195.1 Phenylobacterium sp. | reverse complement strand
TGCGTCGGCTGGCTGCGGGAGGCCGGGGTCGGATCCATCAACCTGGACCTGATGTACGGCCTGCCCAAGCAGACCACGGTCAACACGCTCAGCACGGTGGACAAGATTCTCACCCTGCGGCCCGAGCGCTTGGCCCTGTTCGGCTACGCGCACGTGCCCTGGATGAAGACCCATCAGCAGCTCATCGATGAGGCCGCCCTGCCGGGCGCCGCCGAGCGCCTGGACCAGAGCGAGGCCGCCGCCGAGCACCTGATGGCTGCGGGCTATGTCCGCATCGGCCTGGATCACTTCGCCCTGCCCACCGACGACCTGGCCCGCGCCCAGACAGAGCGCCGCCTGCGCCGCAACTTCCAGGGCTACACCACCGACAGCGCCCAGACCCTGCTGGGTCTCGGCGCCTCGGCCATCGGCAGCCTGCCCCAGGGCCTGGTGCAGAACGTCGCCCAGGAACTGGGCTGGCGCGCGGCCATCGCGGCCGGCGACCTGCCCATCGCCCGCGGCGTTCCGGTCACGCCGGAGGACCGGTTCCGCGGTGAAATCATCGAGCGATTGATGTGCGACCTGCGGGTGGACCTCGGCGCCGTCTGCGCGCGCCACGGGCGCGACCTGGCCGACCTGAACGACGAACTCGCCGAACTGACGGACTTCGCCGCCGACGGCATGGTGGTGCTGCAGGGCGACCATCTGATCGTCACCGATCTTGGCCGCCTGGTGGTGAGGACCGTCTGCGCGGTCTTCGACACCTATTTCGCCCCCGAAGCCGGGCGCCACGCCAAGGCGCTCTGATGCCCCGCAAGATCGTCGTCATCAACGGTCACCCCGACCCGGCCGGAACGCGGTTCGCCGCGGCCCTGGCCGACGCCTATGTGCGGGGCGCCAGCGAGGCCGGCCACATGATCCGACGCATCGACGTGGGCGCGCTGGACTTCCCGATGATCCATTCGAAGACGGACTTCGAGGACAGCCCCCCGCCGGCGGTGATCGCCAGCGCCCAGACCGCCATCGCCTGGGCCGACCACGTCGTGATCATCTTCCCGCTCTGGCTGGGGGGCGCGCCGGCCCTGCTGAAGGCCTTCCTGGAGCAGGTGTTCCGCTACGGCTTCGCCCTGCGCAAGGACGGCGGCGGCCTGGGCGGTCTGCTGAAGGGGCGTTCGGCCCGGATGATTGTCACCATGGGCATGCCGGCGCCGGTGTTTCGCTGGGTGTTCGACGCCGCCGGCCTGCGGGCCCTGGAGCGCGGCATTCTCTGGATCTCCGGCGTCAGCCCGATCCGGCACTCGATCCTGGGCACGGTGGAGGGCAAGCCGGCCCGTCGCGAGGCCTGGCTTCGCGCCGTGGGCCGCCTTGGCGCGGCGGCCGCCTAGATCGGCTCCACTCGCCAGTCCTCCACGATCCGCATCAGGTCGCGGCGGCCGGGCGGGACGGCGTAGTCGGTCAGAGCCACGATCTCCGGATCGGCCTGCAGCACCGCCACGGCGCTGGACAGGGGCTGGGGGGTGAAGGCGCTCTCCTGCGCGTGCGTCCAAATCCGCTTGTTGATCTGCTCGATCCGGTGCGGCTCGACCACCTCGTGGACCCGGGCCGACATGGAGAGGCCCCGGGCCGAACCTCCGCCGATGGCCAGGGAGACCCGCGGGTCGCGGACGATGTTGGCGAACTTCTGGCTGTCGCGCGCCACCACGAAGCACAGGGCGCGGCCTTCCCGCAGATAGTTGACCAGGGTCACCTGGGGCCAGCCGTCGCTGCGGTTGGTGGCCACGCTCATCAGGTGGTGCTCGTCCAGAATCTCGACGACCCGTCGCCGCAGCTCCGCCTCCGGCGGGGCGGCGGAATCGGGGGACGGGATGTCACCTTTCGGGCGCACGGTGGAATCTTCCTTGAAGTCGCCGACCATCTGGCTCGGAGTCGCGTCCGATCGCCTTGACGGGGGTCAACTTGGCAGTGGGGTCTCGGGAACCGGCTTTCGGATCGCGGCCTGCCGCTTCAGCGCCGCGTCGATCTCCGAGAGCAGAGCGTCCCCCAGGAGAGGCTTCTCCACGATCACCGCGCCCAGGGCCGCGGCCGCGTCTCGGACGCTCTGGCGGGGATGACTGGTGATCAGCAGGGCCGGCAGGTCGATGGCCCGCGAACGGAGCTGGGCCAGGGAATCGAGGCCGGTGAGGCCGCCCATGTTCTGATCCAGCACCAAACAGGCCGGGGCGTCCGGGAGGGTGCAGTTGAGAAGGTCCTCGCCGCTGCCCAGGGCGGTCACCACGAAGCCGTCCAGCTCCAGGGTGAAGGTCAAGGCGGTGCGCAGGGCGATGTCGTCATCCACGAGAACGATATTGGGTGGGCGGTTCGACACGCAGTCCAGTCTCCAGTCTGAGCTGGAAACCCTAGGGGCAGCCGGGGCGGGTGTATTTGATACAGCGCAATCTCGGAGTCAGGCGAACCCGGCCAGCAGGGCCATGCGGATCAACTCCGACAGGCTGGCGGCGCCGGTCTTGGTCATGACGTTGGCGCGGTAGACCTCCACGGTGCGGGGGCTGATCCCCAGCTCGAAGGCGATGATCTTGTTGGCCTTGCCCTCGACGACGCCGCGCAGGACCTCGGTCTCGCGGGGCGAAAGCTGGGCCAGCAGTTCGCGGAACGGCTCGGTGAGCACGCCGCCGCCCCCCGTGGCGGTCTCCGACAGGGCCACCTTGATGGCGTTCAGCAGGGCCTCGTCGTTGAACGGCTTTTCGAGGAAATCGGTGACGCCCGCCTTCATCGCCTCCACCGCCAGGGGCACATCGCCGTGGCCGGTGATCATCACGATGGGCAGGTTCACCTGCATCGCCTTGAGCTGGCGGGTCATCTCCAGCCCGTTCAGGCCCGGCATCCGCACGTCGCTGACGATGCACCCGCCCGACAGGCCGGCGGCGCTCTCCAGGAATCGCTCGGCCGAGTCGTAGGTGCGGGTCTCGAACCCCGCGCTCTCCAGCAGGAAGCTCAGGGAATCGCGGATCGCCTCGTCGTCGTCGATGATGTGGACGCAGTCAGACGCCAACGGAAAGCTCCTCCTCGGGAACCGCGCGCAGGGTGAAGGAGAACACCGTACCGCCCTCCGGGCCTGGCTCGGCCCAGATCCGGCCGCCGTGAGCTTCGATGATCGTGCGCGAAATGGAAAGTCCGACGCCCATACCCTGACTCTTGCTGGTGACGAAGGGCTGGAACAGGCGCTGGACGATCTGCGGGTCGATGCCCGGGCCGGTGTCGGCCACCGTGATGGTGACCATGTCCTCGGGCCCTGGGATGGAGGCCACGGTGAGTTCGCGCACGGGGCTGTCGTGCATGGCCTCGATGGCGTTGCGCAGCAGGTTCAGCAGCACCTGTTGCACCTGCACCTTGTCGGCCAGGACCAGCCGGGGTTCGGGGGCGAGATCGAAGCGCAGGCGCACGCCGTATTCCTTGGCGCCGATCATCGCCAGGGCGCCGGCCTCCTCGATCAGCTGGGGCAGGGGCTCGATGCGCCGCTCGGTCTCCCCCTTGGAGACGAAGTCGCGCAGGCGGCGGATGATCTCGCCGGCCCTCAGGGCCTGTTCGCCGGCCTGGACCAGGGCGTTGCGCACCTTGGCCGTGTCGGGGGCCGGCTGATCCATGATGCGGATCGAGCCCTTCACATAGTTGGCGATCGCCGAGAGCGGCTGGTTCAGCTCGTGGGCCAGGGCCGAGGCCATCTCCCCCAGGGCCGTCAACCGCGAGACGTGGACCAGCTCGGCCTGGAGGTCCTGCAGGCGGCGCTCGGTCGCCTGGGTTTCGGAGAGGTCGCGGACGAAGCCGGTGAAATAGCGTTCGGCCTGGGACTGCATCTCCCCCACCGCCAGCTCCATGGGGAAGGTCGAGCCGTCCTTGCGCTCGCCCACCACCACCCGGCCGATACCGATGATCCGCCGCTCGCCGGTGCGGCGATAGCGATCGAGATAGCTATCGTGGGCGTCCCGATAGGGCTGCGGCATCAGCATGCTGACATTGCGGCCGATGACCTCGGCGGCCCTCCAGCCGAACAAACGCTCGGCCGTGGCGCTGAAGGACTGCATCACCCCCTGATCGTCGATCACCACCATGGCGTCGGGCACGGTGGCCAGGATGGACTGCAGGTGGTCCTCGCGCTGGGCCAGGTGAAGCACCGCGTCGGCGGCGCGCCGCGACTGCCGCTGTAGGCGCCAGCCGCCGTAGGCGATGGCCGGCGCCAGGGCCACGAACAGCACCGCCTCGGCCAGCTCGGGCGGTTCGTCGAACAGGTGCGCCCCGCTGACCGCGACCGCGCCGAACAGGCTCAGGGCGGCGGCCAGCAGCGCCGGACAGGGACCGCCCACCGCCGCGGCGAACAGCACCGCCGGGGCGAAGAGCAGCAGCACGGGGCGGCCCTCGAACACCGGGCCCAGGGCCAGGCGCGCGCCCAGGGCCAGGGCGACGCCAAGGATCGCGAGGCCATAGCCACGCCAGACCGCGATCACAGGGCTCAGCGGCGGATGCGGAGAAGGCGGCATGGTGCTGGGCTAGGATCGATTGCGATCCGGCACAAGACCGAAGATCGTCGCCGGAGCCCGGCGTCAGGCGGCGTAGCCGCCCACGCGCTTGATGTTGCAGTGGGCCCACAGCATTTCCAGCGTCGCGGCCAGGTCGTCCATCATGGCGTCGGTATGGGCCGGCGACGGGGTGAAGCGCAGCCGCTCGGTCCCGCGTGGGACGGTGGGGTAGTTGATGGGCTGGACATAGACCCCGTGCTCTTCGAGCAGGATGTCGCTGATCATCTTGCAGTGGTGGGGGTCGCCCACCAGGACCGGGACGATGTGGCTC
>NZ_JAUSLW010000125.1 GCF_030645195.1 Phenylobacterium sp. | reverse complement strand
GAACTGATCTGGAAGCGGATTATCGCCTCGCAGATGGAGGCCGCCCGCTTCTAGCGGACCACCATCGAGCTGGAGAGCGCCGACGGCAAGACCCGCCTGCGCGCCACCGGCCAGGTGTTGCTGTTCGACGGCTATCTGGCCGTCTACGAGGAAGGCCGCGACGACGAGGGCGACGAGGAGAGCGGCCGCCTGCCCCAGGTCAACGAGGGCGCCGCCGCCAAGGTGATCACCGCCCGCGCCGACCAGCACTTCACCGAACCGCCGCCGCGCTATTCGGAAGCCAGCCTGGTGAAGAAGATGGAGGAGCTCGGCATCGGCCGGCCCTCGACCTACGCCTCGGTGCTGACCGTGCTGCGCGACCGGGAATACGTCCGCATGGACAAGAACCGGTTCATCCCGGAGGACAAGGGACGGCTGGTCACCGCCTTCCTGGAGCAGTTCTTCAACCGCTACGTCCAGTACGACTTCACCGCCGCCCTGGAAGAGAAGCTCGACCTGGTCTCGGCCGGCGAGCTGAACTGGAAGGCCCTGTTGCGGGAGTTCTGGCAGGACTTCCACGCCGCCGTCGGCGAGATCGCCGAACTGCGCGTCACCCACGTGCTGGACGCGCTGAACGAGGCGCTGGGCCCCCACATCTTCCCGCAGAAGGAGGACGGCTCCGATCCGCGCGCCTGCCCCACCTGCGGGGCGGGGCAACTGTCCCTAAAGACCGGCAAGTTCGGGGCCTTCATCGGCTGCTCCAACTATCCGGAATGCCGCTACACCCGGCCCATCGCCCAGTCGGCGGACGACGCCGAGACCGAGAGCGGCGACCGCGAGCTGGGGGTCGATCCCGAGACTGGCGAGACGGTGTTCCTGAAGTCCGGCCGCTTCGGCCCCTATGTCCAGCTCGGCGACGGCGAGAAGCCCAAGCGCTCCAGCCTGCCCAAGGGCTGGTCGGCGGCGGCCATGGACCTGGAGAAGGGTCTGCGCCTGCTGCGCCTGCCCCGCGAGGTCGGCGCCCACCCGGAAGACGGGATCATGATCACCGCCGGCATCGGCCGGTTCGGCCCCTTCGTCCTGCACAACGGCACCTACGCCAACCTGCCCTCGGCCGACGAGGTGTTCGAGGTCGGCCTCAATCGCGCCGTCACCCTGCTGGCGGAAAAGCGCGCCGGCGGCCGCGGCGGTCGCGGCGAGTCCGCGGCGCTCAAGGATCTGGGCGCACACCCCGTGGACGGCCAGCCGGTGAAGATCCTGGCCGGCCGCTACGGTCCCTACATCAAGCACGGCTCCACCAACGCCAATGTTCCCAAGGGCTCCGACCCGCAGGACCTGACCCTGGAAGAGGCGGTCAAGCTGATCGCCGAGCGGGTCGAGAAGGGCGGCGGCAAGAAGCCGGCGAAAAAGGCCAAGGCGGCGCCCAAGGCGAAGGCCGCGGCCAAGCCCGCGGCGGCCAAGAAACCCGCCGCCGCCAAGAAGCCGGCGGCGAAGAAAGTCGCGAAGGCCTAGGGACCGATGGCGCTGCCCGTTAGCGACTTCTCCGCTTCGGGCTACCGGTCTCTGCGCCAGATCGCCTATCCGGTCTCCAACCTGGAGGTCTTCGTCGGCGCCAATGGCGTCGGCAAGTCCAACCTGTACCGGGCCCTGGAGCTGCTGCGGGCCGCGGCCTCCAACACGCTCGGCGCGGAGTTGGCCCGGGAGGGCATGGCGGCGGCCTTCTGGGCCGGGACGCGGCAGAAGAACCAGCCCGCGCGGATGAGCTTCGCCGTGACCCTGTCCGTGCCCGGCCGCCGCGAGGTCGGCTACCGCTACGAGGTGGAGGTGGGCTTTCCCTTCCCGACCTCGCCGGCCTTCCCCACCGAGCCGCAGGTGAAGACCGAACAGCTCTCCTATCTGAGCGGGTCGCGGCCCGCGCGGCTGCTGGACCGCAAGGGGGCCTCGGTGATGGCCCGCGACGAGGAGGGCCGTCCGCAGGAGGTGGACATCGACCTGCTGGCCTCGGAGACGGTGCTGGCTAGGCTGGAGGACCCCGGCAAGTATCCCGGCCTGGACCTTGTTCGCCGGACCTTGCTGGAGTGGCGGTTCTACCACGACCTGCGCACCGACGCGGCCTCGCCCCTGCGTCGCCCCTGCGTCGCCGTCGCCAGCCCGACCCTGGCCTCTGACGGCTCCAACCTGGCCGCCGTGTTCGCCACCCTGGCCCACATCCGGCAGGACACCGTCGATCTGGACGCTCTCGTCGACAGCGCCTTCCCCGGTGCGCGGCTGATCGTTCCGGAGCCGGATCGGATGGCCAGCTTCGGCATGAGCTTTCCGGACTTTCCCCGGCGGGTGTTCGAGGCCGCCGAGCTCTCCGACGGCACCTTGAAGTTCCTGGCCCTGGCCGGCGCCCTGATGGCCTACCGCCTGCCGGCCTTCGTGGCCCTCAACGAGCCGGAATCCAGCCTGCACCCCGCCCTGATGACCCCTCTGGCGCGGCTGGTAGGCCAGGCGTCCGAACGGTCCCAGGTCTGGCTGGTCACCCACTCCGAGCCCCTGGCGGCCGAGATCGCCGCCACGACGGTGGGCACGGTGCGGACCGTCACCAAGCACGAGGGGGCGACGACGATCGAGGGCCTGACCCGGTTGGGCCATTTCCGCGACGAAGACTGAGCCTTGGCTTTACAGGCCGATACGCACGCCTAGAGTCGCCCCGAAGAAACAGGGAGGACACCATGAAACTCGAAGGCGGATGCTACTGCCACGGCCTGCGCTACGTCGCCGAGGGCGAGCCGATGATGAAGGCCCAGTGCCACTGCCGGGAATGCCAGTACATCACCGGCGGCTCCCCCAACGTCTTCATCGCCATGCCGATCGCCGGTTTCGCCTACACCAAGGGGACGCCCAAGCAGTTCACCCGGAGCGATCTCGAACGGGCCGTGACCCGGGAATTCTGCCCGGAGTGCGGCACCCATGTCGTCACCCGCTCGCCGGGGTTCCCGGCGGTGATTCTCAAGGTCGGCTCCCTGGACGATCCCAGCCTGTTCAAGCCCGACATGGCGATCTTCACGGTGGACAAGCAGGCCTTCCACCATGTGCCCGAGGGAATTCCCGCCTTCGAGCGCCTTCCGGGCTGACCCCAGGATTGGGGAGGCGAGTTTCGCCGATGCGCGTTACAAGGCGGCATGGCCAAACTCCGCGCCCCCAAAGCCTCCCGGTTCAAACCCAAGCCCGCCCAGGGCCTGCCCGACCGCGAGACCCTGCTGAAATACATCCGCGAGGCGGGTGAGACCGACAAGGCCGACATCGCCAAGGTGTTCGGACTAAAGGGCGCCGACCGCAAGGCGCTCCGCGAGATGCTGCGCGAGCTCGAGGCCTCCGGCGCCCTTGGCAAGCGCGGGCGCAAAGGCCTGGCCGAGGCCGGCGCCCTGCCCCCGGTTGGTGTGGTCGACGTCGTGGAGAAGGACACCGACGGCGAACTGCTGGTCCGGCTGACCAAGGGCGAGGACACCCCGACCGTGCGCCTGGCGCCGAGCCGCAGCGATCCGCTCGGCGGCGCGCCGGGCCTGGGCGACCGCCTGCTGGTGCGCTTCGAGCTGCTGGAGACCGGCGAGACGGAAGCCCGGCTGATCAAGCGGCTGGGGGCCAGCGCCCACAAGATCCTCGGCGTGATCCGCAAGTCCAACCGCGAGGTCCGGGTCGAGCCGGTGGACCGCAAGTCCAAGGAAAGCCTGATCCTCACCGATCCCGAGGCCCAGAAACTGCGGGACGGCGACCTGGTCCTGGCCCAGGTGGGCGTCGCCCACGAGCGCTACGGTCCCAAGCGGGGCAAGCTGCTGGAGGTGGTGGGCCGCGAGGACCAGCCCCGCGCCGCCTCGCTGATCGCCATCCACTCCCACGGCATCCCCACCGGCTTCTCCAAGGAGGCCGAGGCCGAGGCCGAGGCGGCCAAACCGCCGACCCTCAGCGGCCGCGAGGACCTGCGTCAGGTGCCGCTGGTGACCATCGACCCGCCGGATGCGCGGGACCACGACGACGCGGTCTATGCCGAGCCCGACACCGACCCCGGCAATAAGGGAGGCTGGATCGTCTGGGTCGCCATCGCCGACGTCGCGGCCTATGTGCGGCCGGGTTCGGCCCTCGACATCGCCGCCCGCGAGAAGTCCAACAGCGTCTACTTCCCCGACCGGGTGGAGCCGATGCTGCCCGAGCGGCTGTCGGCGGGGCTGTGCTCCCTGCGCGAGGGCGAGAACCGCGCCTGCCTGGCCGTCCGCATGGTCTTCGACCGCTCCGGGCGCAAGAAGGGCCACCGCTTCGTGCGCGGCCTGATGCGCTCGGCCGCCAAGCTCTCCTACGAGCAGGCCCAGGCGGCCATCGACGGGGAGCCTGACGATGTGACCCGGACGCTGCTCAAGCCCATCCTGGAGCCCCTGTGGGCCGCCTATCGCTGCATGCTGCAGGGCCGGCTCGCCCGCTCGCCCCTGGCCATCGAAAGCGCCGAGCGGCGGATCATCATCAACACCGAGGGCGAGATCACCTCGATCACCCCGCGTGCGGCCCTGGAGGCCCACAAGCTGATCGAGGAGATGATGGTGCAGGCCAATGTCTGCGCCGCCGAGACCCTCGAGGCCAAGAAAACCCCGCTGATCTACCGGATCCACGACACCCCCAGCCAGGACAAGATCGGGTCCCTGGCCGAGTTCCTGGCCACCCTGGACATCCCCTGGAGCAAGGGCGAGGCGCCGCGCACCGACCGCTTCAACAAGCTGCTGGGGGAGACCCGCGAGAGCCCGCATGCCGACATCATCAACGAGGTGGTGCTGCGCAGCCAGATGCAGGCCATCTACTCCACCGAGAACATCGGCCACTTCGGCCTGAACCTGCAGCGCTACGCCCACTTCACCTCGCCGATCCGGCGCTATGCTGACCTCGTGGTGCACCGCGGTCTGATCCGCTCGCTCGGGCTTGGCGACGACGGCCTCACCGACCGCGACATCAGCCAGATGAAGGACACCGCCGAGGTCATCACCTTCGCCGAGCGCCGGGCCATGGCCGCCGAGCGCGACGCCACCGACCGCTATGTGGCCGCTTTCCTGGCCGACAAGGTGGGGGCCTCCTTCCACGGCCGGATCACCGGCGTCACGCGCTTTGGCCTCTTCGTGCGGCTGGCCGACACCGGGGCCGACGGCCTGGCGCCGGTCTCCAAGCTCGGCGACGAGTTCTTCATCCACGACGACCGCATGCACGCCCTGGTGGGCGAGCGCACCGGCGCGCGCTGGCCGCTCGGCATGACGGTGGAGGTCAAGCTGGTGGAGGCCACCCCCATCACCGGCGGCCTGCTGTTCGAGATGTTGAGCGAGCCCCAGCCGCGCGATCCCAACGCCCCGCGCCCCCGCCTGGGGGCGATTCGGCGGGCGCCGGGCTCCCAGGACGCCAAGCGCCGGGGCGGGCCGCCGAAGGGCGTCCGCAAGGGTAAGCGCCACTAGCCAGGGGCCGGCGGGGTCGCGGCAAATGCGAGCTTGACGCTGGGGCAGGCTTCCCAGGCCGGCGGCGGCGGTCATACACTTGTTTGATGTCAGAGAGCCAAAACGAATCCGAGAACCCGCTGGGCGGCCGCGGCAATGCCGGCGGCCCGCCGCGCAAGCCGGGCCAGCGCGCCGTGCGCCCCCGGGACGCCGCCACCCTGATCATCGTGCGCCGCGACGCCAAGAAGCCGCGCCTGCTGATGGGTCGCCGGGCCAAGGGCCACGACTTCATGCCCGACAAGTGGGTGTTCCCGGGCGGACGCATCGACCGCTCGGACTTCAACGCCCCCTATGCCACAGATCTCAGGCCCGACGTGGCCCTCAAGTTGATGCACGGCACCCCGGAGCGGCGAGCCCGGGCCCTGGCGCTGACCGCCATCCGCGAGACCTTCGAGGAGGCCGGCCTGCTGCTGGCCAAGCCCGCCCCCGAGCGCCCCGGCGCCGGTCCCTGGCGGGAGTTCCTGCAGCAGGGCGCGGCGCCGGACCTGGAGGCCATGCAGTACGTGGCCCGCGCGGTCACCCCGCCCATGGTGGGCAAGCGCTTCGACGCCCGGTTCTTCATGGCCGAGGCCGACCGGCTGATCAGCCTGGAGCGCCAGGCCGACTGCGGGGAACTGGACGAGATCGCCTGGGTGGACCTGGACGAGGCCCTGGCGCTCGACCTGCCCAGCGTCACCCGCTTCGTGGTGCGCGAAGTGGCCCACCGACTGGAGGCCCCCGAGCGGCCGATCCCCTACATGCGCTTCGTCCGCAAGGGGTCGCAGATCACCCATCTCTAGGCATTCCCCTGGAGCGCATTGACTTTGGGTTCGGGATTCGTATTGTCCGCGGCTCTTTAGAACCCAGCCGGCGCGACTGCGCAGCCGGCCGCGCGAGGACCGACCATGGCGAAGCCCGCCTCAATTAAGATCCGCCTGAACTCGTCGGCCGACACCGGCTTCTTCTACGTGACGAAGAAGAACGCCCGCACCAAGACCGACAAGCTGGTCATGAAGAAGTACGATCCCGTCGTGCGCAAGCACGTCGAGTTCAAGGAAGGCAAGATCAAGTAGGTCTGCCGACCCACGCGACATTCCAAGACGCCCGGTCTCGCGACCGGGCGTTTTTCGTTTCAGATCAGATATTTGGCGACGCCACCCACTTGTGTCATCCCGGTTTCCGCGCAGCGGAAGACCGGGACCCATAGGCGCCGATTTCTCCTGCAAGCCCCGCGCTTATGGGTCCCGGACAAGCGCTACGCGCTTTCCGGGATGACACGGAGTGGGGAAGCGTCGGAGGCCTCAGGCCGCCCGGGCGATGACCTTGTTGCGGCCCGAGGCCTTGGCCTCGTAGACGGCGTCGTCGGCGCGCTTGAGCAGGGCTTCGGGACGATCCCCCGCCCCCAGGGTCGCGGCCACGCCGATGGAGATGGTGACGGTCAGCAGCTCGGCGCCGCCCATCACCCGGAAGGGCGAGCCGGCCACGTGCAGCCGGATACGCTCGGCGATGCGCTCGGCGTCCTCGATCTTGGTGTCGGGCATGACCACCACGAACTCCTCGCCGCCGTAGCGGCACGGCAGGTCGATGGCGCGCACATTGGAGGCCAGGCGCACGGCGAACTCACGCAGCACCTCGTCGCCGACGTCGTGGCCGTAACCGTCGTTGATCTTCTTGAAGTAGTCGATGTCGATCAGCAGGGCCGCGACGGGATCGCCCCCCAGGCTGGCGCGCTTCACCAGGGCGTCGAGCTGCCCCACCATGTAGCGGCGGTTGTGCAGGCCGGTGAGCTGGTCGGTGACCGCCAGCTCCAGGGAGTGGTCGAGATTATCGCGCAGATAGTCGGTGTAGCGCTTGCGCCGGATCTGGGTCTTGGACCGGGCCGAGAGCTCCTGGGGATCGATCGGCTTGGAGAGGATGTCGTTGACCCCGATCTCCAGGGCCTTCACCAGGCGCTGACGCTCGTCGAAGTCGACGATGGCCAAGACCGGCAGGTGGCGCGTGGCCTCGTCGGAGCGAAGCTGGGCGGTAAAGCGCAGGCCGTCGAAGGAGCGCGCCGCGGCGTTGACGATCACCAGGTCCACCGGACCCTTGGCCGTCATCAGGGCCTTCTCAGGGTCGCTCTCGATGATCGGGCGGTGCTCGATGGCCAGTTCGGCGGCGATACGTTGGGCCTGGCGCTCGTGATCGTCGACGATCAGCACCCGACCGCCCGTGCCGCCGAGGCGCGAGGCGGCGCCGGCGATGACGCCCATGCGGCGGCCCGAGGCCTCGCGGTCGCGCAGTTCGTCGATCACCATCTTCAGGCGGGTCAGGCTGCGCACCCGGGCGAACAGCATGATGTCGTCGATGGGCTTGGTGAGGAATTCGTCGGCCCCGGCCTCGAGACCGGCGATGCGGTCGGCGCGGCCGTCCAGGGCGGTCACCAGGACCACCGGCACGTGGCGGGTCTCCGGATCATCCTTCAGCCGACGGCAGACCTGGAAGCCGTCCATGCCGGGCATCATGACATCCAGCAGGACGATGTCGGGCTTTTCCTTGGCCGCGATGGCGAGCGCCGTCGGGCCGTCATAGGCCACCAGCACCTCATAGTACTCGGCCGAGAGCTTGGCTTCGAGGAGGCGGACGTTGGCCTCGATGTCGTCGACGACCAGGATACGCGCGGTCATGGCGGCTATTCCAACAGGCGGCGGATGGTGTCGAGGAAGTGCGACACCGAGATGGGCTTGGAGATGTAGGCCTCGCAACCGCCCTCGCGGATGCGCTCCTCGTCCCCCTTCATGGCGAAGGCGGTCACCGCCACCACGGGAATGTGGGCGAGGTCATCGTCTTCCTTGAGCCATTTGGTGACCTCCAGTCCCGAGATCTCGGGAAGCTGGATGTCCATCAGGATCAAGTCCGGGCGATGTTCGCGCGCGAGCGCCAGCGCCTGCAGTCCCTCGCGGGTCTGCAGCGTTTCGTAGCCTTGGGCATCGAGGAGATCATGAAATAGCTTCATGTTCAGCTCGTTATCCTCGACGATGAGGACCTTCTTGGCCATTTTCGTCCCGACGATCCTTGGCTCTGGCGAATCGGTAACCGACCTCACCTTGAGCCTCTTGATCTCACGGATATCCTTAAACTCGCGTTAGTCGCATTCGGAGGCCCCGTGGCCGAACCGCTCCGAGCTCCCAGACTGTCCGACATGGGCGTCGACACCGCTCGCCCCCTGCTGATCGTCGACGTCGACGAGGTGCTGGGCCTGTTCATGGAAGGGTTCGGGCGGTTCCTGGAGGACCGGGGCCTGGAGTTCCGCGTCGACAAGTTCGCCCTCTTCCAGAACATCTACCGCCCCGGCGAGGCCGAACACCTGGAGATCGACCAGGGACGTAAGCACTACGAGGACTTCTTTCGCTATGGGTGCGGCGACATGACGCCGACGCCCGGCGGGGTCCAGGCGCTGCGGAGCCTGTCGGAGCGGGCCGGGATCGTGATCCTGACCAATGCGCCGGGGCCCGCCAGGCTGGCTCGGGCCCGCTGGCTGGGCCGGCATGGCATGGACTACCCGCTGATCCTCAACACCGGCCCCAAGGGGCCTCTGGCCGCTGGCCTGGCGTCCCAGACGGCGGGGCGCGCGGTCTTCATCGACGACCTGATCCCCAATCTCGACTCGGTGGCCGAGAGCGCGCCAGCCGTCAGCCGCTTTCAGCACGTGGCCGATCCGAGGCTGCGCGCCCTGGCGCCGGCCAAGCCCGATCTCCACACGCGGATCGACGACTGGGAAGATCTGCGCGTGGCCATCGAAGACGCCATCGGCTGAGGCAGGTATGTTGGCGGCATGATCCGCATCGGCGTGGACTTCGGCGGCACCAAGATCGAGGCGGCGGCGCTGGACGGCGAGGGCCGGTTCGTCGCGCGCGTCAGGGCCCCTACCCCACGCGACTATGAGGCCGATCTGGCCGCGGTCCACGACTTGGTGGCCGTGGTCGAGCGCCGGGCGGGCGCCCGGGCGGCGCGGATCGGGGTCGCGGGCCCAGGCTCGATCTCCCCGGCGGGCGACCTGATGCGGGGCGCCAACTCCACCGAGCTGAACAACCGCCCCTTCCCCGCCGACCTCGCCCGGGTGCTGGCGCGGCCGGTGCGCTACGCCAACGACGCCAACTGCATGGCCCTGTCGGAGGCCGTCGACGGGGCGGGCGCTGACAGCCGGGTGGTCTTCGCCGCCATCCTGGGCACCGGCTGCGGCGGCGGGGTCGTGATCGATCGCCAGCTCGTGGAGGGTCGCAACGCCTTCGCGGGCGAATGGGGCCACACGCCCCTGCCCTGGCCCACGGCGGCCGAGCACCCGGGACCGACCTGCTGGTGCGGCCGCCGGAACTGCCTGGAGCTCTACGCCTCCGGGACGGGACTGGCCCGCGACCACGGCGGCGGCCTGACCGCCGAGGCGGTGGTCGGCGCGGCCAGGGCCGGGGACATCGCCGCCGCCGCGGCCCTGGATCGCTATGTCGACCGTCTGGCCCGGGGGCTGGCGGTGGTCTGCGACATCCTCGATCCCGACGTCATCGTCCTGGCGGGCGGGATGTCCAATGTGGCCGAGCTCCAGGACCGCCTGCCGGCCGCCATCGCCCCGCACGTCTTCTCCGACGTCTTCACCACCCCGGTGCGGCGCGCCCAGCATGGCGATTCCTCGGGCGTCCGGGGCGCGGCCTGGCTCTGGCCCTTGGAGGCCGGAGCGTGAGCGCGCTCTGCCGCGACTGCTTCACCCACGGCGACTTCACCCGCCGCTGCCCGGCCTGCGGCTCGCCGCGGATAGTGGCGCACGATGAGCTGGAGCGCCTCTCCATCGCCCACATGGACTGCGACGCCTTCTACGCCTCGGTGGAGAAGCGCGACCGGCCGGAACTGCGCGACGTGCCGGTGATCGTCGGCGGCGGCAAGCGCGGGGTGGTGACCACCTGCTGCTACATCGCCCGCATCAACGGTGTCCGCTCGGCCATGCCGATGTTCAAGGCTATCAAGGCCTGCCCCCAGGCGGTGGTCATCAAGCCCGACTTCTCCAAGTACCGCGCCGAGAGCCGGCGGATCATGGCGATGATGGCCGACCTGACGCCGCTGGTTCAGCCGCTCTCCCTGGACGAGGCCTGGATGGACCTTTCGGGCACCGAGCGCCTGCACGGGGCCACACCGGCCGAAACGCTCGCCCGCCTGCAGGCCCGGATCGAGGCCGAGGTGGGGATCACCGTCTCCATCGGCCTGGCGGCGAACAAGTTCCTGGCCAAGATCGCCTCGGACCTGGACAAGCCCCGCGGCTACTCGGTGATCGGCGGAGCCGAGGCCCAGGCCTTCCTGGCCTCCCGGCCAGTGGGCATCCTGCCCGGCGTGGGGCCGGCCATGGTCTCCAGCCTGGAGAACGCCAATTTCGTCACCGTGGGCGACATCGCCAGGGCCGAGCCCAAGGATCTGGCCGCCCGCTTCGGATCGAACGGCCTGCGTCTGCACGCCCTGGCCCAGGGCCGCGACACCCGCGCCGTCGATCCCGACCAGATCCGCAAGTCCATCAGCGCCGAGACCACCTTCAACGAGGACCTCCGCAGCCAGGCCGACCTGGAAGACCAGCTGCCGCACCTGGCCGAGAAGGTCGCCCGCCAGGCCCGGAGCGGAAACCTCGCCGGCCGCGTGGTGACCCTGAAGCTCCGGGCCGCCGACTTCAAGATCATCACCCGGCGCAAGACGCTGGCCGTCCCCATCCAGACCGCCCGGACCATCCTTGCGGTGGGCAAGGAGATGCTGGCCGCCGAGTTGAAGGCGGGCGGGACCAACCGATCGTGGCGCCTGATCGGGGTCGGGATCACCGAATTGATCGAACCGCAGAACGTCGAATCCGACTTTTTCGGCGGCGACGAGCGGCGAACCCTGGCCGGTGAGCGCACCGCCGACGCGATCCGGGCGCGATTCGGAGCCAAGGCCCTGACGTCGGCGCGCGCCCTACGCGGGAAATCCTCGGCCCAGGATTGAAAACCAGGGGCCGCAGACCCATCTGGCCCCCTGTTAGCATGGTGAAAACTGCGGCCTTTGGAACGATCTCGCCCCGCGCGACCATTTCGACCCTTCCAAAGGGCCATCTTTTCCATATCTAATCCATCTGTAGGGCGGTCCCGTGACCGCCGAGGAGACCTGTTCGATGGCCGAGCGAAAGCAAGGTGATCAGGAGACGGGCGTAAAATCGGCGGTCATCACACAGACCAAGCCGAAGACGCAGAAGCCGTCTCTGTACCGGGTGCTGCTCCTCAATGACGACTACACTCCCATGGAGTTCGTCGTGTACGTGCTTGAGCAGTACTTCCATAAGTCGCGCGAAGAGGCGACGACGATCATGCTGCATGTCCACCAACACGGTGTGGGCGTGTGCGGCGTGTTCACTTACGAAGTGGCGGAAACAAAGGTGGCCCAGGTCGTTGATACCGCGCGCCGGCATCAGCATCCGTTGCAATGCACCATGGAAAAGGATTGAGGCCCAGCTTGCCGTCATTCTCACGCCACCTCGAAGAGTCCCTCCACCGCGCGGTGGCTTTCGCCAATCAGCGAAAGCACGAGTACGCGACCCTGGAGCACCTGCTCCTGTCCCTCATCGACGATGAGGACGCCGCCGGCGTGATGAAAGCCTGCGACGTCGAACTCCCGTCGCTGAAGACGACCCTGACCAACTACGTGGACAACGAGCTGCGCTCGCTGGTGGTGGACGACGGCGAGGACGCTAAGCCCACGCCCAGCTTCCAGCGCGTGATCCAGCGCGCGGTCATCCATGTGCAGTCCTCGGGCCGCGAGGAGGTCACCGGCGCCAATGTGCTGGTCGCCATCTTCTCCGAGCGCGAGAGCCACGCCGCCTACTTCCTGCAAGAGCAGGACATGACCCGCTACGACGCGGTCAACTACATCGCCCACGGCATCGCCAAGAAGGCCGGCGTCGAGGGCGCGGCCAAGCCCGTCAAGGGCTCCGAGGACGAGGACAAGCCCGCGGTGAAGACCGGCGGCGAGGCCCTTGAGGCCTATTGCGTGAACCTCAACGAGAAGGCCAAGCAGGGCAAGGTCGACCCCCTGATCGGGCGTTCGGCCGAGGTGGAGCGCTGCATCCAGATCCTGTGCCGCCGCACCAAGAACAACCCCCTGCTGGTGGGCGACCCGGGCGTCGGCAAGACCGCCATCGCCGAGGGCCTGGCGCGCAAGATCGTCAATCACCAGGTCCCCGAGGTCCTGGCCAACGCCACCATCTTCTCCCTCGACATGGGCAGTCTGCTGGCGGGCACCCGCTATCGCGGCGATTTCGAAGAGCGCGTGAAGCAGGTGGTCAAGGAACTTGAGAACCACGCCGACGCGATCCTGTTCATCGACGAGATCCACACGGTGATCGGCGCCGGCGCCACCAGCGGCGGGGCCATGGACGCCTCCAACCTGCTGAAGCCGGCCCTGGCCTCGGGCTCCCTGCGCTGCATGGGCTCGACGACCTACAAGGAGTTCCGTCAGCACTTCGAGAAGGACCGGGCCCTGGTCCGGCGCTTCCAGAAGATCGACGTGAACGAGCCGACGATCGAGGACACCATCAAGATCCTCAAGGGGCTGAAGACCTACTACGAGGACTTCCACAAGCTCCGCTACACCAATGACGCCATCAAGGCGGCCGTGGAGCTGTCGGCCAAGTACATCACCGACCGCAAGCTGCCCGACAAGGCCATCGACATCATCGACGAGGCGGGCGCGAGCCAGATGCTGCTGCCGGAGGGCCGTCGCAAGAAGACCATCGGCCTGAAGGAGGTCGAGGCCGTCGTGGCCAAGATCGCCCGCATCCCGCCTAAGTCGGTGTCCAAAACCGACACCGAGGCGCTGAAGCAGCTGCACGAGGACCTGAAGCGCGCCGTCTACGGTCAGGACGACGCCATCGAGCAGCTGTCGGCGGCCATGAAGATGGCCCGCGCCGGTCTGCGTGACCCCAACAAGCCGATCGGCTGCTACCTGTTCTCGGGCCCCACCGGCACCGGCAAGACCGAGACCGCCCGGCAACTGGCCGGCACCATGGGCATCGAGCTGCTGCGGTTCGACATGTCGGAATACATGGAGCGGCACACGGTCAGCCGCCTGATCGGCGCGCCTCCCGGCTATGTCGGGTTCGACCAGGGCGGCCTGCTGACCGACGCCGTCGACCAACATCCGCACTGCGTGGTGCTGCTGGACGAGATCGAAAAGGCCCACCCGGACGTCTTCAACATCCTGCTGCAGGTCATGGACCACGGGGTCCTCACCGACTCCAACGGCAAGAAGGTCGACTTCCGCAACGTGGTCCTGATCATGACCACCAACGCCGGCGCCTCCGACGCCCAGCGCAATTCCATCGGCTTCGGCCGCGGGAAGCAGGAGGACGAGGTCGACGAGGCCCTGAAGCGCCTGTTCACGCCGGAATTCCGCAACCGCCTCGACGCGGTGGTGCAGTTCAAGCCCCTGACCCAGGACATCATCCGCCAGGTCGTCCAGAAGTTCGTCATCCAGCTGGAAGCGCAACTGGCCGACCGTCACGTCACCATCGAGACCACCGACGAGGCCGCCGACTGGCTGGCCAAGAACGGTTTCGACGAGCTCTACGGCGCCCGGCCTCTGGCCCGGGTCATTCAGGAGCACATCAAGAAGCCGCTGGCCGACGAGATTCTGTTCGGCAAGCTGGTGAAGGGTGGCCACGTGAAGGTGGTGCTGAAGGACTCCAAGCTGGCCTTTGAGATCGAGGGCGAGGGTCACGAACCCGGCGCGCCGATCATCGAGAACCCCGCCGAGGATGCGGCCAACGCGGCTCCGGAGCTGGCGGACTAAGGTCCCCCACCGAGCGTTCGGAACGGATTGAACCCCAGGCCTCCGGCCTGGGGTTTTTTCGTCGCGCCATCTCCGGGTGGTGGTCGAATCATTCGCCGCGCCAATACCTTGGCCTGGGTTGTGATCAGCAATTGTGTATGAAGCCCAGGCCTATGGTTTAGCGCGCAACTGGGGGGTTGCCCGAATGGCGTCGCCTATCCGGCTCTTTCGACCGGCCCAGTCGCCCCGCGCGCCCGGCCTCGACCTGGCCTTCCTGGCGGCCTATGCGGTCTGCGCCCTGCTGGCCTACACCTGGACCACCAGCGTCACCGGCCTCGCCGTCCTGTGGATCTGCAACGGCTTCCTGGCCGCCGGCCTGCTCCTGCTGCCGCGCCAGCAGGCCATGGTCCTGGCCCTGCTCTGCGCGACGATCGACCTGCTGGCGGCGCTCAACAGCGGCAGCACGCCGGCGAGGGCCCTGCTGATCTCCGGATGCGATCTCACCGAGGCCGTCCTGGCGGCGGTTCTCATCCGGCGGTTCTGCGGCGCCGGGCTGGACATGAACGTGCTCCCGCGCTTTCGCAATTTCGTCCTCCTGGCGGCCCTCCCGGCGACGGTCGCGATCGGCACCCTCGGCGCCTCCGTCGCCACGCTGCTGTTCGAGGACGAGTTCCTGTCGGCCTGGACGACCTGGGTGTTCGGCGACTTCCTGGGCATGATCATCGGCGCGCCGGCCGCCCTACTCCTGGCGCGTTTCCGGCGCTATGACGTGGGCGCCGCGGCCTCAGGCTTCGAGGTCTTCGGTCTGATCGGCCTGGCGGTGGTCGTGGCGGCGCTGATCTTCACCACCCCCCTCCCCGCCCTGTTCCTGCTCTTCCCGCTCGGCCTGCTCGTGGTCATCCGGCTCAGCAGCCCCTACACGGCGCTGATGGTGATGCTGGTGTCGTTCATCGGCGCCAGCGCCACGGTGGCCGGCCATGGGCCCATCGTCGCCCAGTTTCCAGGCGACATGCCGCGCCAGATTCTGGTGCTGCAGCTCTATCTGGCGACCATCGTCAGCTCGGCCATCATCCTGTCCAGCGTCCTGGCCCAGCGCACCGCGGCCCAGGCCGGTCTGCGCCGGGCCCTGGCCGTGGCCCGCGCGGCGCGTCGCGACGCCGTGGCCGCCGACGGCGCCAAGGGGCGCTTCCTGGCGGTGATGAGCCACGAGATGCGAACACCCCTGAACGGCATCAAGGGCCACGCTCAGCTGCTCACCGCGCGCGCGGACCTGGCTCCCGGGGCGCGGGAGCAGCTGGGGGTGATCCAGGCTTCCTGCCAGGTCCTGCTCTCCCTGATCACCAACATACTGGACTACTCCCGGATCGGCTCTGGCGCCGTGGAGCTGGCTCGCGACCCGCTCTCCCTCGCCGATCTCGCGCGGACGGCCGGCGACATCGTCCGGCCGAGCCTGGGGCCCCTGACCCTGAGCGTCGATGTCTCGGCGGTCGAAGGTCTGGTCCACGAGGGCGACGAGAACCACATCCTGCAGGTCCTGCTCAACCTGCTGGGCAACGCGGTGAAGTTCACCGACGAGGGCCAGGTCGAGGTCCGAGTGGGCGTCGAGCCTGCGAACGGCGTCGACTGGGTGCGGGTGAGCGTGCGCGACACCGGCGTCGGCCTTGCCCCCGAAGCGATGGCCAAGCTGTTCCAGCCCTTCACCCAGGCCGACACCAGCGCCACGCGTCGGTTCGAGGGGGCGGGTCTGGGCCTGGCCATCTCCAAGTCTCTGGTCGAGCAGATGAAAGGTCGGATCGGCGTCGAGAGCGTCCTGGGGGCGGGCTCGGAGTTCTGGTTCAAGATCCTGCTGCCCCGCCTTGAGGCGTCGCCCGAGGCGGCTCTGGCCGAGACCGCTGGCTCGGGCGTCGGGCGCATCCTGGTGGTGGACGACCATCCGGTGAACCGTCAGGTGGCCTCGATGATGCTGATGGCCGCGGGGTTTGATGTCGAGACCGCCGACGACGGCGCCCAGGCGGTGGAGGCGGTGCGCCGCCGCCCCTTC
>NZ_JAUSLW010000107.1 GCF_030645195.1 Phenylobacterium sp. | reverse complement strand
TTCGTCGAGCGCAGCCTGTCGCCGGACTCCGGCATGAGCTTCTTCCTGCCGCGCATCGTCGGCTATGCGGCGGCCGCCGACCTGATCCTCACCAGCCGCATGGTCCTGGCCGAGGAGGCCAAGGCGCTCGGCCTGCTCAACCGCCTGGTCCCCCATGCCGAGCTGATGGACCAGGCCCTGGCCTACGCCCAGGAGATCGTCCGCTGGCCGCCCCTGGCGGTGCGCACCGCCAAGAAGGTGCTGCAGACCAACTTCGAGACCGACCTCGACACCGCGGTGAAATACGAGTCCGTCGGCCTCGGCTTCGCCCGCCGGGCGACGAACGATGTGAAGGAGTCCCGCGCCGCCTTCCTGGAGAAGCGCCAAGGCGTCTACACAGGGACCTGACTTGGGGTCATAAGGCGGCGCACAGCACGCAAGGAAACCGTCATGGCCCTGGACACCGCCGCCCCCTCGAAGACCTTCGACTGGGAAGATCCGTTGGACATGAAGTCCCGGCTCTCCGAGGAGGAGACCATGGTCTGGGACGCGGCGCGCGCCTACGCCCGCGAGAAGCTGCTGCCCCGGGTGGTCTCGGCCTATGCCGAGGAGCGGTTCGACCGCGAGATCATGACCGAGATGGGGGCGCTGGGCTTCCTCGGCCCCACGCTTCCGGAGGCGTACGGCGGCGCCGGGGTCAACCACGTGGCCTACGGCCTGATCGCCCGCGAGATCGAGGCGATCGACTCTGGCTACCGCTCGGCCATGAGCGTGCAGTCGTCCCTGGTCATGTATCCGATCTACGCCTTCGGGTCGGAGGCGCAGAAGCGCAAGTACCTGCCCGGCATGGCCAAGGGCGAGATCATCGGCTGTTTCGGCCTCACCGAGGCCGACGGCGGCTCCGACCCGGCCTCCATGCGCACCGTGGCCCGCAAGGCGCCCGGCGGCTACGTCCTGAACGGGGCCAAGATGTGGATCAGCAACTCGCCGATCTGCGACGTGGCCCTGGTCTGGGCCAAGCTGGACGGGGTGATCCGCGGCTTCCTGGTGGACCGGGGCTCGGAAGGCTTCGCGACGCCGAAGATCCTCAACAAGCTTTCCCTGCGCGCCTCCATCACCGGCGAGATCGCCCTGGCCGACGTCTTCGTGGCCGAGGACCAGATGCTGCCCGGGGTCTCGGGCCTGCGCGGCCCGTTCTCCTGCCTGAACAAGGCCCGCTACGGCATCGCCTGGGGGGCCATGGGCGCCGCCGAGTTCTGCCTGCACGCCAGCCGCGACTACACCAAGACCCGCCAGGTGTTCGGCAAGCCGCTGGCCGCGCGCCAGCTGGTGCAGAAGAAGCTGGCCGACATGCAGACCGAGATCGCGCTGGGCTTCGAGGGCGCGCTGGCGCTCGGCCGCCTGCTGGACCAGGGGGCCTGGGTCCCCGAGGCCATCAGCCTGATGAAGCGCAACAACTGCGGCAAGGCCCTGGCCATCGCCCGCGAGGCCCGCGACATCCACGGCGGCAACGGGATTTCCGGCGAGTACCACGTGATGCGGCACGCTTCGAACCTGGAGACCGTCAACACCTATGAAGGCGCCCACGACGTCCACGCCCTGATCCTGGGCCGGGCGATCACCGGCGAAAACGCCTTCTAGTCCACGCAGAAAGAGGCCCAGGGCGGAGATCCGCGCCTGGGCCGAGTTGCGTTCCCTTGGGGAGGAAAGGCTAGGACTCCAGCTCCTTGACCTCGCCGGAGCCGGAGACGTTCTTTTCGAGCTTGAGGGGCCGGGTCTTCAGCTCCACCTCGCCCGAGCCGGAGATGTCGAGCTTGGCGCTGGCGCGCGGCGCGATGGAGGCCTCCGCCGCGCCGGAGATGTCCACCTCGGCGCTCTCGGCGTCGAGGTCCGCCAGATCGGCTTCGCCCGCCCCGGTCATGTTGAGCTTCAGGGCCTTGGTCTTGCCATGGCCGGTGACCTTGGCCATGCCGGAGGTGCTGATCTCCAGGCTGTCCTGATCGTAGCCGGACAGGGTCAGACGATCGACGCCCTTCAGCTCGAAGCGGGTGACCTTGGGCGCGGTCATGACGATCTGCAGCCGTTCGCCGGTGTTGTTCACCCCGTCGCTCAGCCGGCCGCCCGAGAGGGTCAGTGTGTCGATGGAGCGCTTGGGACCCGTGACGGTCAGCTTGCCGGGCCCTTCCGACCCTTGCGTGAAGACCACCTCGCCGGGAACCGCGAGAATCAGGGCCGAGGCGCCGTCCCAGGCGATCTCGCGGGTGGTCTGGGCCCACTCCGGGTCGTCGCGGTGGGAATTGCGCCAGTCGGAATGGCGGCGGCCGTGTTCGTCCCAGCCGATGTCCCAGTCGTGGTCGGACCAGTGGTCCCAGCCCTGGGCGGCGATATCCCGGCCGCCGAGCGCCGCGGCGCCGCCGAGGGTGACGACCGCGGTGAGGAACCCGACCACGGCGATGATGACGAGAAGGCGGATCATGGGCGCGGCCTCAGGCTTGAGGATCGATGGCCGGCTTCAGCAGCCGGTAGTGGAGACGTCCGTACCAGACCAGGACGTTGACGAAGCCGACGGTGACCAGGCAGAGCAGCGCGCCGATCGAGACGGCCGCCGCCATCAGGCCGATCCCGGCCAGCATGGCCGCGGCCACCCCGCCGGGAGGATCCAGGAACGGGCCGGCGGCGAAGACGAAGCCCCCGGAGCCGAACACCGCGATCACCGCGACGAACAGGCCGAGCAGGGTTCCGGCGATGGAGAGCACAATGGGCAGCAGGACCAGCAGGTCGATGGCGCCCAGGCCCAGGACCGCGAAGATGGCCGAGGCGGCCGCCGACGGATTGCGCTCGGACTCCCAGCGCTTCAAGCCCGCCTCGGCGCGCAGCTCGCGGGCCAGGCGTCCGGGATCGCCCAGGGCCTGGGCCACCTCGGCCTCGGTGCGGCCGGCGGCCTCCCCCTCGGCGAAGTGAGCCTCATAGTCGGCGACGATCTCGGCCACGGCGGCGGCCGGCAGGCCCGAAAGCCCCAGGCGAAGCCGGTCGAGGAAGGCCTGACGGGTCATTGGGCCTCTCCCAGTATGGCGTTCACGGCCCGCGAGAAGGATCCCCAGGCCAGCTTCTGACCGGCGAAGCTGGTCTTGCCCGCCTCGGTCAGGCGGTAATATTTGCGCGGCGGGCCCGACGAGGACTCCACCAGGTAGGTGTCCACCAGGCCGTCGGCCTGCATCCGCCGCATCAGCGGATAGATGGTGCCTTCCCCCATATCGATCCCCTCGGCCAAACGGCTCGCGATCTCGTAGGCGTAGTTGTCGCCCCGCGAGAGGAGCGCGAGAACGCAGAGCTCGAGCACGCCCTTCTTCAGCTGAACTTCAACGGCTTCCGCCACGGGATCTGCCTCCAATTCCTGCGCACTG
>NZ_JAUSLW010000202.1 GCF_030645195.1 Phenylobacterium sp. | reverse complement strand
TCGCCGCCCCATGCAGGCGCCGCCCGTCAAAGACGGACCGCGCATCAATGACGACATCCGCGTCCCAAAAGTTCTGCTCATCGATCAGCACGGTGAGAAGCAGGGCGTGATGCCGACCTCTTCCGCTCTGGAGGCCGCTGAGGAAGCCGGCCTCGACCTGGTCGAGATCGTGCCGAATGCTGATCCGCCCGTCTGCAAGATCCTGGACTACGGCAAGTTCAAGTTCCAGGAGCAGAAGAAGAAGAACGAGGCGCGCAAGCGGCAGAAGGTGGTGGAGATCAAGGAGATCAAGCTCCGTCCCAACATCGACATCCACGACTACGAAGTCAAAGCGCGTTCGATGCACCGCTTCTTCGAAGAGGGCGACAAGGTGAAGGTCACCCTGCGCTTCCGTGGCCGCGAACTCGCCCACCCCGAACTTGGAATGAAGCTGCTCCAGCAGGTGAAGGCCGACTTCGAGCCGGTGGCCAAGGTCGAGTACGAGCCCCGCATGGAAGGCCGCCAGATGATCATGATCCTGGCCCCGCGCTAGGCTACAACGACAACCTCCCTCCCCTTCATGGGGAGGGTGGACGGCGCATCGCGCCGGACGGGTGGGGAATACCGGCCACACTCCCCCACCCCGATCGCTTCGCGATCTTCCCCTCCCCATAAAGGGGAGGGAGACCGGTTCCCGCCCCCGCGACAACCGAGCGTCACGCTGGGTCTTTACGCCCTGGGCGGTCCAGCTTAACACCGGATCATTATGTCCCAGTCCGAGCCGTATAAGGCCCCGGCGCCGCGTTTTGCTGCGGCGTCGCTGATAGCCGTCATCTTCATCAACATGCTCGGCTTCGGGATCATCGTCCCGTTGCTGCCCTTCTACGCCAAGTCCTTCGACGCGGCGCCCTGGCAGATCGGCCTGATCTTCGGAGCCTATTCGGTGGGCGCCTTCTTCGGCGAGCCCCTGTGGGGCCGGCTGTCGGACAAGTACGGCCGCAAGCCGCTGCTGATCTCCACCATCATGGGCAACTGCCTCTGCTACCTGGCGCTCGCCTTCGCCCCCAACATCTGGGTGGCCTTCGCCATCCGCCTGGTGGGGGGCCTGGCGGCCGGCAACGGCGCGGTGGTCCAGGGCTATATCGCCGACGTCACCCCGCCGGAGAAGCGGGCCCGCCAGATGAGCTATCAGGGCGCGGCCTGGAACGTCGGCCTGATCATCGGCCCGGCGGTGGGGGGCTTCTTCGCCCACACCGACATGGGCCCGGCCGGCTTCCGCATCCCGCTGTTCATCGCCTCGGGCCTGGCGGCCCTGTGCGTCATCGCCATCGCCATCGTCATCAAGGAAAGCCGCGTCCGCGAGGAAGGCATCACCCACCGTCCCAGCCGCTGGGCGGCGGTGGGCGAGGCGGTGGGCCATCCGGTGATCGGCCGCATGATGCTGCTGACCTTCCTGGTGGGCTTCGCCTTCACCGGCATCGAGAGCCAGTTCGGCCTCTGGTCCCAGGCCCGCTTCGGCTGGGGCCCGCGCGACATCGCCGTCTGCTTCGCCTTCACCGGCGCCACGGCCTTCTTCTTCCAGACCCTGGTCACCGGCCGGATGTCGGAGCGGTATGGCGAGGGGGTGATGCTGGCGGTCGGCATGGGCATGACGGCCATCGCCGCGGCCCTGCAGGTGGTCTCCATCAACGGCTACATGACCATCGCGCTCATGTGCCTCACCGCGGCCGGCCAGTCGGTGGCCTTCCCCAATGTGGGCGCGATCATCTCGCGCACCGCCGATCCCCACCGGCAGGGTCAGATCATGGGCCTCAACAACGCCACCGGGGCGCTCGCCCGGGTGACCGGTCCGATCTGCGCGGGCCTGATGGTGCCGCTGCTGCGGGACGGCCCCTTCATCCTGGGGGCCCTGGTGGTGACGCCGGCCATCCTGCTGGCGCTCTCGGCCACCCGGCGGGCCATCGCGCTCGGCAAGCTGAACGACCCCACGCCGTGAGCCTGACCGCCGAGAAGCAGGACCTTCGCGCGCTGGTCATCCTGCTGTCGGTGGTCTTCCTCAACATCGCGGGCTTCGGGGTGGTGATCCCGCTGCTGCCCTTCTTCGGCAAGGCCTTCGACGCCCCGGCCTGGCAGATCGCCCTGCTGTTCTCGATGTTCTCCTTCGGCCAGTTCCTGGGCGAGCCCTTCTGGGGCCGGCTCTCGGACCGGGTCGGCCGCCGCCCGGTGCTGATCGTCACCATCGCCGTCAGCGCGCTCTGCTATGTGGCGCTCGCCTTCTCCCCCAACATCCTGGCGGCCTTCGTCGCCCGTTTCGCCGGCGGCTTCTTCGCCGGCAACATCTCGACCCTGCAGGGCTGCATGGCCGACATCACCCCGCCGGAGAAGCGCGCCGGCCGCATGGGGGTGATGGGCTCGGCCTTCTCCATGGGCTTCATGACCGGCCCTGCCCTGGGGGGCCTGCTGGCCCGGCCCGACCTCGGCCCCATCGGCTTCCAGCTGCCCCTGTTCGCCGCCGCGGGCCTGGGCCTGGCCTCGGCGCTGGGGGTGCTGCTCTTCGTGCGCGAGACCCGCCCCGGCACGCCCGACGTGCGGCCCCGCGGCCGTCAGGTGGCCCTGCGGGAGGCCTTCGCCCACCCGGTGATCTCGCGGATCCTGATCATCTCCTTCGTCATCGTCTCGGGCTTCGCCGGCATCGAGGCCACCTACGGCCTGTGGACCGCCGCCAAGTTCGGCTGGGGGCCGCAGCAGATCGGCCTGGCCTTCATGGTCATCGGGGTGATCGGCGCCTTCAGCCAGGGGATCGCCACCGGCTGGCTGGTGGGCCGCTTCGGCGAGCCCCGGGTGCTGATCGCCGGGCTTTGCCTGATGTTCGTCGGCATGCTGGTGCAGTTCACCTCCATGGTCCCGGTCCAGGCGGTGCTGGGCCTGGCCATCGTCGGCTTTGGCCAGTCCATCTGCTTCCCCAACCTGGTGGGCCTGATCTCCAAGTCCACCCCGCCCGACCGCCAGGGCGAGATGCTGGGCCTCAACATGTCCAACAATGCGCTGGCCCGCATCGGCGGCCCCATCTATGCGGGCCAGCTCTTCAGCCTGGTCTCGCCGGGCGCGCCCTTCGCGCTGACCGCCATCCTCATCGTGCCGGCCCTGATCCTGGCCCTGCAGGTGATCAAGCGCGTGCCGCACGCCCCGCCATCGGCCTAGACTCCACGCGCCCTCCCCGAGGCGCTTGCGCGACTCCAAACCCTTGCTTTCCCGGCCTCTTTGCCGTATTCGCCCTCCCCTTCGGAACCGTCTGGCCCAATGGCATGCCAGGACGGTTCATCAATACGCCAGAGGACGGGGCTCACGCTCCGCAGAGAAATGCCGAAACTGAAGACCAAGTCAGGCGCCAAGAAGCGCTTCAAACTCACCGCGTCTGGCATGATCAAGGCCGGCGTGGCGGGCAAGCGCCACCGGCTGATGAGCCACAGCGCCAAGTACATCCGACAAAACCGCGGCACCAAGGTCATGACGGCGTCCGACGCCAAGATCATCAAGACCTACCTGCCCTACGGCCTTTGATCGGAGAACTGACACATGGCACGCGTTAAAAGGGGCGTTGTCGCCCACGCCCGTCACAAGAAGGTTCTTGAGCAGGCCAAGGGCTTCTACGGCCGCCGCAAGAACACCATCCGCGCCGCCAAGGCCGCGGTGGACCGCGCCGGTCAGTACGCCTACCGCGACCGCAAGGTCCGTAAGCGTAACTTCCGCTCGCTGTGGATCCAACGCATCAACGCCGCGGCCCGCATCGAAGGTCTGACCTACGCGACCTTTATCCACGGCCTTGACCTGGCCGGGATCGAAATCGACCGCAAAGTCCTCTCGGACATCGCGGGCAATGACCCGGTCGCGTTCAAGGCCATCGCCGACAAGGTTCGCGCCGCGCTGGCTTGAGGCCCGGGAGCTCTTCGCTCCTAAAGCATTCAAAGCCCTTCGGCCGAACCGCCGGAGGGCTTTTTGCTGTCCTCTTTCCGCGCCCTGTCACCCCCTCTAAGAACCGCGTGTCATGACCGCCAAACTCGAAGCCGACCTCACCGCCGCCATCGCCGCGGCCCCAGACCTCGCCGCCCTGGAGGCCGTGCGCGTCGCGGCCCTGGGCAAGTCGGGCGCGATCTCCGACCTGCTCAAGTCGCTGGGCTCCATGTCCCCCGACGAACGCCGCGAGCAGGGCCCGCTGATCAACGGCCTGCGCGACCGCGTCCAGGCCGCCATCGCCGACCGCAAGGCGGGCCTGGAGGCCGCCGAGCTGGACGCCCGCCTGGCCGCCGAGCGCGTCGACCTCTCCCTGCCGCCGGCGCCCCGTCGCAAGGGCTCGGTCCATCCCACCATGCAGGTGATGGACGAGATGATCGCCATCTTCGCCGAGATGGGCTTCGCCCTCGCCGAGGGGCCGGACATCGAGACCGACTTCAACAACTTCACGGCGCTGAACTTCCCGCCCAAGCACCCGGCGCGGGAGATGCACGACACCTTCTTCCTGCCGCAGGACGAGGCCGGCGAGCGCAAGGTGCTGCGCACCCACACCAGCCCGGTGCAGGTCCGCGTGATGAACCGCACCAACCAGAAGCCCGCCGCTCCCTGGATCGCGGCCGGCCAGGAGCCGCCGATCCGCGTCATCGTGCCGGGCCGCACCTTCCGCAAGGATAGCGACCAGACCCACACCCCGATGTTCCATCAGATCGAGGGCCTGGTGATCGACAAGGCCATCCACATGGGCCACCTGAAATGGACCCTGGAGACCTTCCTCGGCCGGTTCTTCGAGACCCCGGACGTGGTCACCCGCTTCCGGCCGCACCACTTCCCCTTCACCGAGCCCAGCGCCGAGATGGACGTCCAGTGCGACCGCTCCGGCGGTGAGGTGAAGATCGGCCAGGGGAGCGACTGGCTGGAGATCCTCGGCTGCGGGATGGTCCACCCCAACGTGTTGCGCAACTGCGGCCTGGACCCCGACGTCTGGCAGGGCTTCGCCTTCGGCTGCGGCGTCGATCGGCTCGGCGTGCTGAAGTACGGCATGCCCGACCTGCGCGACATGTTCGCCAGCGATGTCCGCTGGCTGCAGCACTACGGCTTCTCGGCCTTCGCCGCGCCTAATCCGGCGACGGGGCTGTCGTGATGGGGTCGCACCGACCCGTCGTCACCCCACGCCGTCATCCCGGCCGCAGCGAAGCGGAGAGCCGGGACCCAGGGGCCGTGCGCTGGGCTCCTGGGTCCCGGATCGGCCTTTCGGCCGTCCGGGATGACGTTGTGAAAAGCTGGATCGCGACGCGCGACCCCTCATCCGACCCTGCTCCGCAGGGCCACCTTCTCCCGCAAGGGGAGAAGGATCTCCAATCTGCCTACGGGACCCAATCCCAATGAAATTCACCCTCTCCTGGCTGCGCGAGCACCTCGACACCCCCGCCACGACCGCCCAGGTGGTCGAGGCCATGACCATGGCCGGCCTGGAGGTCGAGCATGTCGACGACCCCGCCAGCAAGCTCGCCGCCTTCACCGTCGCCAGGATCGTCGAGGCCGTGCAGCACCCCAACGCCGACCGCCTGCGGGTCTGCCAGGTGGACACCGTCGACGGCCGCAAGGAGATCGTCTGCGGCGCCCCCAACGCCCGGCCGGGCCTGACCACCATCTACGCCCCCATCGGCGCCTATGTGCCGGGCCTGGGCGTCACCCTCGCCGAAAAGCCGGTGCGCGGCGTGGTCTCCAACGGCATGCTCTGCTCGGCCTCCGAGCTGGAGGCCGCCAGCGAGTCCGACGGCATCATGGAGCTGGAAGACAGCCTGGCGGTCGGGACCCCCGCCGCCATGGCGCTCGGCCTGGAAGCCGTCATCGACTTCGAGGTCACCCCCAACCGGCCCGACTGGCTGGGCGTGGTGGGCATCGCCCGCGACCTGGCCGCCGCCGGCCTGGGGACCCTCAAGGACGTCTCCATCGCCCCGGTCCCGGGCGAGTTCGCCAACCCCATCGAGATCCGCCTGCCTGAGCCTGCGGCCTGCCCGGCCTTCGCCGGCCGGCTGATCCGCGGCGTGAAGAACGGGCCGTCCCCGGCCTGGCTCGCCCAGCGGCTGACCTCCATCGGCCTGCGCTCCATCAACACGCTGGTCGATATCACCAACCTGATCACCTACGACCGCGCCCGGCCCCTGCACGTCTATGACGCCGCCAGGCTGACCGGCGGCTTCATCGAGGCCCGCCTGGGCCGCGAGGGCGAGGAGGTCGCGGCCCTGGATGGCAAGACCTACGCCGTGACGCCCGAGATCTGCGTCATCGCGGACGCCTCCGGCGCCATCGGCCTGGGCGGCGTCATGGGCGGCGAGAGCACCGGCTGCTCGGAGGCCACCACCGACGTCTTCGTGGAAAGCGCCTGGTTCGACCCGATCCGCACCGCCCAGACCGGCCGCGCCACGGGGATCAATTCCGACGCCCAGTACCGCTTCGCCCGCACCGTGGACCCGCAGTCCCTGGTCCCCGGCCTGGAGTTGGCCACCAGGCTGATCCTGGAGCTCTGCGGCGGCGAGGCCTCCGAAGTGACCTATGCCGGCGAGGCGCCCGCCCCGCCCACCGCGCTCACCTTCGACCGGACCTATGTGAAGCAGCTTTCCGGCCTCGACATCGGGAACGCCCGCATCGACGAGATCCTCGGCAAGCTGGGCTTCGCCATCGACGGCGACCAGGTCACCCCGCCCTCCTGGCGCCGCGACGTCGAGGGCAAGGCCGACCTGGTGGAGGAGGTGGCCCGCATCCAGGGCTATGACGCCCTGCCAGCCACGCCCCTGCCGGAGATCGCCCGGCCCGCCGGTGGGGTGCTCACCGTGCGCCAGGGCCGCGTCCGCGTGGCGCGGCGCGCCATGGCCGCCCGCGGCTATGCCGAGACCATCACCTGGAGCTTCCTGGCCCAGGCGACGGCGAAGCTGTTCGGCGGTGGCGACCCGAAGCTGGTGGTGACCAACCCCATCGCCTCGGACCTGGACTGCATGCGGCCCTCGATCCTGCCCAACCTCATCGAGGCGGCGGGCCGCAACGCCCGGCGCGGCTTCCCCGACGCCGCCCTGTTCGAGATCGGCCCGCTCTATCGCGGCGACGCGCCGGAGGATCAGGTGACGGTGCTGGCCGCCCTCATCGCCCCCCACGCCCCGCGCCGCTGGGACGGCGCCAAGTCCGATCCCCTGTTCGACCTCAAGGGCGACCTGATGGCCATGCTGGAGGAGATCGGCGCGCCGAACCTGCAACTGGTCCAGGGCGCCAGCTCCGACTGGTGGCATCCGGGCCGCTCGGCCCGCCTGCAGCTGGGCCCCAAGACCGTGGTGGCCGAGTTCGGCGAACTACACCCGCGCATCCTCAAGGCCCTCGATGTCGACGGCCCCCTGCTGGCCTTCGAGTTCAACCTCGACGCCCTGCCTGAGGGCAAGAAGAAATCCGGCAAGTCCCGGCCGGCCCTGGACGCCTCGACCCTGATGCCGCTGTCGCGTGACTTCGCCTTCGTGGTGGACGCCGACGTCCCGGCCGGCGACCTGGTCCGGCCGATCCTGGCCGCCGACAAGGCCCTGATCTCCGAGGCCCGGGTCTTCGACGTCTATCAGGGCCCCGGCGTGCCGGAGGGCTCCAAGTCGGTGGCCGTCGAGGTCCTGGTCCAGCCCCGCGACAAGACCCTCACCGAGCCGGAGATCGAGGCCCTGTCGGCCAGGATCGTAGCGGCGGCCGAGAAGACCGTGGGCGCCAAGCTGCGGAGCTGAGGCCCCGCTACTCCCGGCCTTCGGTCAGGCGCTCGCGGGCCTCGCGCTCGACGTCGGCGATCAGGGCGTCGGCGGCGTCGTTCTTGGTCTCGATCACCGGATGGGGCGCCGGCTCGGCCGCATGTCCGGCCTTCAGGCCCAGGGCCGCGAAGGCCTCGCCGCCCTCCTGGCCGAACAGGCTGCGCACCCGCAGGTCCATCTGCGGGAAGGGGATCTCGATCTGGGCCGAGCGCAGGGCGTCCTCGATCGCCCAGGTATAGGCCGCGTGCATGGCCGCCGGTCGCTTCACCGCGTCGAAGGTCGGCCACACCACCAGCTCGAAATTCAGCGCCGAGTCGCCGAACCCGATGAGCCAGACCTGGGTCTTGCGGTCCTCGGTCTCCGGCAGGGTGAAGGGAGTGGCGCGCGCGGCCCGGATCACCACGTCGCGCACCAGGGCCTTGTCGACCCCGTAGGCCACCGAGAAGGGCACATGGATCCGCCGGGTGCCGCCCTTCAGGGTCCAGTTGATCACCTGGCTCTCGATCAGCTTGGAATTGGGGATGACGACATTGAGCCCGTCATTGGTGCGCACTCGCGAGGCCCGCGGCCCCACCTCGGCGATCACGCCGCGCACCCCGTTCTCCAACTCGATGAAGTCGCCGACATGGACGTGCGGATCGAAGATCATCACCAGGCCCGAGACGAACTCGCGGACGATCCCCTGCAGGCCAAGGCCCACCCCCACCCCCAGGGCGCCGGCGAAGACCGCGAGCGAGGTCAGGTCGATGCCGAGAGTCGACAGGGCCACGAAGAGCCCCGCCAGGACCAGTCCGTAGCCCGACAGCTTCTCGACGATATAGATGATCGGCCGTCCGGCGCGGACGCGGCCGCGCCATCGGCTCAGCCCCCCCGACACCAGGCGCGCGGCGAAGAATCCCGCCGCGACGATGACCACGGCCACCGCCAGCTTGCCGGCCGGGGCCAGCCATTGGCCGGTGGTGAACCAGGCCCAGACCGTGGCCGAGAGCTTCTCCAAGCGCGCACTCCTGCAAGGCGCCCGGCGCGCGGGCGTCGGGACACTGTCTTCCCAGAGCTACGCCGTGACGGCTGACTGGTTCCCGCGGACGCACTTGAAACGCGGTCGGAGGCCCCTCATACAACCTGTATGTCCACGCCCGCTCCGACCAAACCGCATCGCCCCAAGCCCGTCCTCGAGCGCTGGCTGGAGACTGGCCTATTCCGCGCCCGCTGGCTGATGGCGCCCTTCTATGTGGGCCTGATCCTGGCCCTGGCGGGCCTGGTCATCGTCTTCTTCAACGAGGCCTGGCACGAGCTCAGCCACATCACCTCGATGAGCCCGGAGGAAGCCATCCTCATGGCGCTGTCCCTCATCGACCTGTCCCTGGCCGGCAACCTGCTGCTGATCGTGACCTTCTCGGGCTACGAGAACTTCGTCTCCAAGATCGACACCGGCGACGACGAGGACCGCCCCTCCTGGATGGGGACGGTGGACTTCTCGGGCCTGAAGATGAAGCTGATCGCCTCCATCGTGGCGATCTCGGGCATCGCCCTGCTGCGGGCCTTCATGCGCCTGTCGGAGAACGAGCCGATCCCCGACCGCACCCTGGCCTGGCTGGTGGGCATCCACCTGACCTTCGTGGTCTCCGGCGTCATGCTGGCCCTGATGGACCTGCTGGCCTCGAAGACCGACAAACACTAGGGCGGCGGGGAAGCCCTAGAAGGGCCAGGCCCGGCGCTTCCGGCTGAATCCGAGATAGCCGATATTGGCGCCCAGGCGCAGGCCGACCCCGGCGCGGATCGGCGCCAGGATCACGTCGTCGGACCGCAGGTAGTTCACCCCCAGCCCGCCCACCAAATAGGCCGAGCCCTCCACCCCCGGGAAGCGCTGGAACAGCACCTCCGGATATTGAAGATTGTAGCAGAGGGTGAAGACACGAGACGCGTTGCCGCCCAGGTCCCAGCCCACCGACGGGCCCTGCCAGTAGACCTCGATCGGCTGGCGGTTCTTCATGTAGAGCAGGCCGTGCCCGTAGCGGGCGCCGATGGAGATCGCGCCCGAGGCCTCCTGCCCCGCGATATAGGCCGTGGGTCGGCCGTTTTCCTTGAACACCCGCTCGATGGCCCCGCCGGCGGCCTCGGCCGTCACCCCCAGGAAGTCGGAGACGTTGTTGACCATCTCCTCGCGGGTGAAGGGCTCGGCCGGCGTCGGATAGTCGGGGGTCTGGCTGGGGGGCGGCGGCCCGCCCTGGGTCTGGGTCTGGGCCTTGGCGGCCCCGGCGGCGCTCAGCGTGGCGAGGCCTGAAGCGATCAGTGTGCGGCGATCCATGGCGGGTCCTTGATGACGGCGAGGCGAGCCTCCCATCCCTCGGCGCCATCAATGCGGCGGCCCAGCTTAACGTCCGATTAAGCATGATCGGCGGCGGACCCTCGCAGGGGCCGCCGAATGTGCTAGAGGCTGGCGCACCATGAGCACGCCTCTCTCCCACATCCGCAACTTCTCCATCGTCGCCCATATCGACCACGGCAAGTCGACCCTGTCCGATCGCCTGATCCAGGAGACCGGCGGCCTCACCAAGCGTGAGATGACCGAACAGGTCCTGGACAACATGGAGATCGAGCGCGAGCGCGGCATCACCATCAAGGCCCAGACCGTCCGCCTGGACTACAAGGCCCGCGACGGCGAGACCTATGTCCTGAACCTGATGGACACGCCGGGCCACGTCGACTTCGCCTATGAGGTCAGCCGCAGCCTGGCCGCCTGCGAGGGCTCCATCCTGGTGGTGGATTCAAGCCAGGGGGTCGAGGCCCAGACACTGGCCAACGTCTACCAGGCCATCGACAACGACCACGAGATCGTTCCGGTCCTCAACAAGATCGACCTGCCCGCCGCCGAGCCCGAGCGGGTGCGCCAGCAGATCGAGGACGTCATCGGCATCGACGCCTCTGAGGCCGTGCTCTGCTCGGCCAAGACCGGCGAGGGCATCGCCGAGGTTCTGGAGGCCGTCGTCACCCGCCTGCCGCCCCCCAAGGGCGACCGCGACGCCCCGCTCAAGGCCCTGCTGGTGGACGCCTGGTACGACCCCTATCTGGGCGTCGTGGTCCTGGTGCGCGTCATCGACGGGGTGCTGAAAGCCGGGATGAAGGTGCGCATGATGAATGCGGGCGTCACCCACTCCATCGACCGCATCGGCGTCTTCAAGCCCAAGCAGACCGAGGTCGCCGAGCTGGGCCCCGGCGAGATCGGCTACATCACCGCCCAGATCAAGCAGGTGGCCGACGCCGCCGTCGGCGACACCATCACCGAGGAGCGCCGCCAGACCGCCAAGGCCCTGCCGGGCTTCCGCGTCGCCCAGTCGGTGGTGTTCTGCGGCCTGTTCCCGGTGGACGCCGCCGACTTCGAGGACCTGCGCGCCGCCATCGGCCGCCTGCGCCTGAACGACGCCTCCTTCACCTACGAGATGGAGACCAGCGCGGCCCTGGGCTTCGGCTTCCGCTGCGGGTTCCTGGGCCTGCTG
>NZ_JAUSLW010000097.1 GCF_030645195.1 Phenylobacterium sp. | reverse complement strand
TGAGGCCACCCACTGGACCGGGTCGCGGTAGCTGGTGCCGCGGATCGTGTAGAGGTTGGGGAAGGCCTTGTAGATGTTGTCGCCGGGGAACAGCACGCGGCGGTGGGGCATCCAGACGAAGAGCTGGTCCTCGGTCTCGCCCGGCGCGTGCTGCAGGACGAACTGCTCGCCGCCGAGCTTGATGGAGAGCGTCTGATCGAAGGTGAGGTTGGGGGTGAGGAAGCCCCCCGATCCGCCGCCGCCGAAGGCCGACAGGAAGGGCCCGATGCCGACGCTGACGAAGCCGTCCGGGGTCCCCTTGGGCAGGAAGACCCCGTACATGCGGGCTGCGCGGGCGGCGATGGAGGGGGCGGCGACCCCGTTCCACTTGGCGGCCTCCCGCAGCAGGGTCGCCTGGGCGATGACCTTGCCGCCCTTGGCCAGGGGGAAGGCCCGAGCGCCGCTGATGTGGTCGTTGTGGTTGTGGGTGTAGATGATGGCCACGACCGGCTTGCCGCCGGCGTGGGGCGCGAACTCCGCCCAGACCTTTTTCGCCTCGTCCAGGCTGTCGGTGGTGTCGATGATCACCACACCGGACTTGCCCACCACCATGATGGAATTGGCGATGCCGTAGCCGACGGCGGAGAAGACGCCCGGGGCCGGCTCGTAGACCTTGGCCGGGGCGAACTCGGCGGTGTGGGCGGCCAGCGACGGGGCGATGCGGGCGGCGGGCTCGTCGGCCAGGGCGGCGGTGGCCAAGAGGCCTGCCGCAAGGGCGGCGGCGCATGCGCGGATCATGGTGTTTCCCCAACCTGACGGCTCTTGACGCCTAGAACGCTCCTGTCCCGGTCGCGGTCAATACTTGTCAGGCCGCCGGCGCGGTTCGATGATGCGCGAAAATTAAATCATAGGGAGAACGACCATGGGATTGCTGGATGGGAAGGTGGCGATTGTCACAGGCGCGGGCGGCGGGCTGGGCGAGGCCTACGCCAAGCTGTTCGCCAAGGAGGGCGCCAGCGTCGTCGTGAACGACCTGGGCGGCAGCCGCGACGGTTCCGGGTCGGGCACCAGCGCCGCGGCCCAGAAGGTGGTGGACGAGATCATCGCCGCCGGCGGCAAGGCGGTGGCCAACGCCGACGACGTCTCCACCATGGAAGGCGGCGAGAACATCGCCAAGACCGCCCTGGATAACTTCGGCCAGATCGACATCCTGGTCTGCAACGCCGGCATCCTGCGCGACAAGACCTTCGCCAACACCTCCGAGGCCGATTGGGACCTGGTGGTGAAGGTGCATCTGAAGGGCACCTATTGCTGCACCATGCCGGTGTGGAAGTGGATGAAGGACAACGGCAAGCCCGGCGCCATCGTCATGACCAGCTCCACCTCGGGCCTCTACGGCAATTTCGGCCAGTCCAATTACGGGGCGGCCAAGGCCGGCATCTACGGCTTCATGCGCGTGCTCTCCATCGAGGGCCGCAAGTACGGCATCCGGGTCATGGCGCTCGCGCCGGGCGCCTTCACCCGCATGACGTCGGATCTGCCCGGCCGCCAGGGCAAGGAGCCGGACGCCATGAGCCTGCCGGAGAACATCGCGCCGGGCGTGCTCTACATGGTCTCCGACCTCGCCGCCGACCACAGCGGCAAGGTGCTGGGGGTCTCCTCGCGGGGCGTGCGGGAGATCAAGATGGTCCAGACCGACGGCTTCAACCCGGGCAAGCCCTACACCGCCCAGGACGTGGCCAAGCACGCCGCCGAGGTGTTCTTCCCGGCCGCCCAGGAACGCACGGCGGCGAGCGCGTAGCAGGGCCCCTCTGATCCGCGCTTCCCTCTGGTCGACATGAGGTCATCCTTCTCCCCTTGCGGGAGAAGGTGGCCGGTCGGAGACCGGTCGGATGAGGGGTTATGCTCCGCTCTCCGCGCCTCTTGAAACGCCGCCATCGGATAGGGTTTTCGACCCCTCATCCGACCCTGCTCCGCAGGGCCACCTTCTCCCGCAGGGGGAGAAGGAGACAGTGGCGTCCGCGCGCCTCGGAACCGGGAAGGGACATTCGCACGCAAACTACGAGACTCACTTCCGCGCCGTCATCGCCAGCCGCAGGATAGTCCGCTGCTCCACAGACAAGGTGGCGAGCGCCCGAGAGATCGGGACCAGGCGCGAGCCGGTCTCGATCTCGCCCGCGCGCTTCAGGCCGCCGCGCCGATAGTCGCCCGCCTCGCCGACGAACAGCAGATGCAGGAAGTCAGGATAGGGGTAGCGGTAGCCCTCGGGCCGCGCCGACAGGTGGCGGAAATGGATCATGGCGAAGAGGCAGGGGCTGGGCAGGGTCCAGCCGCACTCCTCCAGCAGTTCGCGAGCCAGGGTCTGGCCGACGGTCTCGCCGGGCTCCATGCGGCCGCCGGGCATGACATGGCTGTCGATGCCGTCGTCCACCACCACGACCTTGGAACCCTTGAAAACCACGCCGCGCACGGAGGTGACAAGCTCGGCGGTGGGAGGCTCGGCGCAAGGGAAGACCTTCACCGCCAGATGGATCTGCGGCCCCCAGCGGGCCTCGCCTTCATAGCTCGGCGCGCGCCCGGCGATGAGGGCGTCCAGCGACATCCCTAGGCCTCGAACCCCGCCAGCCGCGCGTCCAGCCGGTCGCGGACGGCCGGCCACTCGTCGGCCAGCACCGAGAAGATGCAGGTGTCCCGCACCCGGCCGGTCCAGGTGACCCGGTCCTGGCGAAGGGTTCCCTCGTGAACCGCCCCCAGCTTGAGGACGGCGGCCCGCGAGCGGGCGTTGGCGGCGTCGACGCGGAAGACCACGCGGCGCGCGCCGTCGCCGAAGGCCTGGCCCATCATCAGCCGCTTGGCCGCCGGGTTCACCGCCCCGCCGCGATAGTCGGGGTGATAGTAGGTGCCGCCGATCTCCAGGCTGGCGTTGGGCAGGTCGTAGGACGAGTAGCAGGTGATGCCGATGCAGCGACCGCCCGCCACCACCGCCCAGTGGATGGACTTTCCGGTCGCCAGGTCGGTCTTCATCCGCGCCCAGATGGGGTCGAAGTGCTCGCCGGCCATGGAATAGGGATAGAGGTCGGTCCAGACCGCCGGGTCGGCGTCGCAGGCGGCTCGCAGATCCTCCTTGTGATCCTCGGTGAAGGGTTCCAGCCGCACGAAGCGGTTCTCCATCACCCGGGTCGGATCGACTTTCATTCGCCCCTCGCAAACAAGATCGCGGCCTGGACGAGATACAGGATTCCCACCGCCGTCACGATCAGCCGGGTGTAGCGCTTGAAGTCGACGTCGGTGAGCCGGTCGAGGATGCGCCCCCCGGCCGCCGTGCCCAGCATGGAGAGCGGGACGGCGAGCGCGAACAGCCACAGCGGCGGCATCTCCGCGCCGTCCCGGGTCCGCAGCATCAGCCCGCCATAGACCACGATCTTGGCCAGGTGGGCGAAGACCTGGGTGGCGGCCTTGGTGGCGACGATGACGTGGCGGGTGAGCGCGGTGCGGACGAAGAAGATGTCCAGCAGCGGCCCCGCCACGCCCGCGGTGAGGTTCACCCCGGTCACCATGATCCCCGACAGCAGGGCCTGGGCGGGCTTGGCGGCGTCCAGCCGGATCCAGTGCTGAGGCAGCCAGAGCAGGCCCGGCAACAGGCCCATGACCAGGAAGAGGACGGGCTTGGAGGGAGCCAGCGCGATCAGGGAGACCCCCACGCCGGCGATCAGGGAGCCAAGCGCGTAGATTCCGACGATCCGCCAGGCGACATGCTTGCGGTGCAGGATCGCCCGCCAGCCATTGGCGACCAGCTGCAGCACGCCATGGGTGACGAAGGCCGCCGAGACCGGCAGGACCAGGGCCAGGCCGCCCATCAGGACGAGGCCGCCGGCCATGCCGAACACCCCTGAGAGGGTGGC
>NZ_JAUSLW010000096.1 GCF_030645195.1 Phenylobacterium sp. | reverse complement strand
GGGAAGGGCCCCGTCGCGCGGCCGCACCGCCACCACGCTCGGATCACGCAGATCGATCCGCTCGAAACCCAGTTCCAGGATGCGCTGGCTCTGATCCAGCTGCTCCAGTTTTATCAGGGCGCCGTCTTCGTCCACCGCCGGAAGCTGCACCAGCGATCCGTCCTTCAGCCGCAGGTCCCAGCGGCGGTTATCCACCCGCACCAGGGCCTCGATCCGCTCCATCAGCCGCGGCCGCGCGGCCACCTCGGGCAGGATCTCGGCGGCGTATTCATTGGCCCCCTCGCCGACGATCAGCGGCAGGCTGGGGAACTTGTCGGACCGCGCCTCCGGGATGATCCGGCCATGGTCGTCGATCACGTGGCTCTGGCCGTTGTGCTGCCAGACGGCGAGCTGCTTGCGCTCCACCACCGCCAGGACCAGCGTGTCGGGCAAAAGGCGGATGACGCGGGCTTCCTTGACCCAGCCCACGGCCTCGATGCGCTGGCGCAGCTGCTCCAGGTCCAGGCCCAGCATGGGCTGGTCCTTGTAGACCCCGGCGGCGGCCAGGATGTCGGCGGTGGCCATGGGCGAGGCGCCCTGGACGTGCACGGCGTTCAAGCGGAAGCCGAGGTGGGCGAACTGGCCGCCCACCGCGCCATTGACGGCCTGGGACAGCTTGTGGACGCGGTCGCCGGTGGCCAGCGTCGCGATCAGGGCGATGGCCAGGACGCCGCCGGCGCCGATCAGCGCGTGTTGCGGGGAGAGGCCGACGCCGCGGGCGGCGCCCAGCTTCGCGGGGGCGTACCCCGCAGGCGCCTTGGCCTGGGAGCGAGACTTGGAGCCAGCGGGCTTTCTAGCCCGGGGTTTCGCCGAAACTCGCGATCCCCCCCGCAGCGCCGCGGGCATAAGCGTCCTCCGTGATCCAAAGCACCAGGTTGTCAAAGTCCACGCCCTTCAGCGCCGCTTGCTCGGGGACGAGCGAAGTCGGCGTCATGCCGGGCTGGGTGTTGACCTCTAGAAGGACCAGAATGTCGTTAATGTCGTCATAACGAAGGTCAGATCGGGTAACTCCGCGACAACCAAGCGCAGCATGGGCGCGCTCGGCGAGCTGCATGGCTTTTTCCAAGACGGGCAAGGGAATTTGCGCCGGCAGGATGTGCTCGGAGCCCCCCTCCCCGTACTTGGCCTCGTAGTCGTAAAAACCCGATCTGGGGACAATGTCGGTGACCGTCAGGGCCTTGCCGTTCATGACCGCCACGGCGAGCTCCTTGCCGCGGATATAGGGCTCGATCATCACCTCCTCGCCGAAGGTCCATTCGGGCGCGACGATCTCCTGCGGCGGCCGATTGGCCCCGTCCAGGACGATATAGACCCCGACCGATGACCCCTCAGCGTTGGGTTTCACCACATAGGGTGGCGCCATCACGTGGCCGGCGGCGGCCTCGAAGCGGTTGAACAGACCCCCGCCCGGCACGGTCACCCCGGCGGCGGCCAGCACCGCCTTGGACTTGGCCTTGTCCATGGCCAGGGCCGAGGCCAGCACGCCCGAGTGAGTGTAGGGCAGGGCCAGGGTCTCCAGCACCCCCTGGACGCAGCCGTCCTCCCCCCACTCGCCGTGCAGGGCGTTGAAGCAGACGTCGGGCTTCAGCCTGGCCAGCACCTGGGCGAGATCGCGGCCGGCGTCCACGCGGGTGACCTTGGCGCCGAGGCGCTCCAGGGCGTCGCCGCAGGCCCGGCCCGAGACCAGGCTGACATCGCGTTCGGAGGAGAGGCCGCCCAGCAGCAGGGCGACATGGTGGCCGGAAAGGGGTTGGCTCACTTGGCCTCCGAGGCGAGCTTGCGGAAATCGATGTCGCTGTCGGCGACGGTGTAGAGGAAGGCGGTCCAGACCGCGACGTTCTGGGCCAGCTCCTTGGGGTCGACCTTGTCCAGGGTGTCGTCGGCCGAGTGGTGCAGGTCGAAATAGCGGCTGGCGTCCTGGTGCAGGTCAACGACCGGCGCCCCCAGGCGCACCATGCCGGCCACGTCGGAGCCGCCGAACCGGCTGGGTTGCCCGGTGACGATCACCTTCAGGGGCGCGACGGCCTTGGCGAATGCGGCCATCTCCGGGGCGGCGCCGGCGCCCTTGGGCAGGTCGGCCTGCCAGATCGCCCCGGCCCCCTCGTCGCTCTCGCCCACCAGCACGATCTTGCCGATCTCGTCCTTGTGGGCCGCGGCATAGGCGCCGCCGCTGCCGCCTTGCTCCTCGGAGCCGAACATCACCACGCGGATGGTGCGGCGCGGGCCCTTGGGCAGGCTGGCGATGACCTTGGCGGCGCCGGTCATGATGGCGATGCCCGCGCCGTCGTCCACGGCCCCCGTGCCGGGGTCCCAGCTGTCCAGGTGGCCGCCGATCACCAGCACCTCGTCGGGCTTCTCGCGCCCGACGATCTCGCCGGAGATGTTCCAGGCCGTGGCCTTGGGATCGAAGCTGGAGGCCATGTCCAGGCGGATGCGGATCGGCCGGCCGCGGGCGGCCATGTGGTCCAGCAGCTCGGCGTCGACGGTGGAGAGCGCCGCGGCCGGAATACCCGCCGGCGTCGCGCCGCCCGTGTGCGGCAGCCGGGTGTCGTCGGTGGAGAGCGAGCGGGTGAGATAGGCCACGGCCCCGCGCTTGGCGGCCTCGACGGGCCCGGAAGTGCGCTGGGCGTTGATGGCGCCGTAGCCCGAGCCGTCCTGGGTTCGGGTCATCTTCTGGGTGACCACGGCGATCTTGCCGTTCAGGGCGCCCGGCGGCTGGGCCAGCAGGTCGGCATAGGCGGCAAAGACCACGATCTCGGCCTCCAGCCCGCCCGCCGGGGTGGGCGAGGAGCCGCCGAGACCCAGGATGTGCAGGGGCTGGGGATAGGGCGAGACGATGGCGGCGCTCTCCGGCCCCCGCGACCAGGCGCCGGTCTGGAAGGTCTCGACCTTCACGTTGGCGAAGCCCAGGCGCTGGAAGGTGGCGACGCTCCAGTCCTTGGCCCGGGCCATGGCCGGCGAGCCGACGGAGCGGCCGCCGATCTCGGTGGTCAGGCTCTCCAGGACGTCCCAGGCGGTGGGGTCGGAAAGCGCCTTGTCGCGCAGGCTCGCGGCGGTGGCGGCGAGGTCGGCGGCCTGGGCCGGGAGGGCCGTGAGCAGGGCGGCGCAGGCGGCCGCGGTCAGCAGGGTTTTCATGTCTCGGCGGTGCGACAGGTGGGGCGGAGAGTCAAGCCGGGCGCCTCGTTTCACATGTCGGTCGTCGCGGATGGAGGACAAGGCCCTTCACAGGCCCCGCACGGGCCGCGAGGTGTTGCGGCGCAAGGCGTTGGGGACTTCGCGGCCGGCCGACAGGGGCCGACATGTGACCGTCGAGGTCCCGCGCGGTCTAGGTCAGGGTCGCCGTGATCGCCGCCCGGAACGCCGCGGCCACCGGCGCCACCAGGTCGCCGGAGACGCAGCGCAGGTCGTCGCCGGCGGTGTGGAAGTAGCGGTGACCGCCATAGTGGCCGATCGCCGGGGCGTAGCCCGCCTCGATCACATTCACCAGTTCGCCCCCGGCATTGGCCTTGCTGGCGAGATAGACGGCCTCAAGGCCGCTGATCCCCTGGAAGGCGGCGCGCACGCGGTCGATCACCTCGGGCGTGGCGGTCAGCACCCGTTGGGCGTCGGCGCTGGGCAGGGGCCGCAGGCCGCCGGCCAGCTCGTGCCAGTCGCGCGCCGCCGCGCTGGCGCCGATATGGACCCACATCCGCGTGGCCGAGGGCTTGGGCGCGCGGTGTTCGAGGTACTGCTCACCGCCCAGATAGATGTACTCGTGCCCGCTGGTGGCGACGAATTCGAGGTTCACCCCGGGCTTGGCGGCCGCCAGGCCATGGGCCAGGGCCAACCACACCGCCAGGCCGGACCCTCGCTCGGCCGCGCAGGTGAACCAGCCCGAGCGGGGCGTCGTGACGATCAGGGTCTTGGGCGCGCCCAGGTCGAGGCGCGCGATCAGGTTGTAGGCCGGCCGCCGCCCCGACACGGCGTCGACGGTGAGCGCGGCGGCCTGCCCCGTCCGGGCCGCCGCCACGAAGGGCTCGGCGTCCTTCGGAGCCAGGATGGCCACCGGCTTGCGGAAACCGGGCTTGGCGGCGCTGACGTTCAGGGCCACGGCCTCCCCGGTCGGCCCGGTGGTCACCAGCACCGCCGCCTCCGCGCCACGGCCGAAGGCGTCGGTGAGCGCGCGCGACACCGCCGGCTCGGCCGTGCTCACCCAGCGCCGGAACGGCAGCACGATGAGCGCGATCGCCCCGTCCAGGCCGCCCTCCGACGTCGCCAGCCGCAGCGGCGCGGACAATCCGCCGGGACCGGTCGGGATCACGATGGCCTGAGGAAACACCGGCGCCTGGTGGTCGCCCACCGCCAGGGTCGCCGTCCGCACCTCGGCGTAGGGGACCTCGAAGGCCTGGCGTTCGCACCGGTAGCCCAGCCCGGCGAGCTCGGCCTCGAGCCAGGCGCCGCTGGCCGTGTCGCCCGGCCCGCCCGAGGCCTTCACCCCGAAGCCGGCGAAGCGCTCGAGCACCGCCTGGAACCAGGCGGCGTCGGGGCCGGCCGGCGCGGCCTGGGCCGCCGGCGTCGCCGTCGCCAGGGCCCCCGCCCCCAGGATGACTCCGCGACGTGACGCGCCCATGCCGACCTCCATGCCAGCCGGCACCCTAGCACCGGTCGATCCGGTTGGCCCCAAGGGTGCGCGGCGCATTGTAGCGATTGGCCGCGGGCGCCAGGTTGGTCTGGAGCCGCGGCAGGTTTCTTTGCCGCCATAGTCGGATATTTCCGGTCTGGACTTTCGCCCCTAGGAGCCGCGCATGACCCCGTCCCGTCGAGACCTGCTGGCCGGCGCCGGCGCCCTGGCCGCCACCCCCGCGGCGGCCGCCGCCGAGGCCCCCTCCCCGGCCCTGCAGGGGGTGCTGGACTATGTCGAGGGCCAGAGGACCACCGGCTTCCTGGTGGTGCGGGATCGTCGGACCGTCGTCGAGCGCAACTGGCCCCTGCCCGCCGACGCCGGAGCGTTCCGCGCCGCCTTCGCCTATGGGACGACGGCGCAGGGCGCCCTGCTGGAGGACGTGGCCTCCCAGCAGAAGAGCTTCGTCGCGATGCTGGTGGGCATCGCGGTCGACAAGGGCCTGATCGAGGTTTCGACTCCTGTCTCCGACCATGTCGGCGCGGGCTGGTCCCGGGCCGCGCCCGACCAGGAGCGGGCGATCCGGGTGATCGATCTGCTGACCATGAGCTCGGGCCTGGACGAGAGGCTCGGCTACGCCGCCCCCGCCGGCTCGGTCTTCCTCTACAACACACCGGCCTACGCCGTGACCAAGCAGGTCCTGGCCGCCGCCGCCAAGGCGCCCTTGGAGGGGCTGACCCACGACTGGCTGACGGCGCCGGCCGGCATGACCGATACGGCCTGGCGCAAGCGCCCGGCCGGCTTCGGGGACGTGGGCAACCCCACGGGCCTGGTCACCAGCCCCCGGGACGTCGCCACCTTCGGCCAGCTGGTGCTGGACGGCGGCCGCGCCGCCGACGGCCGGACCATCGTCTCCGAGGCCCAGCTCAGGGCGATGTTCGTCCGGTCCCGGACCAATCCCGCCTATGGCCGCCTCTGGTGGCTCAACGGGAGCGCCACGACGATCCGCCCCCTGGCCAAGCCCACCGAAGGCCCGCTGATCCCGGCCGCCCCGGCCGCCCCGGCCGCCCCGGCCGACCTGGTGGCGGCCCTGGGGGCGCTGGACCGCAAGCTTTACGTCGCGCCGAGCCGCAGGCTCGTGGTCGTGCGCATGGGCCAGGCCGCCCCGGACAAGGACTTCGACCAACAGCTCTGGCTGCGGCTCTCCAAGGCGCTCGCCTAGACCCTGACCGTTTCAGATGGACTCATCTGAAACGGCAAGAAGGGTCTAGATTCAAAACATTGGAGCACGCCGGGCGGCGGAACCGGTGTCCACTTCCGCCTGACGTGCTCTAGGGCACGATGCGATCAGGCGGAGTCGCCCATCGCGTGGGGCTGTCGCGTCATCCCGTCGACCGCTCGTCGAAATGCCGGGCGTCCGGTTCGTCACGGTCCCAGTCGGCTCGCGAGGCGCAGAACAGGTGGGTGCGGATTCCCTTGCCGAGCGGCGTGTCCAGGGTCCCTGCCGTGACATAGATGTTGGCCGCGTCGGTCTCGGCCGGGAGCGGCGTGCCGCAGGTCCTGCAGCGGGTGATCGTGTAGGTTTCGCGCAGGGCGAAGGTGACGCCGTGATCCTCGCCCTTCAGCCACCGGAACTGGGCCCGAGGGACGATGAGGATGGCGGCGCCGACCGAGCCCGAGGCCTTGCGGCAGAGGGAGCAGTGGCAGACCCAGACCGCGCCGATCTCGCCGTCGATCTCGTAGGCCCTGGCGCCACAGAGGCAGCTGCCTGTTCGAACGGTCATCGCGCCCTCCCGACGGATCGCCGCCGCAGGTGCGGCAGGTCGGCGCGCATCGGAGCGTGAGGCGCGGGAAGTTGCAAGGTTC
>NZ_JAUSLW010000092.1 GCF_030645195.1 Phenylobacterium sp. | reverse complement strand
GCCATCAGGTCCTCGGCGTTCTCCAGGCCGATGTGCAGCCGCATCAGCGGGCCGCCATAGTCGCGGCGGTGCTTGCGGGTGTGGAGCTGGGGATCACACGAGATGGCCAGGCTCTCGAACCCGCCCCAGGAAAAACCCAGGCCGAACAGGTCGAGCGCGTCGAGGAAAGCGTTGACCGCCTCTTCCGGCGCGGGTTTGAACACGAACCCGAACAGGCCGCATGCGCCGACATAGTCCCGCGCCCAGAGATCATGGTCGGGACAACCGGGCAGGGCGGGGTGGAGGATCTGCCCCACCTCTGGCTGCTCCCGCAGCCAGGCGGCGATGGCCAGGCCGCTCTTGCCCTGCCGCGCCAGGCGGACGGGCAGGGTGCGCAGGCCACGCAGCATCTGGTAGGCGTCCTCGGGCGCCACGGCCCAGCCCAGGTGGGTGATCCCGTTCTCCAGCTGGCCCACCAGGGTCGGATCGGACGCCGCCGCCGAGCCCATGAAGACGTCGGAATGGCCGCCCACATACTTGGTGAGCGCCTGGACGCTGATGTCCACGCCCTGGGCCAGGGGCTTGATCAGGTAGCCCGCGCCCCAGGTGTTGTCGGCGAGCGTCAGGATGCCCCGCGCCCTGGCCAGCCGCGCCACGGCGGCCAGGTCCTGCATCTCGAAGGAGAGCGAGCCGGGGCTCTCCATCACGATCAGCCGCGTGGCCGCGCTCGCGCCGCCCACCAGGTCCTCGGGGCTTTCCCGGGGATCGAAATAGCGCACGCCGACCCCGAAGCGCTTAAGCACATGGTCGCAGAACCGGCGGGTGGGCTTGTAGATATTGTCGGTGACCAGCACCTCGTCGCCGGCCCTCAGCACCGCCAGCATGGCGCCGGTCAGGGCCGCGAGTCCCGAGGGGTAGAGGCAGACGCCCTTGCCGCCCTCCATCTCGCAAAGCGCGTCGCGCAGGGCGTCGTGGGCCGCCAGGCCCTGGCGGCCATAGGTGATGAAGCCCTCGTCGTCATAGAGGGCCTCGGCGTTGGGCAGCAGGACGGTGGAGCCCTTCTGGATCGGCGGGCCCACGGTCTTGGCCAGCGACTTGGGGGCGGCGCCGGCGCGAATCAGACGGGTTTCTTCGGCCATGCGGGTTGACGGCTCGGAACGAACAGGGGCGACAATGCCTCGAACCCCTTAGAGCCTTCGGGAGGCCCGTGATCAAGGAGCGCCGCATGTGGAAACGCCTAACCCTGGCGCTGGGCCTCTGCCTCTGGCTGGCCGCCTGCGGGGATGCGTCGACGCCCACCGCGGCCCCGACCGCCACCGCCGTGACCGCCACCGATCCTGCCACCCAGGTGCTGCGCGCCAAGGCCAGCCCGACTCTGGCCGCCGTGAAGGCCCGCGGCTGGCTCGCCTGCGGCGTCCATCCGGGTCTGGCGGGCTTCGCCTTCGCCGACGAGAAGGGGGCTTGGCGCGGCTTCGACGTCGATGTCTGCCGCGCGGTGGCCGCCGCGGTGCTGGGGGACGCCAAGGCGGTGCGGTTCACCGCCATCCCGGCCCAGGACCGCTTCGCCGCCCTCAACGGCGGCAAGATAGACCTCCTGTCGCGCAACACCTCCTGGACCCTGGCCCGCGACGCCGGGGGCCTGGACTTCCCCGTGGTGACCTATTTCGACGGCCAGGGCTTCCTGGCGCCCAGGGCCCTGGCCCTGGCCAGCGCCGACGAGCTGAACGGCGCGCGGATCTGCGTCCAGGCCGGGACCGCCAGCCAGGACAACCTGGCCGACTACTTCAAGCTGCGCGGCCTGTCCTACCGGCCCGTGGTGGTGGCCACCGAAGTCGAGGCCCGCGACACCTACCAGGCCGAGGGCTGCGACGCCTTCACCGCCGACATCTCGGCCCTGGCCTCGGCCCGCTCCCTGATGAACAGCCCCAACGCTCACGTGATCCTGCCCACGGTGATCTCCAAGGAGCCCCTCGGCCCCGTGGTGCGCCAGGACGACCCGGCCTGGACCGACATCGTCCGCTGGAGCGTCTACGGCCTGATGCTGGGCGAGGAATTGAAACTCAACGCCGCCAATGTGGCCAAGGCCCGTGACACCTCGCCCGATCCGCGCGTTCGCCGCCTGCTGGGGGTGGAGAGCGATCTCGGCCCGCGGCTGGGGCTGAAACCCGACTGGGCCTTCCAGGCCCTCCATCAGGTGGGAGCCTACGACGAGGTCTTCCGCCGCAACCTGGGCCAGGGCTCGGCCCTGAAGTTGGAGCGCGGTCTCAACGCCCTCTGGAACGCCCCACAGCCGGGCCTGCATTACCCGCCGCCGGTGCGGTGAGCCGGGCAGGGCCGCGCCAGATGGTCCTTGCAATACAGTGTTCGGTTCGTCGTGATTGACCCAACGACAAGAGAGCGTGCGCCCATGAGGCCTCGCCAGTCAGGGAGAACGACCATGAGCGACGGGTCCGTCGACATCCGCCATGAGGCCCGCGAGCAGGCCGCGGCCCTGCCTCTGGACCAGCTCAATCCCGCCCAGGCAGAGCTGTTCAGCCAGGACGCCATGTGGGCCCAGTTCGAGCGCCTGCGCCGGGAAAGCCCGGTCCACTACACCGCTGAAAGCGACTACGGCCCCTACTGGTCGATCACCAAGTACAACGACATCATGGCCGTCGACACCAATCACCAGGTGTTCTCCTCGGCCGACGGCATTGTCCTGGCGAGCCTGGAGTCCAAGGCCGAATCGGCCGGCCGCCCGACCCGCCCCAGCTTCATCTCCATGGATCCGCCCAAGCACGACGTGCAACGCAAGGCCGTCAGCCCGGCCGTGGCGCCCCACAACCTGCACCTGATGGCCCCGGTGATCCGCGAGCGGGCCGGCGCGATCCTGGACGGCCTGCCGATCGGCGAGACCTTCGACTGGGTGGACCTGGTGTCGAAGGAACTGACGGCGATGACGCTCGCCACCCTCTTCGACTTCCCCTTCGAGCAGCGGCGGTCCCTGACCTACTGGTCCGACATGATGACCAATCCGCCGGGCCACGGGGTCTGCGAGAGCTGGGAGCAGAAGCGCAGCGAGCTCACCAAGTGCTTCGACGCCTTCGACGGCCTTTGGGCCGACCGGATCAAGGCGACCGAGCCGAAGTTCGACCTGATCTCCATGCTGGCCCACAATCCGGCCACGCGGGACATGGACGAGCATGAATACCACGGCAACGTCACCCTGCTGATCATCGGCGGCAACGACACGACGCGGAACACCATCTCCGGCTCGATCTACGCCCTGAACCAGAACCCCGGCCAGTACGCCAAGCTGAGGGCCGACCCGTCCCTGATCCCGTCCATGGTCTCGGAGACCATCCGTTGGCAGACTCCGCTGGCCCACATGGCCCGGACCGCCACCGAGGATCACGAGATCGGCGGCAAGACCATCAGGAAGGGCGACCGGGTGGCCATGTGGTACGTCTCGGGCAACCGCGACGACGAGGTCATCGCCAATCCCGACAGCTACATCATCGACCGCGAGCGGCCCCGCCAGCACCTGTCCTTCGGCTTCGGCGTCCATCGCTGTGTCGGCAACCGCCTGGCCGAGCTGCAGCTGCAGATCATCTGGGAGGAGATTCTGGCCCGCTTCCCCACCGTCGAGGTGATGGCCGAGCCGCAGCGGACCCATTCGGTGTTCGTGAAGGGCTACGAGACCCTGCCGGTGCGAATCCCCACGCGGAACTAGAGGGTCAGCCGCATGGCGCAGCGCTCCTCGAGGTTGCGCGCGCGCTCGGCCTCAAGGGTCTCGGCGAGATGCGACGGCATGTCTGCGTCGGAGATTTCGGCGAACCCCATGGCCGCGTAGAAGGGCCCGTTCCAGGGAATGTTCCGGAACGTCGTCAGGGTCAGCTCCGACAAACCTTCGGTGCGGGCCCAGCCGATGACGTGGTTGAGGAGCTGACGGCCCAGTCCCTTGCCCTGATGAGCGGCTTCGACGTCGAACTCAAGGATATGAAGCTCGCCCCCGTCCCGGTGCGCGCCCAGGAAGCCGATAGGCGTGCCCTGTTCATCATCGACCACCCAGAGCGTGGCGTGGTTCAGGGCGTCGCGCCACCCCTCGGCGGGGGTCGCAGTCGACAGCGGCCCAGGCGGCATCGAGGTGTTCAGAAAGGCGTCGACGGCCGAGAGCTCGATCTCCGGCAGTCGGGGCAGATCCGCCTCGGCGGCAAGCCGTACCCTCAAGGACCGGTCACCACGGCTGTGTCCGGCCGGCCGCCCCATTCGGTCCAGGAGCCGTCATAGACCGCCACGTCCTGTCGCCCCAGCCGCGCCAGCGCCAGGGCCACCACCGAGGCGGTGACGCCCGAGCCGCAGGTGGTGACGATGGGGGCGGTAAGATCGACCTTGGCGGCGCGGAACAGCGCCTTCAGGTCCTCGGCGGACTTCATCGTGCCGTCGGTGTTCAGCAGACTGTCGAAGGGGGTGTTGCAGGCCCCGGGCATGTGGCCCGAGCGTAGGCCGGCGCGGGGCTCGGGCGCCTCGCCGCGGAAACGCGCCGCGCCTCGGGCGTCCACCAGCTGGGCGGCCTTGGAGGTCAGCAGGTTCTTCACCGCGCCCAGGTCGCGGACCAAGCCGGCGTCGAGGCTGGGAGCCAGGGTGGTGGCGGGCAGGGCGGCCTGGCCAGCCTCGGTCGGCCGGCCCTCGGCCAGCCACTTCTTGAGACCGCCGTCGAGGACGAAGACCTTGGCGAACCCCATCACCCGCAGGGTCCACCAGACCCGGGCGGCCGAGCGGATGCCGAAGCTGTCATAGGCCACGATGGTGGCGTCCCGCGACAGGCCGAGCGCACCCGCCGCCTCGGCGAAGTCTTCGGCTGTCGGCAGCATGTGGGGCAGGTCGACGGTCCTGTCGGCGACGGCGTCGATGTCGAAGAAGACCGCGCCGGGGATGTGGGCCGCCAGATAGTCGGCGTGGCCTTCGCGCCCCTCGCCCGGCATGAACCAGGTGGCGTCCACCAGCTGGACCTCCCCCAGGTGGGCGGCCAGCCAGTCGGTGGAGACGAGGGGATCGGTCATAGCCAGCCGGGGACCGGCAGGCCCCGCTCCTTCAGGAACTGCGGATTGTAGATCTTGCTCTGATAGCGGGAGCCCTGATCGCATAGGATGGTCACGATGGTGTGGCCGGGGCCCAGGTCCCGGGCCATGCGGATCGCGCCGGCCACATTGATCCCCGTGGAACCGCCCATCACCAGGCCCTCGTGCTCCACCATGCCGTAGATGGCCAGCAGCATCTCCTCGTCGCCGATGCGGTAGGCATGGTCGATGGTCAGGCCCTCGAGGTTGGCGGTGATCCGCCCCTGGCCGATGCCCTCGCTGATGGAGGTCCCTTCCGACTTCAGCTCGCCGTCGGTGAACCAGCTGTAGAGGGACGCCCCGTGCGGGTCGGCCAGGCCGATGGCCACGTCGGGCTTTTCGGCGCGCAGGGCCCGGGCGATCCCCGCCAGGGTGCCGCCCGAGCCGACGGCGCAGATGAAGCCGTCCACCTTGCCGCCGGTCTGTTCCCAGATCTCCGGACCCGTGGTCTCCACGTGGGCCTGGCGGTTGGCGACATTGTCGAACTGATTGGCCCAGATGGCGCCCGCCGGCTCTTTTGCATTAAGTTCTTCGGCCAAGCGCCCGGAATAACGCACATAGTTGTCGGGGTTGGAATAGGGGACCGCGTCCACCTCCACCAGTTGCGCGCCCAGGAGGCGGATGGCGTCCTTCTTCTCCTGGCTCTGGGTGCGGGGGATGACGATGGTGGTCTTGTAGCCGCTGGCGCCGGCGACCATGGCCAGGCCGATACCGGTATTGCCCGCCGTGCCCTCCACGATCCGCCCGCCGGGCTTCAGCAGGCCGCGCCGTTCGGCGTCGCGGATGATGTAGAGCGCCGCCCGGTCCTTCACGGACTGGCCGGGGTTCATGAACTCGGCCTTGCCGAGGATTTCGCAGCCCGTGGCCTCGCTGGCGCGGGCCAGGCGGATGAGCGGCGTGTTTCCGATGGCGTCCAGGACGCTGTGTGCGACGGTCATCCCCGCTACTTAAGGGGCGTCGGCGCTCCAGAACAGGGGGCGGTCAGGCCTTTGAGAGACCAAGCTGCACCACGTCGGTCCGCCGGGTGCGGAAACCGGCGTCGCAATAGCTCAGATAGAACCGCCAGATCTTGCGGAACTTCTCGTCGAAGCCGAGGCCCTTGATCTCGTCCCAGCGGGCGTCGAACCGCTCGGACCATTGGGCAAGCGTGTCGGCATAGTCCTGGCCGAAGCGGGAGACGCCGGTCCAGGCCAGGCCCGCCTTGTCGGTCTCGGCCTGGAGCCGGCTCTCCGAGGGCAGCATGCCCCCCGGGAATATGTATTTCTGGATGAAGTCGGCGCGCCGCCGGTAGTCCTCGAACAGCGCCTCCTGGATGGTGATGATCTGCAGGCCGGCCCGGCCGCCGGGGGCCAGGACCTGGGAGATCTTGCTGAAATAGGTGGGCCAGTAGCGCTCGCCGACCGCCTCGAACATCTCGATGGAGGCCACGCGGTCGAAGGTCCCCTCGACGTCGCGATAGTCGATCAGCTGGATGTCGGCCTTCTCGGCCAGGCCCTGGTCGAACATCCGCTTGCGCGCGAAGTCGTACTGGGCCTGGGAGATGGTGATGCCGGTAACCCGCGCGCCCACCTCCTTGGCCGCGAACTCGGCGAAGCCGCCCCAGCCGCAGCCGATCTCCAGCACGCTCTGGCCGGCCCGCAGGTCCATCGTCTGGGCGAGGGTCGCGTACTTGTTGCGTTGGGCCTCGGCCAGGCTCTGGCCGGCATGGTCGAAGCGGGCCGAGGAGTAGGTCATGCTGGCGTCGAGCCAGCGGGAATAGAAGTCGTTGCCCAGGTCGTAATGGGCGTGGATGTTGCGCCTCGACCCCTGGCGGGTGTTGCTGCGCAGGGCGTGGTTGATGAAGTTGAACACCCCCACGATGGGGTTGCCCTGGGTGATCCGCCGCAGATTGTCGTAGTTCAGGGAAAAGACGCTGAGCACCGCGGTCAGGTTGGGGGTGTCCCACTCACCGGCCGCATAGCCCTCGGCGAAGCCGATGTCGCCAGCCGCCAGGGCCCGGCGAATGAAGCGGAAATCCCGCACCACGATCCGCGCCTGGGGGCCGCCTTCGCCCTCCAGCTTCAACTCATGGCCGTTGGGCATGACGAAGGTGAGCTCGCCGGCCATCCAGTTACGCGCCATCAGCCGCAGCGCGGTGCGGAAGATCTCCGGCACGTCGGCCAGGGCCGGCAGCCTGCGGAAGGCGCGGGGGGAGGCCGCGAGGGCCACGAGGGACGATTCATGCGCCAGGGTCATGGTCGCAACTCCCGATCTCTTAGCTGGATACTAACACTGGATTGGCGTCGGGAAAAATCGAGCGGCCCTTGCTGAACCTACGGCCCTGTTTGGGCCACGGATGCAGGCCATCAATTGCCGCTTGTGAAGAGCCCGTCCGCGCGCCACTTAGGCGCCGACCGCAAAGCCCCTGACCGACCGGAGCCCCGTCCATGGCCGTCCTGACCCTGAACAAGTGGAACATCTCGATCGGTGACGGCCAGCCCTTGGTGGTCATCGCGGGCCTGAACGTCCTGGAGGATATCGAGCTGGCCCGCGACACCGCGCGCCACCTGAAGCAGGTCACCCGCGAGCTCAACCTGCCCTATGTGTTCAAGGCCAGCTTCGACAAGGCCAACCGCTCCTCGATCCATAGCTATCGCGGGCCCGGCCTGGTCGAGGGTCTGAAGATGCTCAAGGCCATCAAGGCCGAGTTCGACCTGCCCATCGCCACCGACCTGCACGAGCTGGATCAGGTGGAGCCGGTCGCCGAGATCGCCGACCTGGTGCAGATCCCGGCCTTCCTGTGCCGCCAGACCGACCTGGTGGTGGCCGCCGCCCGGGCCACCCAGGCGGCCGGCGGCCTGCTGCACGTCAAGAAGGGCCAGTTCCTGGCTCCCTGGGACTGCCGCAACATCCTCGACAAGATCAAAGAGGCCATCGGCGAGGACCGGGTGATCCTCTGCGAGCGCGGCGTCTCCTTCGGCTACAACAACCTGGTGGTCGACATGCTGGGCATCGAGGAGATGAAGCAGCTCGGCGCGCCGGTGACCATCGACGCCACCCACGCCGTGCAGCTGCCCGGGGCCAATCCCAAGTCCAACGGCGCCTCCACCGGCGGCCGGCGCGAGGGCGTGCCGATCATCGCCAAGGCCGCGGTGGCGGCCGGCGCCGACGGCGTCTTCCTGGAATTCCACCACGACCCGGACAAGGCGCTCTGCGATGGGCCCAGCTGCCTGCCCCTCGACTCCGCCCAGGGCCTGCTGAAGATCCTGAAGGCCCTGCACGCCGCCCGAGACTAGGGACCCCGCCCGACGCGGAATCTCGCGCGCGCGGCTTGACCCGTCGGCCGTCCAGCCTCAGAGCCTTGGGGATGGATTTGTCGACCCTGCAGCAACTTCTCAGCCGCCTTTCGGGCCAGCGCGTCGTCTGTGTCGGCGACCTGATGGTGGACCGTTTCGTCTATGGCGACGTCACCCGGGTGTCGCCGGAGGCGCCGATCCCGGTGCTGGCGCGGGATCGTGAGCTGGTGATGCTGGGCGGGGCGGGCAACGTGGCCCGCAACGTGGCGGCCCTGGGCGGCGATGTGGCCCTCATCGGCCTCGTCGGCGGCGACAGCGAGGGCCACGAGGCCCTGCGGCTGATCGGCGACAAGACCGGCATCGAGGGCTTCCTGGTCACCGATCCCGACCGGCCCACCACGCTCAAGACCCGCTTCGTCTCCGGCGGCCAGCAGCTGCTGCGGGTCGACCTGGAGGCCAGCCGCCCGGCGACGGGCGAGGTCGAGCAGCGCCTGGTGCGCACCATCGCCGACGTGGCCAAGGGGGCCGGCGCCATCCTGCTGTCGGACTATGGCAAGGGCGTCGTCACGGACGCGGTGATCGCCGCCTGCCGCGCGGCCGGCTGTCCGGTGATCGTCGATTCCAAGGCCCGCAGCTTCCTGCGCTATGGCGAGGTCGAGGTCATCAAGCCCAACGCCGCCGAGCTGGCCTACGCCACCGGCCTGCCCACCGGGACCAATGCCGAGATCGAGCTGGCCCTGGCCCACGCCCTGTCGCTCTGCGAGGCCAAGGCCATCCTGGTCACGCGGGCCTCGAAAGGCATCACGCTCGCCGTCCGCGGCCAGCCCGTGGTCCATTTCCCCACCGCCGCCCGGGAGGTGTTCGACGCCTCCGGGGCCGGCGACACGACGCTCGCGGCGCTGGGCCTGGCGCTCGCCGCGGGCACGCCGTTCGCCGAGGCCATCGCCTTCGCCATGCTGGCCTCGGGGGTGGCGGTGGGCAAGGCCGGCACCGCCACGGTGCTGCCCGAGGAGCTGATCGAGGCGGCGCTGACGGCCCACATGGCTCCGGCCGAGCACAAGATCGTCACGCCCCAGCGGATGGTCGACGAGATCGCCCGCTGGCGGGCCAAGGGCCTGAGGGTGGGTTTCACCAACGGCTGCTTCGACATCCTGCACCGGGGCCACGTCACCTATCTCAACCAGGCCCGCGCCTGGTGCGACCGCTTGGTGGTGGGTCTCAACTCCGACCGCTCGGTCAAGGCGCTGAAGGGGGAGGGCCGTCCGGTCAACGACCTGGAGGGCCGGGCCATGGTTCTGGCGGGCCTGGGCTGCGTCGACCTGGTGGTGCCCTTCGACGAGGACACCCCGATCAGGCTGATCGAGGCCGCCCAGCCCGAGGTGCTGATCAAGGGCGCCGACTATTCGGAAGACCAGGTGGTGGGGGGCGATCTCGTCAAGGCCTGGGGCGGCGAGGTGCGCCTGGCCCAGATCGTCGAGGGCTATTCCACCACCGCGGCCATCGCCCGCATGACCGCCAAGGAGCCCACATGACCCGCCGCATCGCCTTCGTCACCGGTGGGGCCGGCTTCATCGGCTCCAATATCGTCGCCAAACTGGCCGAAGACCCCAGCCTCGACGTGGTGGTCTGCGACTGGCTGCTGGAGGCCGACCTCGGCAAGTGGCGCAACATCGCCAAGCACCCGATCGGCGACTTCGTGGCGCCCGAGGCCATGTTCGAGTGGCTGGAGAAGCGCTGGCGCGACATCGAGATCGTCGTCCACATGGGGGCGGTCTCGTCCACCACCGAGCCGGACGCCGACAAGATCGTCCACGCCAACTTCACCCTGAGCCGCGACCTGTTCCGCTGGTGCGCCGACCGCCAGCGCCGCTTCGTCTACGCCTCCTCGGCGGCCACCTATGGCGACGCGACGGAGTTCGACGATAAGGACGACCTGGCCTCGCTGGCGGCCCTGCGGCCGCTCAACACCTATGGCTGGTCCAAGGCCCTGTTTGATCTCTTCGCCGCCCGCCAGGCGGCCCGCGACTACGCTCCGCCCCAGTGGGTGGGGCTGAAGTTCTTCAACGTCTACGGCCCCAACGAGGAGCATAAGGACTCGATGAAGTCGGTGGCCTCGCAGATCTGGCCCAAGGTCGCGGGCGGCCATGCCGTGCAGCTCTTCAAGTCCTATCGCGAGGGGGTGGCCGACGGCGGCCAGACCCGCGACTTCGTCTATGTGCGCGACGTCGCCGATGTGGTGGCCTGGCTGGTGAAGTCCGAGCAGGTCAATGGGGTCTACAATCTGGGTTCCGGGACCGCGCGCACCTTCGAGGACATGGCCAAGGCCGTCTTCGCCGCCGCCGGCAAGCCGGCCCAGATCGAATACACCCCCATGCCGCCGGCCATCCGCGACAAGTACCAGTACTTCACCCAGGCGAAGATGGACCGCCTCAAGGCCGCCGGCTTCAACCAGCCGATGACCGCGCTAGAGGACGGCATCACCGACTACGTGAAGTCTTACCTCTCTCAGCCGGACCCCTACAGGTAGGCGATGGCGCAACGTCCCAAGGGCTTCAAGCGGCTGGTGTGCGCGGCCGCCGTGGCCTTCCTGGGCCTGGTGGTCATGGCCGCCTTCGTCTGGCGCGACGACATCGCCAGCAACGCCCTGGACCCCAAGGAGCCGTTCCAGACCTACCGGCCGCCGCCGGCGCCCGACTACACCCAGCGGGCGGCCTGGGCCCTGCTGCCCGCCAAGCCCGACGTCTGGACCGCGGGCGATCCTCCCGCCGACGTCTTCTTCGTCGCCCCCACCACCTTCGATGGCGGCCGCGACTGGAACAGCCCCATCGACGACGTGCCGTCCGACAAGTTCTTCCGCCGGGTGGTGGCGCCCAACTATGCTGGGCCCTTTGTCCGGGTCGGCCGCCTGTTCGCCCCCCGCTACCGCCAGGCCAGCCTCTACACCCTGCTGACCCTGCGGGAGGACGCCCGCGACGCCCGCCGCTTCGCCTATGCCGACGTGGCCGCCGCCTTCCGCCAATACATGGCCGCCGACAACAAGGGCCGACCCTTCCTCATCGTCGGCGTGGAGCAGGGGGGCACGATGGCCTCGCGCCTGATCGCCGAGGAGGTCGCCCCCAATCCCGCCGTTCGCGCCAAGCTGGCGGCGGCCTATCTAATCGAGACCGTGGTCCCCGCCGACAATCCGCCCCTGCCGCCCTGCGTGCGGCCAGGGGAGGCGGGTTGTCTGGCCGCCTGGGCCTCGGCCTTCGACCGCGACATCGAGCGGGTCCAGGCCCTCAAGGACCGCTCGCTGGTGTGGGATGGGTCCAGCGAACTGCAGAACCTCGCCGGCCGCGCGCCGCTCTGCTTCAATCCGCTGCTGGGAGCGGTCACCGATGCCGAGGCCCCGGCCAAGCTGAACCAGGGGGCGGCCAACGCCACCGGTCTGGAGTGGGGCGCGCGGCCGGCCTTCCTCACCCGCCAGGTTTCGGCCAGGTGCGAAGGCGGCATCCTGCGGGTCTCCCGGCCCAAGCCCAAGATGCTCAAGAGCGCCGGCTCCTGGGCCGACAAGCGCAAGGTGCCGGGCTACAACCTCTTCTACGGCGACCTGGAGGCCGACGCGAAGGCGCGCGTCGTCGCCCTGACCTCCAACCCCGACTTCGCCCGCCCCGCGCCGCCAATTACCGAGGTGCGGGCCGTGAAGGGGTCGGCGGTGCACCGGATCGATCGGTAGGGCGGAGGGGGCTAGGCCCTTCCGCTAACCCGCATCCTTCAGCGGCGAGCTTGCCCGCCAGTCGAACAGCTCCTGCAGGACCCGCAGGGCCTTCCCACGCTCGCTGGTGAGTTCCGGATCGCGGGCGATGATCATCCGGGCGTCGTCGCCGGCCGCCGCGATCAGGTCGCGGTGGGCGAAGGGGTCGGCGAAGACATAGGCCGGGAAGCCGCTCTGGCGCAGGCCCAGCGCGTCGCCGCCGCCCCGCAGCTCCAGATCGGTCTCGGCGATCAGGAAGCCGTCGTCGGTGCGCCGCAGGATGTCCAGCCGCTTCTGGGCGGTCTCCGACAGGGGCGGGTCGTAGAGCAGGACACAGGAACTCTCCCGCCGCCCGCGACCCACCCGGCCTCGAAGCTGGTGCAATTGGGCCAGGCCAAAGCGCTCGGCCTGTTCGATGACCATGATGGTGGCGTTGGGGACATTGACCCCCACCTCCACCACGGTCGTGGCCACCAGCACCTTGATCTTGTCGTCGGCGAAGTCGGCCATGACGGCGTCCTTCTCCGGCCCGCTCATCTTACCGTGCACCAGGCCGACGCCGGGACCGATCCTGGCGCGCAGCTCGATGGCCCGCTGCTCGGCGGCCTTGAGGTCCACCAGTTCGGACTCCGAGACCAGGGGACAGATCCAGAAGGCCTGGGCGCCGCCGGCCACGGCCTCGCGCAGTCGGGCCTCCACCTCGTCGACCCGGGTCATGGGCGCGGCGCGGGTCGCCACCGGGGTGCGGCCGGGGGGCTTCTCGTCGATGCGGCTGACGTCGAGGTCGCCGTAGACGGTGAGCTCCAGGGTGCGGGGGATGGGGGTCGCCGACATGGCCAGCAGGTGGACCGACTGCCCCTTGGCCTGGAGGAGCTGGCGCTGGGCCACGCCGAAGCGGTGCTGTTCGTCCACCACGGCCAACTGGAGCCTTTGGAAGTGGACCTCGTCCTGGAAAAGCGCGTGGGTGCCGACCGCCACCTGGGCGGCGCCACTGGCGATGGCCCGCAGCTTCTCGGCCCGCGCCGCGCCCTTGTCGCGCCCGGTCAGCAGGACGGCGGTCATCCCGTGGGCGGCCAGCGGCCCCGACAGGGTCTCGTAGTGCTGGCGGGCCAGGATCTCGGTGGGGGCCATCAGGGCGCTCTGGGCGCCGGCCGCGGCCACGTCGGCCATGGCCAGCATGGCCACCACCGTCTTGCCCGAGCCCACGTCTCCCTGCAGCAGGCGACTCATCCGCTCGCCGGCGGCGAAGTCTGCGCGGACATCGGCCAGGGCGCGCTCCTGGGCGCCGGTGAGCGTGAAGGGCAGATCGGCGACGATGGCGGCGGCCATGGGCCCCGGCGCGATCTTCTCGGCCGGTTCGGCGCGGCGGTCGGCCTTGCGCTGGGCCATGGCCAGCTGGTGGGCAAGCAGCTCGTCGAAGGCCAGCCGGCGGATGTGCGCCGCCTGGGGCAGGAGGTGGGCCTCGGTGAAGGGGGCGTGCAGCCGGGTCAGGGCCTCCTTCCAGCTCGGGAAGCCCTCCTGCTTGAGCCAGGCCGGGTCCTGCCATTCGGGCAGGTCGGGCGCCCGCGACAGGGCCTCCAAGGCGAACTTGCGCACCGTGCGGGCCGGCAGGCCGGCGGTGGCGGGATAGATGGCCTCGACCTCCGGAATCTCGTCGGCCTTGTCGAGGGGCAGCATGTAGTCGGGATGGGCGATCTGCAGGGTCAGGCCGAACCGCTCCACCTTGCCCGAGACCAGGCGCTTGGAGCCCACCGGGTGCTTGGCCTGCAGCTGGCCGCCGAAGCTGCCGAAGAAGATCAGGTCCAGCGTCCCGGTGCCGTCGAAGGTCTTGATCTTCCAGGGTTGCTGGGCGCTGCGGGGGACCTGGTAGGCGTCGATCTCCACCCGGAAGGTCTGGACCTCGCCCTCCACGGCGTCCACCACGGTGGCCTCGCGGCGCCGGATCACGGAGTGGGGCGCCAGGAACAGCACGTCGCGCACGATGGGGCCCGCCAGCTTCTCCAGCAGCGGCGCCACGCGGGCGCCGACGCCCTTCAGCGTGGTGACCGGGGCGAAGAGGGGAAACAGAATCTCGGGCCGCATGGCGCGATCATAGCGTGAAGCTGGACGACCGCCGCCGCCCATGATGATCTCCCGCCGACCTTTGGGGGAAGAATCCTATGCGCAACCTGTTGACCGCCGCGGCCCTGGCCGCCTTGCTGGCCGGCTGCAATCAGCAATCCGGGGCCGGCGGCCAGACCGAGACCTCCAGCTCGGGCTTCGTGCCGCCGGTCGCCCCCGCCGCGGCGCCCCCCGCCCCGGCCCCGGCGGCGGGCGGCTTCAGCCACGTGAAGGGCGAGGACGTCTTCGGCTACTACATCCCCAACACCGAGGTGAAGGTCGGGAACTGGCGGCTGGAGAACATCAGCTTCGCCCCGGAGGAGGACTTTGTGGCCTGGGAAGGCGGCGCCCGGAGCGACCCCTTCGGCCCCATCATGTTCGACTTCGTGGACGTCACCACCGCCAATGGCGAGAACGAAATGGGTCAGACCACCTATGCCAAGACCATCCGGGTCCTGCCCACCAGCTACAAGATCGGCGGCGGCGACCTGCGGTTCACCGGCAAGGACGCCACCCTCGGCTTGGTCCAGCTGGACGGGACCATCGACATGGCGGCCCTGAAGCGGGCCCGCGCCACCGGCCCCGGCGCCCAGGAAACCGTCCTGCGCACCGGCCTGATGATCGGCCAGACCGCCTTCAAGAACTTGTCCTTCAACTGGTTCGGCGGCGACTGACCTAGAAGACTGGCGTCGAGGGGCGGGCCGCCCTATATCGGCCCGTCCACATGTCGATTGACGATACCCGCCTGCGAAAACTGAAGTTCCGTGCGTGGCACAGGGGCTTCAGGGAAGCGGACCTCATTCTGGGGCCGTTCGCGGACACCCATGCCCAGGATCTGGCGCCGGATGAAGTGGACCTCTTCGAGGTGCTGCTGGAGCAGCCCGACCACGATCTCTACGAATGGATCATGGAACGGGCCGACGTTCCGCCGGAATTCGACGGGGCCTTGCTGAACAAGATCAAGGCCTTCCGGTTCAAGGTTCACGAAATCCGGGGCGACGGTCATGGCGGCTGACGGCTCGCGCGGGCCGAGCGCGGCCGACACGCGGCGCATCAGCCAGGATCCCGGCCGCCTCGACCTGATCGGCGCGCCGGAGGGCTTCGACGCCCTGGTTATGGCCGATATCGTCCGGGCGCGCGGCGGCCTCTCGGTGTTCGTGGCCCGCGACGGCTCTCGGCTGTCGGCCTTCATCGACGCCTTCCGCTTCTTCGCCCAGGGCATCGAGGTCCTGCAGTTCCCCTCCTGGGACTGTCTCCCTTACGACCGCACCGGCCCGTCCCCGGGCGTCGCCGCCCAGCGGATGACCACGCTCGCCCGCCTCGCCCAGGGGCTGGACGCCAAGAAGCCCTCCCTGCTGGTCACCACCGCGGCGGCGGTCATGCAGCGCGTGCCGCCCAAGGACGCCGTGGAGGGCGCGGCCTATTCGGCGCGCACCGGCAATGTGGTGGAGATCGCCGACCTGGAGCGCTATTTCGCCGTCAACGGCTATGCCCGAGCCTCAACCGTCTCCGAACGCGGCGAGTTCGCCATCCGCGGTGGGGTGATCGACGTCTTCCCGCCCAACGCCGAGGAGCCGGTGCGCCTGGACCTGTTCGGCGACACCCTGGAATCCATCCGCGGCTTCGATCCGGAAACCCAGCGCTCCACCCGCCAGCTCAAGGAGGTCAGCCTCCATCCGGTCAGCGAGGCCCTGCTGGACAAGGACGCCATCTCCCGCTTCCGCCGCGGCTATGTGGAGGCCTTCGGCGCCCCCGGCGGCGATCCGCTCTATGAGACGGTCAGCGGCGGCGGCCGGCGGGCGGGGATGGAGCACTGGCTGCCCCTGTTCTACCCGGACATGGCCACCCTGTTCGACTACCTGCCGGGCTCGGCCCTTGTCGGCATCGACCACCTGGCGACCCAGGCCCGCGACGAGCGCCTGGCGATGATCGCCGACGCCTACGACGCCCGCGCCCAGGCCGACCGCAAGGTCCACTACCACCCGCTGGAGCCGGACCGCCTCTATCTCACCGCCGAGGAATGGCGCGGCCGCCTGGCCGAACGGGCCACCCGGCGGTTCTCCGCCTTCCAGGAGGCCGAGGGCGAGGTGGTCGTCGACATGGGCGCCCGCCAGGGCCGCACCTTCGTCGCCGAGCGCCAGCAGGACTCGGTCAATTTGTTCGAGGCCACGGCCGCCCACGCCCGCGCCCTGGCCGCGGCGGGAAAACGCGTGCTGTTCGCCTCCTGGTCGGAGGGCTCCTCGGAGCGCCTCGGGGTCATGCTGGCCGACCACGGCCTGACCGATGTCACCCAGGCCCCCTATTGGGACGCGGCCAAGGCGGCCAATCCCAAGTTCCCCCAGCGGGTCGTCCTGCCCCTGGAGTCCGGCTTCGAGACCGAGACCCTGGCCGTCATCTCCGAGACCGACATCCTGGGCGACCGCCTGGCCCGCCCGCGCCGCAAGCGCCGCGCCGCCAACTTCCTGGCCGAGGCCTCCTCGCTCAGCCCCGGCGACCTGGTAGTTCACATCGACCACGGGATCGGGCGCTATGAGGGCCTGAAGACCCTCGAGGTCCAGGGCGCGCCGCACGACTGTCTGGAGTTGCAGTACGGCGCCGAGGCCAAGCTCTACCTGCCCGTCGAGAACATCGACCTGCTGACCCGCTACGGGTCGGAGGGCGACGGGGTGCAGCTCGACCGCCTGGGCGGCGCGGCCTGGCAGGCCCGCAAGGCCAAGGCCAAGGAACGCCTGCGCGACATGGCCATCGGCCTGATCCAAATCGCCGCGGCCCGCGCCACCCGGACCACCGATCCGGTCGATCCGCCGCACGGGGTATTCGACGAGTTCTGCGCCCGCTTCCCCTACGAGGAAACGGAGGACCAGCTCTCGGCCATCGGCGACATCCTGGAGGATCTCTCCGCCGGCAAGCCCATGGACCGCCTGATCTGCGGCGATGTCGGCTTCGGCAAGACCGAGGTGGCCCTGCGCGCGGCCTTCGTGGTGGCCATGAGCGGCCAGCAGGTGGCCATCGTCGCGCCGACCACCCTGCTGGCGCGCCAGCACTACAAGACCTTCACCGAGCGCTTCCAGGGCTGGCCCATCAAGGTCACCCGCCTGTCGCGCCTGGTGCCCCCCAAGGAGGCCGCCGAGACCCGCGAGGCGCTGAAGAACGGCGAGGTGGAGATCATCGTCGGCACCCATGCGGTGCTGTCCAAGCAGGTGGGCTTCAAGAACCTGGGCCTGGTGATCGTCGACGAGGAGCAGCACTTCGGGGTCAAGCACAAGGAGAAGCTCAAGGAGCTTCGCGCCGACGTGCACATGCTGACCCTCACCGCCACGCCGATCCCGCGCACCCTGCAGATGTCGCTGTCGGGCATCCGGGAGATGTCGATCATCGCCACCCCGCCGGTGGACCGCCTGGCGGTGCGCACCTACGTCACCCCCTTCGACCCCATCGTCATCCGCGAGGCCCTGCTGCGGGAGAAGTACCGTGGCGGTCAGGCCTATTACGTCGTGCCCCGCATCTCCGACCTGACCGAGCTGGAACGGTTCCTGCGCGAGCAGGTGCCGGAGGTCCGCTATGTCGTCGGTCACGGCCAGATGGCGCCGACCCAGCTGGAGGACGTGATGAGCGCCTTCTACGAGGGCCAATACGACGTCCTGCTGTCGACCACGATCGTCGAGAGCGGCCTGGATATCCCGACGGCCAACACCCTGATCATCCACCGCGCCGACATGTTCGGCCTGGCCCAGCTCTACCAACTGCGCGGCCGGGTCGGCCGGGCCAAGGCCCGCGCCTACGCCTACATGACCACGCCCGCCGAGAAGCAGATCACCATCTCGGCCGAGCGCCGCCTCAAGGTGCTGCAGTCGCTGGACAGCCTGGGCGCCGGCTTCCAGCTGGCCAGCCACGACCTGGACCAGCGCGGCGGCGGCAACCTGTTGGGCGAGGAGCAGTCCGGCCACATCCGCGAGATCGGGGTCGAACTCTACCAGCAGATGCTGGAGGACGCGGTCAACGACCTGAAGGAACTGGCCGGCAAGGGGGAGGGCGCCACCGACCGGGGCTGGTCGCCGCAGATCAACACCGGCGCCGCGGTGCTGATCCCCGAGGACTACGTCCCTGACCTGCACGTGCGCCTCTCGCTCTACCGCCGCCTGTCCGACGCCGAGAAGTCCGGCGACCGCGAGGCGCTCGCCGCCGAGATGATCGACCGCTTCGGCCCCCTGCCGCCGGAAGCCGGCCAGTTGCTCAAGGTGGTGGCCATCAAGGGCCTCTGCCGCGAGGCCAATGTCGCCAAGATCGACGTAGGCCCCAAGGGCGCCGTGGTCACCTTCCGCGGGGACGACTTCCCCAACCCCATGGGGCTGATGGGCTTCATCACCAAGAACCCGGTCGCCTGGAAGATCCGTCCCGACCACAAGGTGGTGGTGAAGGGCGAGTGGGAGACCCCCGAACAACGGCTCAACGCCGCCGAACGGGTGCTGAGCGAACTTGCGAAATTGGCTGGCGCGGCGGTCGCGGCCTAACGGGGTTGCCTGTTTGTTCTGTTGAGTTAAGCTGCTCCGATCAGGGGGTGCAATGAAAGCTCTGCTCATCGTGACGGCGTCCATGATCGCCGGGGTCGCTCATGCCGAGGCACCCGAAACCACCAAGGATCTCCAATGCATGGTGGCCTATTCCTACCACCTTGGCACGACGGAGGACGTGGCCGCCAAGGCGTCGCTCGCGGTCGGCCTGTTCTACTATCAGGGCAGGATCGAGGGCCGTGAGCCAGGCCTGGACTTTCCGCCGGCGTTCAAACGAGAGCTGTACGGCATGAGCGACGAGGCTATCGACGCCGCAATGACTCGCTGCGTTGCCGCGGTTCAGGCGCGGTCGCAGCAGATGCAGGCGATCGCGAAAGACGTGGAAGCCGACGCGGCGAGACCCTAGCTCGCCTTGTCGACGGCCCTTGCGGCGGCCTCTTCCAGCGCCTTGCCGACGCCAGTCGCCAGATTGACCTCGGCGACGCCGATGTCGAACTCCACCACGAAGGGCGCCTTGCCCTCGCCGGCCTCGAAGGCCGTGCAGCCGATGACCGCGGCGATCCGTTCGCCCGCCGCCCGGGCCGAGGCCTGGGGGGTGGCGGGCAGGGCCAGGGCGAAGACCTCAGGCCCCAGGCGGGCGGCGGTGTCCTCCACCCGCACCAGGCGGCCGATCATCGAGCCGATCTGGGGAATGGCGCGGTCCAGCCAGCCGCCGCGCCGGGCGTTTTCGACGTCCGGGCGCTCGGAGACCTTGAGCACGCAGACCGACAGCGGCCGGTTGCGCAGGCGCGAGGCCTGGGCCAGGCGGCCCAGATGGGTGGCGAACAGATCCCTGGTGAAGAGGCCGGTGGCCGGGTCCATCAGGCCCGAGGCGCGGGCCTTCTCCAGGGCCTTGCGGATGGCGGTCTGGCGGCGATAGGAGCGCGCCAGCTCGATCACCCGCTTGGCGGTCTCGGTCTCCGGCGTCTCGGGCGAGGCCACGTCGGAGATGCCCCGGTGATAGGCCTCCGACATGGTCACATAGCTCTCCTGCTTCATGTAGAGCAGGGCCGGCGTGTGATAGAGGCGGGTGTTGCGGCGCATGCCGGCGGCGATGGACAGCGCCTCCTGGCTGTTGTCCCCGGCCCACAGCACCACGGCGTCGAAGGGCCGCTCGTGCAGGTAGTCGAAGGCCGTATAGGCCGTGAACGCCCCCACCACCTCGGCGCCGGAGCCGGTGAGCGCGTTGGACAGCGCCAGGAACTGCGGGGCGGGCTCGCCGATGGCCAGCACCCGGAAGGGGCTGGGATCGGGTTCGGGAGTCTCCAGCCGGCGGCCGCGCTCGCTGAAGGTCTCGGTCCGAAGCTCGAACTCCTCCTCGGCGATCGCCATGCGCACCAGGGTCTCCAGCCGCAGCACTACCTGGGCCGGATGCACCGGCGCGGTCAGGGTCAGGTCGAAGTTGTGGCCGTCCAGCTCGGGGCCGGGGGCGCCGATGGCGATCACCGGCAGGCGGCGCGGGGCGCAGGCGGCCTTCAGCCGCTTGGCGAGCGTCAGGGCCTCGTGGCCGCCGCTGGCCAGGTCGACGATGGCGGCCTCCACCTGCAGGTCCCCCAGGGCGGCGATGGCGGCATAGGGGCCGCGCGCCGTGACGGTGCGCCAGCCGAGCCGGTCCAGGCCCTCGGCGAGCGGTCCCGCCAGGGCGTCATCGCGCGCGACGATCAGAACCCGCGCATGGACGCCCAATGCCATTCCTCAAACCCTTGAAATAACGCGCTCGCCCACCCGCCCCTTATAGGCGGGAATCGCGACGAGACAGAATATACAGAGGCGCGCGGCCGCGACAGGGACGCGAAGGTCGCGGTTGGGGAGCAAACATCATGGACAAGGTTCTGGCGGGCCAGACAGCCATCGTCACCGGGGCGTCCGGCGGGCTCGGCGCCCACTTCGCCCGGCTACTGGCCAAGTCCGGTGCGGCGGTGGCGGTGACCGCCCGGCGGCTCGACATGGTGGAGGCCCTGGCGGGCGAGATCGCCGGCGCCGGGGGCCAGGCCATGGCCCTGCGCCTGGACGTGGCCGACGCGGCCTCGATTCCCTCAGCCTTCGCCGAGATCGAGGCGGCCCTGGGGCCAGTCTCCATCCTGATCAACAACGCCGGGGTCGGCGGGGAGGGGCTGGCGCTGGATCTCTCCGTCGAGGAGTGGGACCGCACCTTCGACGTCAATGTGCGCGGGGTGTTCTTCGCCGCCCAGGCCGCTGCCCGCCTGATGTTCGCCAACGGGACCGCCGACTCAGGCCAGGCCCGCATCGTCAACATCGCCTCCATCGCCAGCCACACCACCCTGCCGGGCCTGTCGGCCTACAATGCGTCCAAGGCCTCGGTGGCCATGCTGACCCGCAGCCTGGCCCGGGAGTGGTCGCGGCGCGGCATCGCGGTCAATGCGCTGGCCCCCGGCTATATCGAGACCGACATCAACGCCTCCTGGTGGGCCACCGAGGGCGGCCAGAAGCAGCTCAAGGGCTTCCCCCGCCGCCGGCTGATGGAGGCGTCGGACCTGGACGCGGCCCTCATGATGCTGGCCGGCCCCGCCGCCCGGGCCATCGCCGGAACCCTGATCACCATCGACGACGGGCAATCGCTGCCGGGGGGCGGGTAGGGGCCTACCTTCGTCATCCCCCCACTCCCGTCATCCTAGGCCTTGTGCCTAGGATGACGGGAGTGGATCGGCGGGCGTGGCGCAGGCCCTTGGCTGACCGCACGTCATTGGCGCTAAGCTGCCGTAAAATCGGATGGGAGTTGAGACTATGCGCCAGGGACCGCTGACGGGACTGAAGGTCATCGAGTTCGCCGGGATCGGGCCTGGCCCCTTCTGCGGCATGTTGTTGTCGGACCTGGGCGCCGACGTGGTGCGCATCGACCGCAAGGGGACCGGCGGCGCCTCGCCGGCCAATGTCAGCGCCCGTGGCCGTCGCTCCGTCGGTCTGGATCTGAAGAGCCCCCAGGCCATCGAGACCTGCCTGAAGCTCATGGAGGGCGCCGACGCGGTGTTCGAGGGCTTCCGTCCCGGCGTCATGGAGCGCCTGGGCCTGGGTCCCGACGTGGCGCTCAAGCGCAATCCCAAGCTGGTCTATGGCCGCATGACCGGCTGGGGCCAGACCGGGCCCTACGCCCACGCCGCCGGCCACGACATGAACTACATCGCCATCAGCGGCGCCCTGCACGCCATCGGCACCAAGGACAAGCCCGTGCCGCCGCTGAACCTGGTGGGGGATTTCGGGGGCGGGGCCCTCTATCTCGCCTTCGGCCTGATGGCCGGGATCATCAGCGCCCGGGAGACCGGCAAGGGCCAGGTGATCGACTGCGCCATGAGCGACGGCGCGGCCTCCCTGATGGCCATGTTCTACGGCATGAAGGCCAGCGGCGTCTGGACCAATGACCGGCGGGCCAACATGCTCGACGGCGGCGCCCACTTCTACGACACCTATCAGTGCGCCGACGGCAAGTGGATCTCGATCGGCTCCATCGAGCCGCAGTTCTACGCGCTACTGCTTGAAAAGACGGGGATTACTGACCCGGCCTTCGCAGCTCAGATGAACCGCGGCGAGTGGGACAACCTGCGCGCCAAGCTGGCCGAGGTGATCGGCAAGAAGACCCAGTCCGAGTGGTGCGCGATCATGGACGCCACCGACGTCTGTTTCGCCCCGGTGCTGGATCTCGACGAGGCGCCCAAGCATGCGCACAACGTCGCCCGCGGGACCTTCGTGGAGGTGGCCGGCGTCGTCCAGCCGGCCCCCGCGCCGCGCTTCTCGGCCACGCCGGGCGCCATCCAGGGCCCGCCGCCCGCCACCGGCGCCCACGACCGCGAGGCCCTCACCGACTGGGGCTTCTCCGCCGCGGAGATCGACGCGCTGAAGGCGGCCGGGGTGATGAACGGGTAAACCTCACCACGTCATCCCGGCCGCAGCGAAGCGGAGAGCCGGGATGACGTGGGTTGTAAACGAACGCCCTACGACGTCGGCGCGCTCATCACCGTCAGCGCCTTCACCACCGCCTTCTGGGCGTCGTGGTCGGCGGTGGGCAGCGGGATTAGGCCGCGGGACTGCAGGTAGCCGCCCTTGCCGGTGGCGGCGTCGGAGACGAAGCCGTCTAGGAACTCGCGCAGGCCCGGCGTGACCCCGACATTGGACTTCTTCACATAGATGAAGAGCGAGCGGGACAGCGGATAGGCGCCGCTGGAGATGGTTTCGAAGGTGGGGGCGACGCCCTCGATCTTGGCGGCCTTCACCTTGTCCATGTTGTTCTCGAGGAACGAGTAGCCGAACACGCCCAGGGAATGCGGCGTCTTTTCCAGGGTCTGGACGATGGCGTTGTCGTTCTCGCCGGAGTCGACCCACAGGCCGTCGGACCGGATGGTGTGGGACTTGGCCTTGAACGCGTCCTCGTCGGATGTCTTCAGGGCCGCCAGGGTCTTCTCGGCGCCCTTCTCCATGGCCAGTTCGGTGAAGGCGTCGCGGGTGCCGGAGGTGGGCGGCGGGCCATAGACCAGGATCGCCTCCTTGGGCAGGCCGGGCGCGACGGCGTCCCAGGTCTTGGCCGTGTTGGGGGCGAAGCCCGTCCCCGACGGGATATCGGCGGCCAAGGCGCGATAGAGCTGCTCGCGGTGCAGGTCGTAGGCGGGCCCCTTCTTGTCGTTGGCCACCACGATGCCGTCATAGCCGATCTTGATCTCGACGATATCGGTGACCCCGGCGGCGGCGCACTTGTCGTATTCCGACTTCTTCATCGGCCGCGAGGCGTTGGCGATGTCGGGGAACTGTGAGCCCGTGCCGCCGCAGAACAGCTTGAAGCCGCCGCCGGTGCCAAGCGATTCGACCCGGGCGGCCTTGCCGCCGCCGCTGCGGGCCACATTCTCGGCCACGCGGGTGGCGAAGGGGAAGACGGTGGAGGAGCCGGCGGCCCAGACCTGGGCGCGGGTTCCGCCGCCGCCGCCCGAGGATTGGGATTTGCCGTCGGACTTCTGCCCGCAAGCGGTGAGGAGGAGGGCCGCACCGGCGGCGAGATAGACAGCGGTCTTCATCGGAGTGTCCTGTGCCTGCGAATTGGCGCCCGAGCGGGCGGCTCTAGCCTGGATCGGAGCCCAGCTAGCACTCGTTGTTGAAGCTTGCGAGATAGAAAGTCGGGCGCAGATGAACCGGTTCCCCGCGCGGCGTTCAGCCGGGGTTCAGCGGCGGGGGATCAATCTGTCCCCAGGTTGGTCGTCGCGCATTCCCGTCCCTCAAGCGACGCCCGACCCGATGGTACGACACGCCCATCGACGGCGCGCCACCCCTCCCGGTGGCGCGCCGCTTTGCGTTTGGCGCCGCGTCAGATCGCGGCTTGCCTAAAGCGCCGGTCTTGATCACCTTCCGCGCGATGTCGATCCGGGGCCAGATCCAGCGTTTGAGAACCATCGACTGGGACCCGCTGCACTGGCTGCGGCGCACCCTGACGGTGAATGGCAGGGCGCTCACCCGGCTCTGGGGCCGCGACGTGATGCTCTATGTCGGCGGGGTCTCCTTCTTCGTCCTGCTGGCGGTCTTCCCGGGCCTGGCCATCATGGTGGGGGTCTATTCCTTCTTCGCCGACGCCAGCCAGGCGGCCAGCCAGGCCGAGATGCTGGCCCGGCTGATGCCCCCCGGCGCGCGCGCCCTGTTCGAGGGCGAGCTGATCCGCCTGGCCCATGCGCCCCTGGAGGCGGTCTCCGCCCAGAGCATCGTGGCCCTGGTCATCGGCTCCTACGCCGCCCACCGGGGGTTCAAGGCCTTGCTGGCGGGACTGTCCTTCATCCATGACGACGAGACGCCCCGCGGCTTCCTGGGCTTCAACATCATGGCCCTGCTGGTGCTGGTTGCGGCCTTCGTGCTGCTGGGCTTCCTGTCGACGGTGTTCTTCTATCTCCGCTTCATGGCCGCGGCCTTCGACCTCAAGCCCCTGGCCGGCGCGCCCTGGCTGTTCAGCGAATGGACCTGGGCCAGCTTCGGCATCACGCTGGCCATGAGCCTGATCTACCGGTTCGCCATGTCCAGCCGGCCGGTGGCCTGGAAGGCCTCCATCACCGGCGGCGTAGCCGCGGCCCTGCTGTGCCTGTTCATGTCCTGGGCCAGCGCCTTCTATGTCGAGCAGATCGCCCATCTGGGGGCGACCTACGGCTCGGTGGCCGCCGTGGTGGTGTTCCTGATCTGGCTGTCCTGGACGGTGAACGCCATCTTCTTCGGCGGCGCGCTGGCCACCGAGATCGAACTGGCCATGGACGAGCACCGCACGGCCCTGCTGCCGGACCTGCGGGGGCAAGATCCTAAGCTGGTTTCCGGATCAGGAAGCTGAGGGTCCCGGCCGCCTCGGCCTTGTCCACCAGCTCGAACCCACCGCCGGTCGCGAAATGCGGCACGTCGATCCGCGCCAGGGGGTCGTCGGCATAGAGCCGCACCAGGGCGCCGGCCGGGGCGTCCTCCAGGGCCCGGCGCAGGCGCAGGGTGGGGACCGGACACCGGTGTCCGCGGGCGTCGACGATGATCTCGCTGGCCATGACCGAGCCATAGCCCAACCCGGGTCTCCATGGCCATCGGCCCCTCGCCGATCCTGACGAAGTCCGGCGCCGGCCACCGACATGTGCGTTCCTACCCGTACGGTTTGGTCCACTATGGGCGGAGCCGCGGGCGGAGGACAACATGGCCGACGATGAAGACATCCAGGACGATTGGCTCATGCCCCTGGCCCACGCCGAGGCGGCCCTGCCGCCCGAGGACGCGGCGATGCGCTATGTGCGCCGCTTCGCCCACGGAAGCATGGACATCGGCCTCTATGCCCCCAAGGGCGCCGACACCCAGTCGCCTCACGACCGCGACGAGCTCTATGTGGTGACCTCGGGGACCGGCCACTTCGTCAAGGACGGGGACGAGCGGGTGTTCGGGCCCGGCGACGCCATCTTCGTGGAGGCCGGCGCGGCGCATAGGTTCGAGTTCTTCAGCGACGACTTCGCCGCCTGGGTCATCTTCTGGGGTCCGAAGGGCGGCGAATAGGACGCGTCCTCCAGGTTGAGCGTCCCTCCCGGCGTAAACCAGAGCGCAAGGACTCCGACGTTAGCCTCGCGTTTTCCGTGGGGGCGGCCGGCGCAGCGATGAAATCTCTCTCACGCAGATTCCTGATCAGCGTCGGACTGATGTCGCTCGCGGTGACCATCCTGGGATCGTTGGGGGCCTTCGTCGTCTTCCAGCAGGAGCTGTCCAACCGCCAGATCGGCTACCTGTCGGACTATGTTCGCGAGCGCAGCTCCAACATCGACAAGCGCTTCACCAACCTGACGAACCTTCACCGGGCCGCCGGCGTCGAGCTCGAGCGCCGGATGGCCCATCTGTCGGCGGCCGATGTCGAGCGGCTCAACGAGACCTATTTCCCCGCCCGGGGCGACGGCACCCGGCGCAGCCGCGACGAGATGTTCACCGGGCATCTGACGGCCTCGGGCCGTTGGACCTATGGCATGGGCGCCTTCATCGCCGAGGGCGACAAGGTCACGCCGGCCGAGCGCCGCGCCCTGACAGCCGCCTTCTCCGTGGTCTCCGACTTCGGCCAGGCGGCCCGCAGCGAATACGACAACTTCTACTTCTTCTCGCCCGACCCCCTGCGGCTGGTGATGTTCGGCCCTGATCGGCCCGATCGCCTGATGTTCTATCGCCACGAGGCGCCCGCCAGCCTGGATGTCAGCAAGGAGGAGATGGCGCAGATCACCCTGCCGCGAAACGATCCGGCCCGGGTGACCCGCTGCACCAGCCTGCAGCGCCTGATCCAGAACAAGCACGGCGAGCGCCTGGCCACCGGCTGCCTGACCCCGGCCTATGTGAATGGCCGCTATGTGGGCTCCTTCGGGTCCTCGATCGAGCTCACCGGCTTCTTCCTCAACGCCATCCGCAACACCTTGCCGGGCGCCTCGAACCTGGTGGTGACCGGGAAGGGCGAGCTGATCGCCTATCCGGGGTTCGGCACGCCGGGCCGGGCCTCGGAGGCCACCGTCGCCGGCTATGAGCGTAAGCTCAGCCTCAAGCAGCTGGTCAAGGCGATCCGCAAGGACGGCCGGGCCAATGGCGTGATCGACAGCCCCGACGGCCGCCAGGTGGTGGCCTATGGCCGGCTGGCCGGCCCCGACTGGTACCTGCTGCTCACCTATCCCAAGTCCTCCATCGCCTGGTCGGCGGCCAAGTCGGCCTCCTGGGTGCTGCTGCTGGGGGCCATCGCCTCCCTGATCCAGACCCTGCTGGTGATGGCGCTCGCCCGGCGCGCCATCGTCTGGCCCCTGAGCCGCCTGGCCGCCTCCTGCGAGCCGGAGACCTTCGGTGTCCGCGTCCGGCCCGAGGTCAGCGACATCGAGATGCGCCGCGACGAGATCGGAGTGCTGGCCAAGGCCCTGCGCGGCGAACGCGAAAAGGTCGAGGCGGTGCTGGCCAGTCTCGAGGACCGGGTCCGCGACCGCACCGCCGACCTGGAGAAGGCCAATGCCGAGAAGTCCCGCTTCCTGGCCAATATGAGCCACGAGCTGCGCACGCCGCTGAACGGCGTCATCGCCATCTCCGAGACCCTGGCCGCCCAGCAGAAGACCCAGCAGAGCCGCGAGCTGGCCGAACTGATCGTCTCCTCCGGCCGCCTGCTGGAACAGGTGCTCACCGACATCCTCGACTTCTCCAAGATCGAGGCCGGCGAGATCAAGCTCGCCCACGACAGCTTCGACATGCAGGCCATCGTGCGCCGCATCGCCGAGCTGCACCGGGCCTCGGCGGAGTCCAAGGGCCTGGAGCTGTCCTGGAGCGTGGCCGAGGGCGCGCGCGGCGCCTTCGTCGGCGACCAGGTGCGCCTGACCCAGGTGCTGTCCAACCTGCTCTCCAACGCCGTGAAATTCACCCAGGCCGGCACGGTCCGCCTGGCGGTGAGCGCGGAGGACGGCCAGGTCCGCTTCTCGGTCACCGACACCGGCATCGGCTTCGACGACGAGGTGAAGGCCCGCCTGTTCCGCCGCTTCGAGCAGGCCGACGCCTCCATCCGCCGCCGGTTCGGCGGCACCGGCCTGGGCCTGGCCATCAGCCGCTCCCTGGTGGAGCTGATGGGGGGCGCCATCCGCGTGGACTCCACCCCGGGGGTCGGCTCGGTCTTCAGCTTCCTCCTGCCCCTGGAGACCGCCCAGGCGGTGGACACAGCCACCCCCGTGGAAGCGCAGGCAGGCTACGATCTCTCCGGCTGCCGCATCCTGCTGGCCGAGGATCACCCCACCAACCAGAAGGTCGTGCAGCTCATCCTGCAATCGGTGAACGTCGAGCCGGAGATCGTCGAGAACGGCCAGCTGGCCATCGAGCGCCTGCGGGCCGGCCGCTACGACGTGGTGCTGATGGACATGCAGATGCCCGAGCTGGACGGCCTGTCGGCCACCACCCTGCTGCGGGAATTCGAGGCCGCCGAGGGCCTGCCGCGCACCCCGGTGATCATGCTCACCGCCAACGCCATGGACGAGCACGTCCGCGCCGGCCGCGAGGCGGGCGCCGACCAGCACCTCTCCAAGCCCATCCGCGCCGCGGCCCTGATCGACACCATCGTCGCCTGCATCCAGGCCGCCGAGCAGGTCCAGGCGGGCCGCGAGGTCGCCTAGACCCTGACCGTTTCAGATGGACTCATCTGAAACGGCAAGAAGGGTCTAAATTCAAAGCATTAGAGCACGTCGGGCGGCGGAACCGGTGTCCACTTCCGCCTGACGTGCTCTAGGCCCGCCCGCCGATCCTTACGCGGCCCTTATGTCCCCGGGCCCGATCCCGCATCGAACCGCAATGCGCCCCCGCGCTATCTCCTGGGCCGTCCCCTTGAGGGGCGGTGAGCGTGCGTGAGGTCGGTATGGCTCTGGAACTGGGGACGGGCGAGGTCTCGTCCGGCGGGACGGGGGCGGCGCGGCGGCGCTTCTGGGCGCTGACGCTGGGGTCCATCGGGGTGGTCTTCGGCGACATCGGGACCAGCCCGCTCTACGCCATGAAGGAGGCCCTGGCCCACGCCAAGGGCGGCGCCAGCGAGCTGGCGGTGTTCGGCGTGGTCTCCCTGGTCTTCTGGGCCCTGCTGCTGATCGTGACCCTGAAATACACCGCCCTCGTCATGCGCGCCGACAACAGGGGGGAGGGCGGGACGCTGGCCCTGATGGCCTTGGCCCAGAACGCCCTGGGCCACCGCTCGCGCCTGGTGCTGATCCTGGGGATCTGCGGGGCGGCCCTGTTCTATGGCGACGGCCTGATCACGCCCGCCATCTCGGTGCTGTCGGCCACCGAGGGCCTGGCCCTCGCCCCGGGGGTGGGCCAGCTGTTCGCCCCCTACGCCCTGCCGGCCGCCGCGGTGATCCTCACCGGCCTCTTCCTGGTGCAGTCGCGCGGGACGGCCGCCGTGGGCCGCTTCTTTGGCCCCATCACCCTGGTCTGGTTCCTGGTGCTGGCCTGGCTGGGCCTGATCTATATCGTCCAGGCGCCCCAGATCCTGCTGGCGCTGAGCCCCACCTACGCCGTGCGCCTGCTGGTGGAGAACGGGCTCCTGGGCTTCGCCATCCTGGGCAGCGTCTTCCTGGTGGTGACCGGCGCCGAGGCGCTCTACGCCGACATGGGCCATTTCGGAAAGGGGCCGATCCGCGCCGGCTGGCTGCTGGTGGCCTTCCCCTGCCTGATGATCAACTATCTGGGCCAGGGCGCCCTGGTGCTGATCGACCCGTCCACCGCCGAGAGCCCCTTCTTCCGGATGATCCCGCAGGCCGTCTACTGGCCGGTGATGGCGCTGGTGACGGCGGCCACGGTGATCGCGAGCCAGGCTGTGATCACCGGCGCCTTCTCGATGACCCAGCAGGCCACGCAACTGGGTCTGCTGCCGCGCATCAACATCCGGCGCACCAGCGAGACCGTCGCGGGCCAGATCTATGTGCCGGCCGTCAACGGCTTCCTGATGGTGGGAGTCCTGTGGCTGCTGGTGATGTTCCGCAACTCCTCGAACCTGGCCTCGGCCTACGGCATCGCCGTCACCGCCACCATGGTGGTCACCGTCCTGCTGCTGTTCGTCATCGCGCGCCGGCGCTGGAAGTGGTCCCTGGCCGCCAGCCTGGCCCTGGTCATCCCCTTCCTCGCCATCGACCTGGTCTTCCTGGGCTCAAACGTCCTGCGCATTGCCCAGGGCGGCTGGTTCCCCCTCGTCATCGGCGCGGGCATCGTGCTGATCATCTGGACCTGGATGAAGGGCGTGCGGATCCTGGCCGACAAGACCCAGCGTGACTCCATCCCCCTGGCCGACCTGGTGGAGACCCTGCGCGCCCGACCGCCCTTCCGGACGCCTGGCACGGCCATCTTCCTCACCTCCCAAGGCGAGGTCGCCCCGGTGGCCCTGATGCACAACCTCAAGCACAACAAGGTCCTGCATGAGCGGAACATCATCCTGACGGTGGAGACCGCCGACCGGCCCCGCGTGCCCGAGGACGAGCGGGTGGAAATCCAGGCCCTCACCCCCGACTTCAGCCGGGTGACGGTGCGCTACGGCTTCATGGAGCAGCCCAACCTGCCCAAGGCCCTGGGGACGGCCCGTCGCCAGGGGCTGAAGTTCGACATCATGGCGACCTCCTTCTTCCTCGGCCGCCGCTCGGTCCTGCCGGGCCGGGGTCCGGGCATGCCGCTCTGGCAGGACAAGCTCTTCATCTACTTGATGAAGAATGCGGCCAATCCCACGGATTTCTTCCAGATTCCGCCAGGACGCGTGGTGGAGATGGGCGCCCAGGTGACGGTCTAGAGCGGGATGAGGAAAAAAGTGGCAACCGGTTTTCCGCCCGCATCCCCCTCCAACTCTAAGAGCCGTCTCCGGCGAGGAATCGGTACCCCACGCCCGGCTCGGTGACGATGTGCCGGGGCCGGGCGGGATCGGGCTCCAGCTTCTGCCGCAGCTGGCCGATGAAGACCCGCAGATATTGGGTGTCCTCCACGTGGGCGGGGCCCCAGACGGCGGTCAGCAGCTGGCGGTGGGTGATGACCTTGCCCCCGCCCTCCACCAGCCGGGCCAGCAGGTCGAACTCCTTGGGCGAAAGGCGCACCGCCGCCCCGTCCCGGCGCACCGCGTGCATGGCCAGGTCGATCTCCAGCGCCCCGGCGCGCACCGATCGGGGCGCGGCGTCCCCCGGCTGTCCCCGCCGCAGGGCCACCCGTAGCCGGGCCAGCAGCTCCCCCACCCCGAAGGGCTTCTCCACATAGTCGTCGGCGCCCAGGTCCAGGGCGTCGATCTTCTCCACCTCCCGGTCGCGGGCCGACAGGATCAGGATCGGCCCGGCATAGAAGGCCCGCGCCTTGGTCAGCGCCGTCTTGCCGTCCATGTCCGGCAGGCCGAGGTCGAGGATCACCGCGTCCGGCGCCCGGCGGGCGATCTCCTGCAGGCCGGCGGCGGCGGTGTCGGCGCGGATGGGTTCGAACCCCGCCGCCTCCAGGGCCGGGGTCAGGAACCGGTGGATCTGCGGCTCGTCGTCGATCACCAGGATGCGCGGGCGCAGGCTCACAGCAGGTCCCTCGGCGTGGGATGGGGCTTGGGCAGGACGATCAGGATGCGAGTTCCTCTTCCCACGGCAACCGGACTGGTGGCGGCGATCCGCCCCCCCATGGCCTCCACGAAGCCCTTGGCGATGGACAGCCCCAGCCCCAGGCCGCGCCCCCGGTCGGTCGGCTGCTCCAGGCGGCGGAATCTGTCGAACACCTTGTCCAATCCCTCCGGCGGAATCCCGGGCCCCTGGTCCTCGATGGAGATCAGGACATGGCCCAGATCCTCGTGGGCGGCCAGTTCGATCGGCGCGCCCGGCGGGCTGTAGGCGGCGGCGTTCTCGATGATGTTCAGCACCGCCTGTTCCAGCAGCACGGGGTCGGCCCTGACGCGGGAGAGCTGCGGGGCGAAGTCGCGCATGATCCGCCGGCCATCCAGCCGCCCCTCCAGCCGCTCGAGCGCCGAGGCCAGGACCGCACGGACGTCGGTGAGCTCGCGCCTCGGCGTCAGGGCGCCTCCCTCCAGCCGGCTCATGTCCAGCAGGTCGCCGACATAGCGGTTCAGGCGCCGCGCCTCCTCGGCGATGCTCTGCAGCAGGTCCCGCCGCACCCCGGGCTTCAGGCTGGCCTCGTAGTCCAGCAGGGTGGTCGACGCCCCCAGCACCGTCGCCAGGGGCGTGCGGAAATCGTGGCTGATGGAGTTGAGCAGGGCCGAGCGCAGGTGATCGGCCTGGCGCAGGGCGTCCACCTCGGCGGCGGCGGCGGCCAGGTTGGCGCGCTCCAGGGCCACGGCGCCCTGGTGCAGCAGGGCGGTGAGCAGGCCTTCCTGCTCGGAGAGGAGGGGCGAGGCGCCGCGCAGGCCGATCACCCCAACCCGGCCGCGCAGCCCCCGCAAGGGGCGTAGGCTCCAGCCGGCCTGGTCGGCGCTTCCGGCGCCGGTCTCCCAGGCCTGGCGGGCGGCGGCGCGGGTCGCCTCCGCGAGCTCCGACAGGCCCTCGGGGCCGGCGGCCAACCGCATCGCGCCCGCCTCGGGCAGCAGGACGATAGCCGTGCGGCCGGCGGCGAGCCCTGCCTGGTCGGCCAGGATGCGCGCGGCCTCGTCGGGGGTGGCGGCGGCCGACAGGCCCCGGCTGGCCTCCAGCAGGGCGCTGAGCTCCCGGGCCCGGCGCGCGGCGCTGTGGGCCTGGGCGCGCACCCGGGCCGCCAGCCATCCGGTGGAGACCGCCACGGCGAAGAACAGCACGAAGGTCAGCAGGTCGGCGGGCCGCTCGATACGCAGGGTCAGGCGAGGGACCAGGAAGAAGAAGTTGTAGCTCAGCGCCGCGGCGCAGGCCGCCATCAGGGCGGGCCCCAGTCCGAACCAGAAGGCGCTCAGCAGCACGCTGGCCAGGAACAGCATGGCCAGATTGGCGCCGGCGATCTGGCTCGCCGCCAGGTGGGCGATGAGGTTGGCGGCGGCCACCAGCCCCGCCGACGCCGCATAGCCCAGGGCCTCGGTCCCGCGCCGCGACGGCGGGTGCGCGCGGGAATCCGTTGCTTCCGAGTCCGTCACCATCCCGCCGCCGATCGCTGCACCTGCGCGACCCTACCGGGCGACGTGGGCCGGGAACACCCGTTTGCGGCGGCAGGGGCCCAGCTTCGGCGCCCGCCACAGGCGAATTCCTCCCCACTTATCGCCAGGTTCACGCTCAAGCTTGCCCGTGGTGTAATCGCCTTCGGACACGGGGAAGGGCACGTCATGCCTCGCATCAACCGCCGCGCGGTCGTCGCCGGGGCCGCGGCCAGCGCGCTCGCCGGTCAGGCCGGCGCCGTCCTGCCGCCAATCGGCCCCGGCCGCACCAAGATCGTCTTCCTCAGCGACGTCCACATCGGGGATAATTCGCCCACCGTCTGGTACCAGAAGGACTTCCACGAGCCCTATCTCGCCGCCCTGCTGGACTATGTGATCGCCGGGGCGGGCGAGGTTCGCGAGCTGATCATCCTGGGCGACTTCGTCGACTTTTGGACCTATGCCCCCCGCCGCCGGCCGCCGGACTTCCGGGAGATCGCCCAGGCCAATCCGGCCATCTTCGGCCCGGGCGGCAAGCTCGCCCAGGCGCTGTCGGCCCTGAAGGGCCGGGTGACCTATGTGCCGGGCAACCACGACATGGGGATCACCCAGCGCGATCTGGACATCGTGGCCAGCCGCGAAGGCTGGCGTATCCAGCTGCGCGACGAGGAGGTCTATTTTCCGCTCGCCCCCGACCGCCGCCTGGCCTGTTCCCACGGCCACCGCTGGACCATGTTCAACGCGCCGGACCTGGCCACGCCGCTGGCGCCCATTCCGCTGGGCCACTTCGTCACCCGCTCGGTGGCCTTCATGCTGGACCGGGACCTGCCGCCGGGGCGCAGTGTCGCCGACTTGCCCGACCAGGGCGCTCCCAACGGCATCGAGCTCTCCAAGCTGGCCGGCTCCATCAACGGCTCGCTGATCGAGTCGGCGGTGAACTACGCGGTGAAGGTCACCGGCATCACCCTGGCCGAACCGATCCTGCTGCCGGACGGCCGCACCACTAATCTCGGCGAGGTGAAGCGCGTCTATCAGGGCCTGTGGGCCCGCTGGGCGGGTGCGGTGGGGGGCGACATCTCCGCGGCCAAGGCCGCCGCCGCCGACATCGACGGCCACTACCTGCCCTGGTTCGCCCAGCGCCTGGCCCTGCAGACCGGCGCCGACCTGGTGGTGTTCGGCCACACCCACGAACCCCGCTCGGGGCTGAAGGACGGCTTCATCAACTATGTGAACACCGGCTTCGACTGTCCCAGCCGCGCCGACATCGGGACCAAGCACCCGACCTTCATCGAGGTGGATACCGTGAGCCTGACCGCCCGCCTGCGGCAGGTGACGGCCCAGGCCTCGGGCGCCTATGTCATCGAGGACCACGCCGCGCCCCAGGACAGCATCGTCTACGGCCCGACCCTGGACTATTCGACCTATGTCACCGTCGACAACACCCAGGGGGCCGCCGACCTGGTGCGCCGCGCCACGGTCGAGGTCCGCGGCCGCTATGTGGTGGCGCCGCCCGCCGTCATCCCCAGGGGCCACGTCACCCGCTTCTGGATCCAGGACAACGCCGGCGCCCGCGGCTCGGAGGGGGTGGTCGCCTATGACCGCGCCGGCGGCCCGCCCGTGGAGCTCCGCTTCGCCTGTCCCACCGGGGTGGCGCCCAACCTGGCGTCGGGCGCCCCCTTCGTCGCCCGCGTCGGCGGCAAGGACTGGGCGGCGCCCAACACCGCCCCCCGCGCCGGTCATCCGCTGTTCGTGCGGTTCAGCGTCTGACCGCCCCTCAGCTCACCCTTATCCCGGCCCCGAAGACTGGCAGGCCCAGCCGCGCCGCCACCTTCTGGGACGAGGTGTTGGTCGTGAGCGTGCTGTAGAACAGCGGCCGATCCGCCAGCTCGGCCAGCCCCGACCAGGCCGCCGTCACCGCCGCCGCCAGCCCCCGGCCCCGGAAGCCCGGAAACGTATAGACTCCCACCTCCGCCCCTCGTGGCCCGTTCCGGGCGGCGAAGGCCATGGCCGCGATGGTCTCCCCCTCCAGCGCCATGCACCAGGGGTCCCAGAAGTCCCCGGCGCCCAGGAAGCCCGCATCCAGCAGGTGCTGCGGCATGCTGCTTTCCGACAGCCGCGCCAGCCAGGCCCGGCCTTCGGCGGTGTCTCCGCGCAGGATCGTCGCTCCGGCCCGCTGGGTCAGGCCGTGGGGCATACGGTAGAGGATCGACCGGCTGACGCTCTCGACCGGCGCCAGCAGGGCCAGCAGGGCCAGCAGGTCCGCCAGGCAGGCGGGGTCCGTCGCCGGATCGACCCAGGGAGCCTGGCGCGCCACCAGGGCCTCGATGATCCGCGCGGTCTCGTCGTCCACGTCGTGGCGCAGACGGACCCGCGTCCCGTCCCGGCAGCCCGCCAGATAGAGGCGCGGTCCGGGCGGCAGGCCAGGCTCGTTCTCCGACACGATCCGCCCGGTTTCCGAGGTCACGAACGCCGTCGCGAGATTGGTCTCCAGCAGGGCGAGCGCCACCGCTATTTCCGCGGCGCCAGGATGTCGTCCAGCCGGGCCGGGGTTCCGGCCACCCGCTCGAAGCGCGGGTAGCGCAGGCCGCCGTGATAATCGATCTTCACGGTGCGATAGCGCTCGCCGGACTTCACCAGCAGCTCGATGGGCGCCTTGCCCCCCTTGGCGGCGGTGACCGCGTCCTTCAGCCGGTCGGGGTCATAGGCCAGGCCGTCCACCGCGATCAGCTTCATGCCGTCGGCCAGGCCTGCCTTGAAGGCCGGCCCCTCCCACTGCACCGCCGTCAGGTCGCCGTCCTTGCCCAGCGTCAGGCCCAGCGAATAGGTGAAGTCGGTGATCTTGCGCCGGGTCTCGTTGCTCTTGGCGTAGTCGGTGGGGGTCTCGCCATAGACCAGGCGGTAGCCGCCGCGGGTCACCCCATCCAGGGGCGCACCGGGGCCGTGGCCCTCCAGCCGGGTCTTCAGGAACCCCGCCCAGTCATGGGGATGGACGGCGTTGAGCGTCTTCACCACCTCGTCGAAGTCGTAGGTGAGCTGGCCCCAGTCGCCGTCATTGACCCCGAAGAAGGCCTTGGCGAAGTCGTCCAGGGACTTCTTCCCCTTGGTCTGCTCGCGGATCAGGGTGTCGGCGTCCAGCCAGATCAGCTGGCCCTCGGAGTAATAGTCCTCGCTGCGCTGCCAGCTGGTCCAGGCCTGGGGCCGGCGGGCGCCGACGATCGGGTCGTTGGTGGTGTCCTCCATGGCCCGCCAGGCCCGGCCCACCCGGTTGTCATAGGTCGCCGCCGTCGCCGCCAGGGCGTCCAGCGCCTCCTGCTTGGAGAGCAATCCTGCGCGCGCGGCCAGGACATGGCCCCAGTACTGGGTCTGGCCCTCATAGACCCAGAGCAGGCTGTTGCGCATGGGGGTGTTGAAGTTGGCGGTCCACAGGTCGGCGGGGCGGCGGTACTTGCCGTTCCAGCTGTGGGTGTATTCGTGGGGCAGCAGGTCGCGGGTCACCGGCAGCTTGTCCCAGTCGAGGAAATAGCGCGGCGCCGTGCCGTTCTCGCTGGAGCGCTGATGCTCCACCCCGATGCCGCCCATGCGGTCGGACAGGGCGAACAGGAAGTCATAGTGGTCGTAGTGGCGCGCGCCATAGAGCCTGTCGGCCTGGGCCACCATGGCCCGGTGCGCCGCCAGCTGGGCCGGTTTGATCTCCAGCAGGCTCGGATCGTCGGCCACCACGTTCAGGGTCACCCGCGAGCGACCGCCGGGATCGAGGTCGAGCTTCTTGACGTAACGCCCCGCGAACATGGGGGAATCCATCAGGGTCTCGAAGCTGACCGGCTTGAATCGCGTGACCTCGCCGGGCGCCGCCGTCTCCAGGGCCGTGGCGAAGTCCCAGCCCGACGGCAGGCGGATGGCCGGCTCGATCTGGATCTGGCGCGTGAAGTGGCCGGCCGGATAGAGGGCGAGCGCGAACCACTGGACGTTCATCATCTCGGGGGTGACCACAACCCGGCCCTGGTCGGGATCGGTGGGGGAGACGTACTGGAAGTTCAGCTCCAGGAACTTCACGTCGGCCGGCACGTCGATGTGGAAGGCCGAGACGTCGACGGGATCGCGGGTCCATTCGAGCGGCTTGTCGTTGCCGGTGATCACCAGCCCCGCCAGCTTGTCGATGGGGCCGCGCGGGGCGTGGTTGCCGGGGATCCAGCTCGGATAGAGCAGGGTCATGGGCCCCGGCTGGGCCACAGGGATGGTCTCCTTCACCCGGAAGATCCGCCGGTCCAGATCGGTGGCGTCCACCGACAGGGTGACCAGGCCCGGATAGGGCTTGTCCTGCGGCGCGGGGATGGGGGCAGGCAGGGGAACCGGCTGCGGGCCGGCGGACTGGGCGAGCGCGCCGGTGCTGGCGAGAGCCAGGGCGGCGGTGGCGAAGAGCGCGCGTTTCAAGGGCGGCGGACTTTCTGAATCAGGAGGGCTTTGCCCCATCCTGATGCCCCCGCGCGCCCACGGCAAATCGCGTCGTCAGGCGCCCGAGGCGGCGCTGGCTGGCGGGCTGCCCAGATAGGCGCCGTAGCCCAGGGCCTCCAGGGCCGTGCGCAGGGCGTCCTGGTTCAGCACGCCCACGCCGGCGCTGTGGGTCAGGCCCTGGTCCTGCAGGCGATAGATGGTCCAGTCCTGGCCCGCCGGCGGCTGGGCGCCCGGCGCCAGCAGCAGGTGGCTCCAGCCCACCAGGGCCGGGTCGCGGCCCGGGGCGATGTCGAACTCGCGGTCGTGGAAGGCCAGGTCCATGCCGGCCCCGCGCGCCTCGGCGACCCGATGGCTGAGCCAGCGGTCGAAGGCGTCGAGGATCACCTTGGCGGAGATCCCGCCCGCATTGGCGATTTTGCTGACCTGATCCAAAGGGATGGCGTCCATTCCTGTTCGGGCTGAACCTGCCGTCCCCGCATGAATTCCCGGCCAAAAAACGCGGTGAATAGCGGTTAAGCACGCGCCGCTGACGCCAGGTCACGCTTCCGCCCGCGCCCGCCGCGGTTCAAGCTCCCGCCAAAGGCGCGCTGACAGCGCCAGAGGGAGAGCGCGATGCAGGACTTCACCGGCAAGATCGCCGTCATCACCGGCGGCGGCACCGGCATGGGCCGCGAACTGGCCCGCCAGCTGGTGGCCCAGGGCTGCCATGTCGCCATGTGCGACGTCTCGGCGGCCAACATGAAGGAGACCATCGCGCTGGCGACGGCCGACCGCATCCCGCAGGGCGTGCGGATCACCGCCCACCTGGCCGACGTCTCCGACGAGGCCCAGCTCCAGCGGTTCCGCCAGGAGATCGAGGACCAGCACCAGACCGATCACATCCACCTCTTATTCAACAACGCCGGCATCGGCGGCGGCGGCAGCATGGTCACCGACAGCCGCGCGGCCTGGGAGCGGACCTTCAATGTCTGCTGGGGCGGGGTCTATCTGGGGGTGCGCACCTTCCTGGAGATGCTGATCGCCGCGCCCGAGGCCCACATCGTCAACACCTCCAGCGTCAACGGCTTCTGGGCCAGCATCGGCCCCAACACCTCCCACACCTCCTATGCGGCGGCCAAGTTCGCGGTGAAGGGCTTCACCGAGGCCCTGATCACCGACCTGCGGCTCACCGCCCCCCACGTGAAGGCCAGCGTGGTCATGCCCGGCCACATCGGCACCTCCATCGTCGCCAATTCCCGCAAGGTCCAGGTCGGGACCGAGGCCGACGCCCTGAACCCCGAGGAGATCGAGGTGGCCCGCGCCCGCATGGTCGCCGCCGGGGTGGACGCCGCCCAGGTCCCCGACGCCGCCATCCAGGCCATGATGGCCGAGGCCGCCCGCCGCTTCCTGGAGGACGCCCCCATGACCGCCGCCGCCGCCGCCACGGTGATTCTCGACGGAGTGAAGGCCGAGCGCTGGCGCATCCTGGTGGGCGACGACGCCCACCTGCTGGACGAATGGGTCCGCAAGGACCCCGAAGCCGCCTACGAACCGGCCTTCTACGAGGCCTTCGTCAAGGCCGCCGGGTGGAAGCTTGGCGGGTGAGGCGCGGCGGCTCGCGCTCGCGAGCCGCATGCGATCGACAACGATTTGTCGATCGCCGCAACGAACGCACGCGTCGCCAGACGCGGGCCGGAGGCTAAGATCCTCCCACCCCTCCACCGTCATCCTCGGGCTTGTCCCACGGCTGTCCGGTTCCGTTTGTCTGGACAGGTTGCACGGCGTTGATTCTACTCGTTTTCAAACACTTGCCGGTGATTTGGACACGAGAAAGGACCAACGCCATGCGCCACCATAATAGCGTTCTGCACGGGCTCTTG
>NZ_JAUSLW010000091.1 GCF_030645195.1 Phenylobacterium sp. | reverse complement strand
CGACCTGGAGCTCGCCTACACCCTGGCTGACGGCGTCGAATATGTCCGCGCCGGCGTCGCCGCTGGCATGACTGTCGACCAGTTCGCCCCTCGGCTGTCGTTCTTCTGGAACGCCGGCATGAACGCCTTCATGGAGATCGCCAAGCAGCGGGCCGGCCGCCTGCTGTGGGCCAAGCTGATGAAGGACGAGTTCGACCCCAAGGACAGCCGCTCCCTCTCCCTGCGCGCCCACACCCAGACCAGCGGCTGGCGCCTGGCGGCCTCGGACGTCTACAACAATGTGCCCCGCACCCTCGTCGAGGCCATGGCGGCGGTGGGCGGCCAGACCCAGAGCCTGCACACCAACTCGCTCGACGAGGCCCTGGCCCTGCCGACGGACTTCTCCGCCCGCATCGCCCGCAACACCCAGCTCTTCCTGCAGCTTGAGAGCGGCCAGACCCGGGTCGTCGACCCCTGGGGCGGCTCCTTCTATGTCGAACGCCTGACCGCCGACCTGGCGGCCCGGGCCCTGGAGCACATCGCCGAGGTCGAGGCCCTGGGGGGCATGGCCAAGGCCATCGAGGACGGCCTGCCCAAGCGCCGCATCGAGGAGGCCAGCGCCCGCACCCAGGCGCGCATCGATAGCGGCCGCCAGAGCGTCGTCGGCGTCAACCGCTACCGCTCGGACATCGCCGAGGTGATCCCGATGCTGAAGGTGGACAACTCCGCCGTCCGCGAGCGCCAGCTGGAGAAGCTCACCCGCCTCAAGGCCGAGCGCGACCCCGCCGCCGTGGAGGCGGCCCTGACCGCCCTCACCGAGGGCGCGCGCGGGACCGCCAACCTGCTGGAGCTGTCGGTCAACGCCGCCCGGGCCAAGGCCACGGTGGGCGAGATCAGCCTGGCCCTGGAGCATGCCTTCCGCCGCCACTCCGCCGAGGCCTTCGCCGTCACCGGGGTCTATCTGCGCGAGGCCGGGCCCACGCCGGCCAGCGACAAGGCCAAGGCGATGACCCAGGCCTTCGCCCAGGCCGATGGCCGCAAGCCCCGCATCCTGGTGGCCAAGATGGGTCAGGACGGCCACGACCGCGGCCAGAAGGTGATCGCCTCGGGCTTCTCCGACCTCGGCTTCGACGTCGACATCGGCAACCTCTTCCAGACCCCGGCCGAGGCCGCCGCCAAGGCCGTGGCCGACGGGGCCCATGTGGTGGGGGCCAGCTCGCTCGCCGCCGGCCACCTGACCCTGGTGCCGGAACTGAAGGACGAACTGGCCAAGCTCGGCCGCGCCGACATCCTGGTGGTGGTGGGCGGGGTCATCCCGCCGGAGGACTTCCAGGCCCTGCGCGACGCCGGGGTGGCGGCGATCTTCACCCCGGGCACGGTGGTCCCCGAGGCGGCCATCGAGGTGCTGGACCGGCTCAACGAGCAGCTCGGCTACGCCCAGCTCGACAAGGTCTAGGGCGGCCTTCCGCCGCAGGTGGGTTGCCTCCGATCCCCATTCCGGTGATTGTCGGGGCGATTGTCGGAGGGGACCGCATGACCCGGAAGAGACTTGCTCTCGCCCTGGCGCAGCTTGGCCTGGTGGCCGGCGCGCTCTGCCTGACCCAGGTGGCCAGCGCCACCGCCCCGGTGCGGGAACGCACCCTGGCCGCCCCGATCCCCCTGGCCGCCCCCGTGCCCATGGCCTCCAGCACCGTCGCCCACCGCTACTGGCCGGTGGTGACCAGCCTGGCCCAGGCCACCGTGGCGCCGGCCCACCTCTTCGATGGCAAGGTCCAGGGCGCGCCCTTGCGCAGCTTCGACACCCGCCGTCCCGCCGATCCCCGCAAGCCCCAGACCCGCCGCCACGTGGGGGTCGACCTGACCGCCGCCGAGGGCGACACGGTGGTGGCGATGGAGAACGGCCAGATCGTCAACTTTTATCCCTTCCTGGCCCGCGCGGCCTCGGTCGGCGGCGAGAACACCTACGCCATCCTGATCCAGCACAAGGACTATGTGGCCCTCTACGGCGAGGTCCACGCCAGCAGCCTCAGCGCCAAGGGCCTGAAGGTTGGCGACCGCGTCGCCGCCGGCCAGCCGATCGGCGTGGTCAGCGGAACCGCCCAACTCCACACTGAAACCTACGCCTCGGGCGTCACCCGCAACATCAAGTGGCCGGTGGGATCGCCGCCGCCGAGAGAGATGCGCAATCCGACCCAGCTGCTGCTGGACACCGCCCTCACCGGCGAGCGCCTCTATCCGAAGACCCTCAGGCTCGCCGGCGCCTGAACCAGGCCTCGGCGGCGAACAGGGTCGCCAGCAGGCAGCCGGCCGTGATGCCAGTGATCAGGTCCCGCGCCAGGGTCAGGCCGAAGGTCGCCAGCAGCACCGCGGCCGTCCGCCAGGACAGGCGGGCCAGCCGGGCGAACTCCGCCTTCTCGGCCATGTTCCAGCCCACCACCACCAGCATCCCGGCCAGGGCCGCCAGGGGCACATAGGCCGCCAGCGGCGCGGCCAACATCATGAAGCCCAGCAGGAACAGGCTGTGCAGCATGCCGGCCACCGGGCCCTTGGCGCCGGCCCGGACATTGGTGGCGGTGCGCGCGATGGTCCCGGTGACGCAGATGCCGCCGAACAGGGCCGCGCCCATATTGCCGGCGCCCTGAGCCACCAGTTCGATATTGGAGCGGTGCTGACGGCCGCTCATGCCGTCGGCCACCGTGGCCGAGAGCAGGCTCTCGATGCCCCCCAGCAGGGTGAAGGCCGCCGCCGCCGGCAGGACCGCCAGCAGCTTCTCCATCGTCACCGCCGGGAGATGGGGCATGGGCAGGCCGCTGGGGATGCCGCCAAAGCGGCTGCCGATGGTCTCCACGTCCAGATGCATCAGGGCGGCCGCGGCGGTGGCGATCACCACGCCGATCAGCAGGGCGGGCCAGGCGGGCCGCCAGCGGCGGACGGCGAAGGCGATGAGGATGCAGGCCGCGCCGACCGCCAGGGCCTGGGCGTTGGTGCTGGGCAGGGCCCGGGTCAGGGCCACGATCTTGGGCCCGAACTCCCCCGGCTCCCCGCCGGCGAGCCGCAGGCCGAACAGGTCCTTGAGCTGGCTGGCCGTGATGATGGTGGCGATGGCGGCGGTGAAGCCCACCGTCACGGCGTGGGGCACGTAGCGGATCAGGGCGCCCAGGCGCAGGAACCCGCCCAGGGTCAGCATGAGGCCCGACAGGAAGGTCGCCAGCACCAGGCCGTCGATCCCCTGCTTGGCCACCGTGGCCGCCACCAGGACGATGAAGGCGCCGGCCGGACCGCCGATCTGGAACCGGCTGCCCCCCAGGGCCGAGACCAGGAAGCCGCCGACGATGGCGCTGTAGAGGCCACGATCGGGCGACACCCCCGAGGCGATGGCGATGCCCATGGAGAGCGGCAGGGCGACGATGGCCACGGTCAGGCCCGCGATCGCATCGGCGCGCAGATCCTTCAGGCTATAGCCTTCGGCGAAGATGGTCGCGAGCTTCGGCGTGAAGACGCCGGTGAACCGCGGCTGCGCCGCTTCCGTCATGCCAGTTCCCCGACTCTGCTGACCATGATGCGCAGCGTGAGCGACCATGCCCATATCGCGCAAGGGCGACCTTGCGCGAGATCAAGGGTGCTGACCGGAGCCTGGAGCGTGACAGGGTGAATTGGACACCGATTCAGGCGCCCGTCTCGCTCTGCCCAAATAGGCTCTAGCGCGGCGTGATGTTGCGCAGCTTGCCGCGCGGCTTCTTCTTGCCACCCCAGCCATGGGGCATCTCGGCGGGGCCGTGACGGGCCTCGATGTCCTTCTGCAGGGCCGTGGCGGCCATCAGGTGACCCGGAAACAGGGTGTCCACCGCCCAGCCGACGATCGGCACCGCCGAGCTGGCCGAGTCGGCGGCGAGATAGACCCCCATGCGCAGCAGGGTCGGCAGGGAGGCGCCGGCGGCCAGGCCTTCGATGACCAGCAGGCCGCCCGCCGCGATGCTGTAGATGCTGTTGGCGCCCGGCACCCAGGCCAGGATGCCATCGAGGCCAAGGCCAAAGGGCCCGATCCCCACCAGACGGTCGGACAGGCGCTTGACCCGCTCGGCCGTGCGCCAGGACTGGTGCGCTCTATCTCTGGATACCGCCATCCCGCCTCAACGCGCCCCTTCCCCGAAAGCTCCACCGGAGCGCTGAAAGCCCCCGCTAACCGAGGAAGACGACCCGGCGCTTTTCCTTGCCCGCCCGGATGCGGGACAGGACATCCTTGTATTCCGGGCTGTTGGCGGCCTCTTTTCGGGTTCCCTCGAAATAGATGGTGTCCTCCATGTGCTTGAGCAGCATGTCGGCGGCCCATTTGTGGCCGGTGAACAGGACATCGGCGATCTTGCCGATGCTCCCCGCCGCGCCGGCCAGCGTATCGATCGCGAGGATGGCGAACATCTGGAGCAGGACCATCGGCGCCGCGCGCGCCCGCACGCCGTCGAAGAGTAGAAGACATCCCGCGCCGACGCTGTAGAGCTCGCCGGCCCCGGGGATCCAGGTCAGCAGGCCGTCCAGGCCGATACCCAGCGGTCCGATCCCCACCACGTTGTCGGACAGCTTCTTCGTCCGCTCGATGCTGTTGCGGATGTTGTGCAGGTCGATATGCGACTGCGCGACTAGCATTCACCGCTCCCAGGCCTCAGGCGGGGGCACTCTGCCGCAAGCGCGCGCCGGCTCAAAGCCCGCCCCGCGCATTTTCGCGCCTCAGGGGAAACCGAGGCGGGGCATTGCGCATATCACGGGAGGGCGCCTCGCGAAGGGGCCGGATTCCCCCTATGTTTGCGCCATGGCCAAGAACGACCCGCCCCTGCTGATCGTCACCACCCACTTCATCGAAGGCCGTCCCGTGCGTCAGCACCTGGGCATGGTGTCGTCCCAGGCGATCCTCGGGGCCAATGTGGTGCTGGACCTGGTGAACGCCATCCGCGACTTCATCGGAGGCCGCTCCAAGGGCTATGAGCGGGTCCTGGCCCAGGCCCGGGCCGACGCCCTGAAGGGCCTGGAAGCCGAGGCCCGCGCCCTGGGCGCCAACGCCATCGTCGGCGTCGACCTGGACTACAACACCGTAGGCCCCAATGGCTCGATGCTGATGGTCTCGGTCAACGGCTCGGCGGTGATCCTCTAGCTAGACCAAATCCCCCGCCGCGGCGTCGAACAGCAGGTAGGTGCGGCCGGCGTCGCTGCCCAGCAGTTGGCCGACCTCGAAGCCCTGGGGATCGCGGGCCGCGGCGTCGTCCAGCAGGTCCTGGAAGCCGTTGAGATAGGTCACCACCTGGCGGCGCAGGGTCTGGTCGGTGAACAGCCGCCGCGACAGGCGACGGGTGGCGGCCGGCGCCAGCTTACGCACCACCTCGCGGGCGCCGTCGACGTCCTCGGTCTGGATGGCCGCGGCGATCTCGTCGATGCGGCCCCGAGGCAGCAGGGCCGTGGGGTCGATCCCCATGGCCGCCACCTCGGCGGCGAGAACGGCCTCCAGGCCGGGCTTGCCCGCCTGGGCGGGGCCGCCCTCGTCGATGGAGGACAGCAGGTCCTTCCAGGTCCATTCGTCCGCCGGTTCAGCGGCCGGCTCCCGAGGCGCCGACCGGCCTGCGGCCTGCTCGAAGACGTTGGAGAACTCCTCGTCGGTGGCCGTGGGCGTCAGCCGCAGGCGGCGGCGTGTGGGTTCGGCGGGTTCGAGGGGCTCCGACGCGGCGACCCGGGGTCGGCGAACGGGCGCAGGCGGCTCGACCGGCTGGGTCAGCTCCAGCGCCCCGTCGTCCTCTTCCTCCAGCTCCTGGTACTCGGGTTCCGGCTCGGGCTCCGGCTCGCGGCGGCTGCGGGGCCGCGGCGGCGGGGCGACGATGCGCTCGCGCATCTGGGCGGGCTGGGGCGGCTCCAGGCTAGCGGCGCCGCCGGCCACCGTGCCCATCAGCCGCACGGCCTCGCTGAGCATCTCGTAGTTGCGGCGGACGCGTTCCTGGAAGGCCGCGTCGATGGCCTGGGTCTCGTCGGAGGTCCGCCGGGCGTGGTCCATCAGGTCGTCGATGCTGTCGGCCACCGCCTGGCGCACCTCCTCGGCCTGACCGCGGGCGGCGGCCGGCAGGCGGGTGGCGCGGGCCTCGATGTCGGCCATCATGCCGGCCAGCTCGTCCAGGGTGGCGCGGGCGGCGACCGCCCCCTCCTCCAGCTTGCGGGCGGTGGCGGCCCCGGCCTGCTCCACCATCTGGGCGGAGCGCTCGATCAGCTCACGGGCCTCGGCCAGGCGCTGTTCGAACACCTGGTTGGCCTTCTGGCCGGCGCTGAAGGCGGCCTCGGACAGCTGGTCGACCTGTTCGCGGGCGGTGACGGCATGGGCCTCGGCGGCCTTGCGGGTTTCCTCGGCGGCCTGGCCCAGGCCCTGGATCGCCGCGCGGGTCTGTTCCTCCAGCTTGCGGCGCTCCTCGGCGGCGGCCTTGGAGACCGCCTCCATGGAATGCAGGGTCGACTGGCCGAACTCGTCGCGCTCGGCCTTGGCCGACTCCGCCAGCTCGCGGAACTGCTCGGCGGCCTCGGCGATCAGCTCGCGCAGGGCCTCGCCGCCCTTGACGGCGCGATCGCCCATCTCGGCGGTGGAGAGCCGCGCCTGGCTGATGAACTCCGAGAGCTGGGCGGCGTGGGTCTCCGACTGGGCGCCGAAGGCCTCCTGGTCGGCGCGCAGGGCGTGGGCCACGGTCACCAGGCCGGCGCGCTGTTCGGTCAGGCCCTGTTCGACCCCGCGGATCTGGTCGGCGACGCCGATGCCGGCGGTCTCCAGGCGAGCGATGTGGCGGGTCAGGTCCTCGCCGGCGGTGCGGGCGGCGTCGCTGGCCTCGCCGGCGGCGGCGGCCAGGTCGGCGGCTCGGGCGGCGAGCGCGGCCTCGGCCTCGCGCAGCTGGGTCTCGGCGAGGTCCGAGGCCTCGGCCACCATGCGGGCCTGCTGGGTGATGGCGTCGGCGACGGCGGAGGCCTGGGCGTCCAGGGTCTGGGTCAGCCCCGCCATCTCGGTGCGCTCGCGGCCGAGCACGCTGGTGAGTTCGGTGGCGGTGCGGGCGCTGGCGCCGGCCGCCTCGATCAGGCGCTCGCTCTCCGAGGCCAGGGCCTGGCGCAGGGCCAGCAGGGTCTCGCGGGCTTCGTCGGCGGCGTTTCCGGCGCGGGCGATCTCCTCGCGCACCGCCTGGACCACGTTGCTGGCCTGGGCGCCGGCGGCCATGGCCGGGGTCACCATCTCGTCGGTGAGCTGTTTGGCCCGACGGGCCTCCGCGCCGAGCATCTGGCCCTGGCGGATCATGTAGGCCGCGATCCAGACGAAGGCCGCCGGCCCGATCGCCATGGCGGCCAGGACGGTGATCGCGAAGGGGTCGAAGTCGAAGGGCGACACCGCCCGACGATAGCCGAAAGCAAAGGCGATGGGCGCCAGGGCCCAGAGCACCGAGACCACCAGGGCGGCGAGATAGATCGGCCAGGCCGAGGGCAGGTCGGAGGTCTTCACGGCCTTGGCCGGGGCCGGCGGCTCGGCGGGCGGCGCGGGCGTCTGGACCGGGGCCGGGGTCAGATCGGCGGCGGGGGGGATGGGCGACAGCGGCGCGGCGGCCTGGGGTTCGGCCAGCACGGGGCTGGCGGGCGGTTCGGCGGCGGCGAGATCGAGATCAGGATGCGCCTCCGGCGCGGCGGCGCTAAGGCGCGACGGGGCGTCCTCGTCGGTCAGGCTCTGGAAATCCACCGGCGGATGCCGCTTCTTGATCTTCATTCGCGGCCTGTCTCAAGCGCCTTCGACCCTGCGACCGGGAAAGGCGCCAATACGCGCGCCGCCCCGAATTCGCGCCCCAATGAAACGATTACCGGCGAACCGACCCGGCGGAAAGCGTCATCGGACGGAATCATGCCCGGTGGAGACCGATTGTCGCGGAGTCCCGCAACGGGACGTCAGGTTTTGAGGACCTGGGCCTTCTGGGTCGGGCAATCGACGGTCTTCTGCGCGCCCTCGAGAATCTTGACGGCGGGCTTGGGAACCGCCGTGCGGGCCACCGTGCGCTCGGTATGGCTAGGGTGCTCGACCGGGTGCGGAGCTTCCAGGGCGACGCCGAAATGCGAATAGGCGAAGGCGGAGGAATGCACGACCACGGCCGCGACGATCTCGGTCAATGTCTGCACTGGAACACCTCCCCGAGCCCGCCGCGATTCCGTAGACCGCAGTTATATGACAAGCGCCGCCTTACCGCGACGCCATGTAACGTGAAATTTTCGTCATGTAACCAGGGCGCGGGCCAATCGGCCCGCAAACTCAGCGCTTACGACAAAATACATCCCGGATCACCGGGCTGTCGGCGACGTAACGCCCCTCCCCGTCCAGGGCCAACCGCGCCCTCTGGCTGGAGTCGTAATAGGCCGAGGATCCCAGTCGCACCGAGCGGCAGAAGGCGTTTGCGCCCGAGCCGTTGGGCGAGATGTCCAGGCCCACGATGTTGGGATAGGGGAACAGCACCCCCGTGGCGCCCTCATAGGGCCCAGGCTGTCCGGGCCGGCCCCAGCCGCCGCCACGGGACCAGGCGCCCTCGAAATAGGCCTGCAGGGAGGAGATCTTCAGCCCCAGGCCCTGGGTGTTCAGGTCCGGAATGTCGCCCATGATGTCCCGGCATTTGCCGCGATAGCCGGAGTCCTCGCACACGCGCCAGCGGCCCTGCAGCCGCACGCTCTGGGCCATGTCGTTGAAGCCCATCGGCGCCATGTTCTCCGCCGTGGCGGTGACCGTGATCTGCCGGCCCTGGAAGTTGGGCAGCTCATAGAGGGTGGCCCTCGGCGCGGCGCCCGGCCCGGGGCCGTTGAAGCCCGCGCCGCCGCCCCAGGCTTGGGCCGCCGCGGCGCCCGCCGACAGACTGGCCGCCGCAAGCGCCACAGCGCCGATCCAGAGTTTCATGGTCGCCTCCCAAGATTTCCGTCCGGCAAGCTTAGCCGCGAGCGGCCGTCCCGGGAAAGCGCTTCAGGCGGCGAGCGAGTCCTTGAAGGCCGCCCCCTCATGGGCCAGCAGCCAGCGCTTGCGCGGCAGGCCGCCGCCATAGCCGGTCAGGCTCCCATTGGCGCCGATCACCCGGTGGCAGGGCACCACCACGGCGACGGGGTTGGAGCCGTTGGCCAGGCCCACGGCGCGCATGGCGCTGGGCGAGCCGATCCGCTCGGCCAAACCCTTGTAGCTGAGGGTCTCGCCGGCCGGGATCGTGCAGAGCGCGTCCCAGACCTTGCGCTGGAAGGCCGTGCCGTTGGTGGCCCAGGCGATCCCGGCCAGGGCGTCGAGGTCGCCGCCGAAATAGCGGCCCACGGCCTCCCGCAGCGCGTCCGGCGCCCGGCCGGGGTTGAGCGCCATGCCCCGATAGTGGCGGCCCATCAGGGTGCGCATGCGCGGCTCGTAGTCGGCGAAGTCGAAGGCGCGCAGCACGCCGGCTTCGTCCACCACCAGCAGGGCCTCCCCCACGGGGGTGGCGACGCGGTCGAGGATCAGGGTTTCAGGCAGCGACTTGGTCATGGGTCTTGTCCTTGGTGATCTTGGGATCGAGCGCCGCGTCGGACGCCCACAGGTGGGAGGCGGCGTAGGCCCGCCAGGGCCGCCACCGCTCGGCCCGCGCCAGCAGCTCGGTCGGCGTCGGGCGAAGGCCGTTCTCGTCCTCCAGGGCCCGCAACAGGCCGAGGTCGGCATGGGGAAAGGCGTCGGGCTCCCGCAGGGCCCGCATGGCGATGTATTGCGCCGTCCACTCGCCGATGCCCGGCAGGGCCCGGAGCTGGGCGACGGCCTCCTCCAGGCTGCGCTTCATCCCGAACAGGTCCGGGTCGGCGGCGGCTGCCTGCGCCAGGGAGACCAGGGCCCGGCCCCGGGCGCGCGGCATGCCCAGGGTCTCGACATCGGCCTTCGCCAGTTGCTGCGGCGTCGGAAACAGATGGGTGAGGCCCAGCGCGTTGGCCGCCTCGTCCTGGACCGGGGACCCATAGGATGCGGTGATCTTGCCCGCGAGGTTGCGGGCGGCGACCACGGTGATCTGCTGGCCCAGCACCGCGCGGACCGCGAGTTCGAAGCCGTCCCAGGCGCCGGGCGCCCTCAGGCCCGGCCGCCGGGCCACCAGGGCCGCCAGTTCCGGATCCTCGGAGAGATGCCCGCCGATCAGGGCGGGATCGGCGGCCAGGTCGAAGACGCGGCGCAGCTTGGCGATCACCGCCGGCCAGGCCTGGACCTTCGGGAAGCGCAGGGTGACGTCCAGCCAGTCCCCCTCCCCCTGGGCTACGATCACCAGGCCGTGGGCGTCGCCCACCTGCAGCAGACGAGCGTAGCGGCGGCCGGTGACCGTCTCGACCCCGGGAATGGCCCGCAGGGTCCAGAAGGCCAGCATGGCGTCCCAGTCATAGGGGGCGCGATAGGGCAGCCGGATCGTGGTTCCGGCCCCATCGCTGGCGGCGACATCGGCCCCACCGGAGCGCCGCAGGGCGCCGGGCGGGCGGTCGAAGAGTTGCTGGAAGGTCTCGTTGAAGCGCCGCACGCTGCCGAAGCCCGAGGCCATGGCCACCTCGGCCATGGGCAGGCGGGTCTGGTGGATCAACTGCTTGGCCAGCAGGACGCGGCGGGTCTGGGCGACCGCCACCGGCGAGGCGCCGAGGTGCTGGCGGAACAGGCGTCGCAGCTGGCGCTCACCCACCCCCAGCCGCTCGGCCAGGCCGTCGACGTCGCCCTCGTCCAGCGCCCCCTGCTCGATCAGGGAGAGCGCCCGGGAGACGGTGTTGGAGGTGCCCTTCCAGGACCCCAGGTCGGGCGAGGTCTCCGGCCGGCAGCGCAGGCAGGGCCGAAATCCGGCCTCCTGCGCGGCGGCGGCCGAGGGGTAGAAGGCGATGTTCTCGCGCTTGGGCGTGCGGGCGGGACAGACCGGACGGCAATAGATGCCGGTGGTCTTCACCGCCCCAAAGATGCGGCCGTCGAAACGGGCGTCTCGCATCGAGAAGGCGCGGTAGCAGGCGTCGTCGTTCATATCCATGGCCAGATCATCCGCCCCCTGTCCGGCGAAGTCTCGCGGTTTTCGGACACTGACCTTATGTTATTGGCGGTTTTCGGACACCGAAGACGGTGGCCCTTTCCTCCACACGCTGTCAGGAATTCTCTGTCGTAGGGCGAGCCTGCGTCTCGTAAGTCACCGCCCAGGGCCGATCCGGGCGCAGGAAATCTGCGACCGGCCGTCATTACAGGTTTAAGGCAGAGATCGGCCCGATGTTCATGTGCAAGGTTCAGCCCTGATGGCGGTCACCGCTCTCGCCCAAAC
>NZ_JAUSLW010000083.1 GCF_030645195.1 Phenylobacterium sp. | reverse complement strand
CGAGGCGATGCGCTCATAGCTGCCGTCGTCGAAGGTGTAGGCCAGGCGCTGGGCCGCGCCGATCCGCATGTGGTTGCCGGACGGGGTGACCCACAGGGCCGCCTCCAGGTCCGAGCGGTAGATCATCTCGCCGGTGTCGGGACACTTGACCCAGAGGTTCTCCGGGGTTTCGCGCTTGGCCACCAGGTTGCGCACGCCCGGCGCGATCTTGGCCAGCCATCCGCCGCGCTCCCGGGGCGTGGGGACGCTCGGGGGTTTGCCGGACTTTTCGTTTCTGTGCTCAGCCATCGCCATGGAGTTCTACACCGTCGGGTGAGAGCGCGTCAGGCGGAAGTGGAAACCGGTTCCGCCGTCCGACGCGCTCCAATGTTAAATCTAGACCCTTCTTGCCGTTTCAGATGAGCCATCTGGAACGGTCAGGGTCTAGCGACTCGCGCGAAGCGCACAGCCTTAGCCAAGGATTCCACTTTGGAAAGAACCCGCGTGGTCACGGTTTCGTTCATTGCCAGGGCCGTGGCGATCTCCTCGACCAGGGCCGAGCCCACCACCACCCCGTCGGCGACCCGGGCCACGGCCGCTGCGCGCTCCGGCGTCTTGATCCCGAAGCCCACGCAAACCGGCAGGCCCGAAGCCGTCCGCACCCGTACAACATGGGGCGCCACCACCGCGGCGTCAGCTTCCTTGACCCCCGTCACGCCCGCCACCGAGACATAGTAGGCGAAGCCCGAGGTCCGCCGCGCGATGATCTTCAGGCGCGCGTCGTCGCTGGTGGGGGTCGAGAGTAGCAGCAGGGACAGTTGTTCGGCGTCGAGCGCGTCGGCCAGGGGATCGGCCTCCTCGGGCGGGATGTCCACCACGATCAGGCCATCGGCGCCGGCCGCCGCGGCGTCCCGGGCGAAGGTCGCAAAGCCCCGGTTCACCAGGGGATTGGCGTAGCCCATCAGGATGATCGGCGTGGTCTGGTCGCCCTTTCGGAACGCGGCGATCATGGCCAGGGTCTTGGACAGCGTCATGCCCTTGTCCAGGGCGCGCAGGGCCGCGCGCTGGATCGGCGGGCCCTCGGCCATCGGGTCGGAGAAGGGGAAACCCACCTCGATCAGGTCGGCGCCGGCGGCGGGCAGGCCCTTCAGGATCTCCAGGCCGGTGTCGTAGTCCGGGTCGCCGGCCATGACATAGGCCACGAAGGCGGCGCGGTTCTCCGCCTTCAGCGCGGAGAACCGCGCGTCGATACGAGCCTTGGTCAAATCGTGCGTCCCAGGTGGGCGGCGACCGTCGCCACGTCCTTGTCGCCCCGGCCCGACAGGTTCAGCACCACGATCCCGCCCTTGCCCACGTCGCGGGCCACGTCGCCCAGGCGGGCGATGGCATGGGCGCTCTCGATGGCCGGCAGGATGCCCTCCAGCTCAGCGCAGAGGGTGAAGGCGTCCAGCGACTCCCGGTCGGTGGCGGTGAGGTAGGTGGCGCGGCCCACGTCGTGCAGCCAGGAATGCTCGGGCCCGATGCCCGGATAGTCCAGGCCCGCGGAGATCGAGTGGGCCTCGGTGATCTGGCCCTCGGAGTCCTGCAGCAGATAGGTCATGTTGCCGTGCAGGACGCCCGGCCGGCCGCCGTTGATGGCCGCCGCGTGGCGGTCGGTGTCCATGCCCTCGCCCGCCGCCTCGACCCCGATGAGCTTGACGCCCTCGTCGTTGAGGAAGGGGTGGAAGAGGCCGATGGCGTTGGAGCCGCCGCCGATGCAGGCCACCAGGGCGTCGGGAAGCCGGCCCTCGGCCTCCAGGATCTGGCTGCGCACCTCCTGGCCGATCACTGACTGGAAGTCGCGGACCATCTCCGGATAGGGGTGCATGCCGGCCGCGGTGCCGATCATGTAATAGGTGTCGGCGACATTGGTGACCCAGTCGCGCAGCGCCTCGTTCATGGCGTCCTTGAGGGTGGCCGAGCCGCTGGTCACCGATTCGACGCGCGCGCCCAGCAGGTTCATGCGGAAGACGTTGGGCTTCTGCCGCTCCACGTCCACGGCGCCCATATAGACCACGCAGGGCAGGCCAAAGCGGGCGCAGACCGTGGCGCTGGCCACCCCGTGCTGGCCGGCGCCGGTCTCGGCGATGATCCGGGTCTTGCCCATGCGGCGGGCCAGCAGGATCTGGCCCATGCAGTTGTTGATCTTGTGGGAGCCGGTGTGGTTCAGCTCCTCGCGCTTCAGATAGATCTTGGCGCCGCCGAAGTGGGCCGTCAGCCGCTCGGCGAAATAGAGCGGGCTTGGGCGTCCCACATAGTCCTTCAGGAAGCCCGAAAGCTGCGCCTGGAAGGCGAGATCGGCCTTGGCCGCCCGATAGGCGGCGTCCAGCTCGTGGACCAGGGGCATCAGGGTCTCGGGGACGTAGCGCCCGCCATAGTCCCCGAACCGCCCGGCGGCGTCGGGATAGGCGGCGTAGTCGTTGGGCTTGGCGGCTGCGTTCACGATGATGCTCAGGCGCGGCGGGTGGCGTCGAGGAACGCCGTGATCAAGGCCGGGTCCTTTAGGCCGGGACCGCGCTCCACGCCAGAGGAAACGTCCACCATGGGCGCGCCCGAGAGCCGCACCGCGTCGACGACGTTCCAGGGATCCAGGCCGCCCGCCAGCAACCAGGGCCGCTGGAACCGATGGCCCATCATCAGGCTCCAGTCGAAGCGGGCGCCGTTGCCGCCGGGCAGTTCGGAGTCCTGCGGCGCCTTGGCCTCGAACATCAGGTGGTCGGTCGCCGCCTCATAGGCCTTGGCGGCCGAGAGGTCATGGGCCGTGGAGATCGGGATCACCTTGATGACGCCGGCGCCGGTGCGCCGGGCCACCTCGCGGGCCCGGGCCGGGGTCTCGGCCCCGTGCAGCTGGATCAGGTCGGGCGCAAGGATCGTGGCCAGGCGGTCGAGCAGCTCGTCGTCCGGATCGACGGTGACCGCGACGATCTTGACGTTCTTGGCCCGCGCCGGGGGCGTCAGGCGCGCGGCGGCCTCGGGGGCGATGTTTCGGGGGCTCTTGGGAAAGAAGATGAAGCCGATGTGGCTCGCCCCGCCGTCGACGGCGGCGGTCACCGCCTCGGGCGTGGAGAGGCCGCAGATCTTGGTGGCGATCGTCATGGCCCCGATAAGGGGCGCCGGCCTGCGAAGTTCAAGGCTTGGCCGCGCCCTGGCTCTTCAACAGGTCGCGGATCTCGATCAGCAGGGCTTCCTGCGCGGTGGGCGCCGGCGGGGCCGCGGGCTTCTCGGCGTCCTTGCGGCGCACGGCGTTCACGCCCTTGACGATCAGGAACACCACCCAGGCCACGATCGTGAACTTGATCATGGTGTTGAGGAAGGCGCCGTACTGGATGGCCACCAGTTCGTTGGCCTTGGTGATCGGATTGTCCGGCTTGAGCACGAATTCCAGGTGAGAGAAGTCCACCCCGCTCAGCAGCAGGCCGATGGGGGGCATGACCACCTGGTCCACCAGGCTCTTGACGATGTCGTTGAACGCCGCCCCGACGATCACGCCGACGGCCAGGTCGATGACATTGCCGCGGGCGATGAATTCCCGGAATTCGCTGAAGATGCTCATGGGTCATGCTCTGGCTCAGGGATGTGCCAAGATCGTGAGAGGGCTGACTCGGGTCAAGCATGAGCGACCAGGCGCTGAAACATTTCGGGGTGACGGCGGCCGACCTGCTGGGATCTGGCGTGCAGAGCCGCGCCTATGCGCTGGGCGAGGGCGGAGTGCTGCGGGTGTTCTCGGACAAGACGACGCTGGCCCATGTTCAGGCTCTGGAGGCCTTCTATCGCCGGCTCGACAGCCAGGCCGCGCCCTTCCAGATCCCGCGCTTCGACGAGGTGCGGGAGATCGCCGGCTCGGCCTGCGTGGTGGAGGCCCGTATCCCGGGGATCGAACTGACCCGTTTCCTGGAAACCGCCGCGCCGTCGGCCCGCCAACGCGCGCTGAGCAGCTACATGGCCGCAGCGGGCCAGATTCAACTCATCGGTTTCGACGCCCCCTATCACGGCCAGATCCTGGGGGCGGCGCCGGTTCGGGCGGAGACCTGGCCCGACTATCTGAGCGGGCGCGCGCAGGCCTCGTTGGACCAGGCGCCCTGGGCGCGAGCGGATTTGATACAGCCGGCCCGCGCCCTGGAACGCCTCCACCACCTCGCCCAAAGCCGCGCCGATGCGCCGCGGCGACTGGCGCACGGCGACTACCATCCCGGAAACGTTCTGGTGGACGACGAGGGGCAGGTGACCGGGGTCATCGACTTCAGCGTCCAGGCGGTGATGGGCGACCCGCTGCTGGACCTGACCTCGGCGGCTTTCTTTTTCGACGACAAGGCCGATCGGGCCTACGCGGCCAGCCAGGCGCACAGCCTCAGCGCCGACCTATTCGCCCAGGCGAGCGAACTCTACTGGCTCTATTACAGCTTCTTCTATCTGAGCGCGAAGGCCGCCAAGCCGGCGCTCTATGACCTTTGCGTCCGCAGCCTCAACGCGGCCGCCGAAGCCTGAGGCCTATTCGTCGGCGTTGAGCCGTTCGCGCAGTTCCTTGCCGCTCTTGAAGAAGGGCACGTGCTTGGCGCGGACCTCGACGGCCTCGCCGGTGCGCGGATTGCGGCCGGCCCGGGCGTCGCGCGAGCGGACGGACAGCGCGCCGAAGCCACGCAGCTCCACCCGGCCGCCGTTTTCCAGGGCCTGGATCATCCGCTCGAGAATCACCCCCACCACGCGCTCGATGTCGCGCTGCGTGAGGTGCGGGTTTTCCTCAGCGAGTTGGGCGATCAGTTCAGACTTGATCATGCCTTCTTCCGGTCTTTCGGCTGCGGAACATGGTCGAGTCCCTGAGGATGTTCAAGGCAGGAAAAGGGTTTACGGCCCGGTGACCGTGATCTGCGCCGAAAGCTTGCGCTCATCGGCCCCAAATCGGGGCCGTGGAAGGGCCGGGCGCGGCGCCCTTCCCCCATTCGAACAACCCCGACCGACACCCTGACGTCACCTGACACAGAACGGGCCCTGCGCCCGGTCAACTCAGGATAGTGCGATTGGCGAAAAAGAAAACGGCGGACCGGTTTCCCGATCCGCCGCTCTCAACTCATTTCGGTGAAGATCCGACGCTTAGTCGTTCTTCGCCTTTTCGCGCAGGGCCGCGCCCAGGATGTCGCCGAGCGAGGCGCCGGAGTCCGACGAGCCGAACTGCTCGATGGCTTCCTTTTCCTCGGCCATTTCCAGAGCCTTGATCGACAGACCCACCCGACGGGCGGCCTTGTCGACGGTGGTGATCTGGGCGTCGACACGATCGCCGACGGCGAAGCGTTCCGGACGCTGGTCGGCGCGGTCGCGGGACAGGTCCGACTTGCGCACGAAGGCGGTCATCGGGGCTTCCTCGTCACCGAAGCGAACCTCGATGCCGCCGGTGGTGACTTCCGTCACCGTGACGGTGACGGTCTGGCCCTTGCGGAAGCCGTCGCCCACCATGGGATCGCCGGCCAGCTGCTTGATGCCCAGCGAGATGCGCTCCTTCTCGACGTCGACGTCCAGCACCTTGGCCTTGACCATTTCGCCCTTGTGATACTTGGCGATGGCCTCTTCGCCCGACGCCGTCCAGTCGAGGTCCGAGAGGTGGACCATGCCGTCGATGTCGTTCTCCAGGCCGATGAACAGGCCGAACTCGGTGGCGTTCTTGACCTCGCCTTCCACGGTCGAACCGACCGGGTGCGCCGCGACG
>NZ_JAUSLW010000061.1 GCF_030645195.1 Phenylobacterium sp. | reverse complement strand
CGAGGGCAAGCAGTCGGTGGCCGACAGCTTCGAGATCCGCCGCACGGCCCTGATGATGAAGACCCCCTACTTCACCACCGCCGCCGGCGCGCTCGCCGCCGCCCAGGCCATCGCCGAGACCGCCAAGGCGCCTCTCGAGGTCCGGCCCCTGCAGAGCTACGCCTGACCGTCTAGAGCGCCCCGGCCATCTGGGCGAACATCACCCCGGCCGCCGCCGCCATGATCGCCACCGCCGCCCAGCCCACCACGCGCTGGACCGGGGTGGCGGTGAAGGCGCCCATGATCGATTTGCGGGTGGCCACCAGCATGATCACCGCCATCAGCGGAACGGCGATCACCCCATTGATCACGGCGCTCCAGAACAGGGCCCGGATCGGGTCCAGGGGCGAATAGTCGAGCACCACCCCGGCCAGGATCGCCACGCTGATCACACCGTAGAAGCCGTGGGCCTCGCTGAAACGGCTCTCCAGGCTGGCCTTCCAGCCCATGGCCTCCGAGAGGGCGTAGGCCGCCGAGGCGGCCAGCACCGGCACCGCCAGCAGCCCAGTGGCGATGATGCCCAGGGCGAACAGCATGAAGGCCAGGTCACCGGCCAGGGGCCGCAGGGCCATCGCCGCCTGGGACGCCGTCTGGATCTGGGTGATCCCGGCCGCGTGCAGGGTGGCGGCGGTGGCCAGCATCACGAAGAAGCCGATGCCATTGGCGTAGGCCATGCCGAGATAGGTGTCCCAACCGATCCGCTTGAGTTCGTACTCCGCCTCCTCGGGGTGCTCGGTCAGGGGATGCTCGTCGGCGTGGAGGCTTACGTCCTCCACCTCCTCCGACGTCTGCCAGAAGAACAGGTAGGGGCTGATGGTGGTGCCGAACACAGCCACCACCACCGTGGCCGTGGCCAAGTCCAACTGGATCTGCGGGGCGATGGTCTGGGCCACGACCTCAGTCCAGGGGATATGGGTCGCAAACGCCACCGCAACATAGGAGAACAGGGTCAGGGTCATCCATTTGAGGAAGCCCACATAGCGATGATAGGGCACAAAGACCTGCAGCAGCAGGGTGAACACGGCCAGCCCCAGGGTGAAGATGTGCCGGCCGCCGCCGAACACCAGCTGGGCGGCCTCGCCCATGGCGGCCACGTCGGCGGCGATGTTGAGCACGTTGGCCAGCAGCAGCAGGGCCACGGCGGTAAGCACCACCCAGCGCGGAAAGGCGCGGCTGATATTGGCCGCCAGCCCGCGGCCGGTCACCCGTCCGATGCGCCCGCAGACCGACTGGAAGGCCGCCATGAAGGGATAGGTGAGGAAGGCGGTCCAGAGCATGCCCAGGCCGAACTGGGCGCCCGCCTGGCTGTGGGTGGCGATGCCGCCGGGATCCTCGTCCGCCGCCCCGGTGATCAGGCCGGGGCCGAGCGCGGTGAACGGATTGAATCGTCGAGGCGCCGCCCTCGTCGTTCCATCCGACGTCGCGGCCTTGCGTGCGATCTCGCCCTTGTCGATGCCCATGTCCCCACATCCCATAGTCCGCGTCCGTGACACAACAGCTTGACCCGACAAGCCTCACCAATTGACCGAACGCGGTTTGGGGAGCACGCTCCGGTTGTCGCCTTGCTTCGGCAGGCGCGAAGGGCGTGCTTCCGGCGGCCCCTGATGACTGACCGGACTAAGCCCTAGAGGGCGCCTGTCGCAGTCTGGCGTGAGGACTTGTTCCTCCAACAGAATGCGAGGGAAACGCCATGTCAGAAGATCTCAAGACCGGCGAAGGCGCCGTCCACCACCACAAGAACCGGCACCTCTATGAACGTTTCGAGGGGCTGATCGGCGTGTTGATGGTCGCCGCGATCGTCGTGCTGGCCATCGGACTGGTCTACGGCGTCATGACCACCGGCGACTCGACGCCCGCCTGGATGCGCTAGAGCCAACCGGCGGCCTGGTCTGGTCGGGGGACGCGCTTCAGAGCGTCCGCGCCAGCACCGGGTCGTCGTAGACCCTGGCGCCGACCTTGAACCTGCGCACGCCCACCTCCACGAAACCCTGGCGGGCGTAGAAGACCATTGCGCGCTCATTTTCGCGATAGACCCCCAGCAGCATGCGGCCAAATCCCGCCGCCCGGGCGCTCTCCAGCGCCGCTCCCATCAGCCTCCCGCCCAGACCCGAGCCGTGGAACCTGTGCAGCAGGTAGATTCGCTTCAACTCGACATCCCCCGCCTCCGAGAGCGTCAGCAGGTCCGGCCGACAGAGCAAGGCGTAACCCACCGGCGCCTGTCCCTCATCCGTCTCGGCCATCCACAGCCGATGGTCGGGCTTGGCCAGGGCGCGGAGGTAATAGGCCTCGCCATGCTCCGTCGCGCAGTGGTCCAGGATGTCGGCCACCGGCAGGGTCCCGGCATAGGTCTCCAAAAACGTGGCCTGGCCCACCAGGGCGAGGGCCGCGGCGTCGCGGGGGCCGCAGGGCCGGATCGTGATGCTCATGGTCACCTCCCGCGCCGCATCTAGCACGACTGACGCAGGGTGAAGCTGGCGAAGGCCCCGGCCCTGCGCTAGGCGTCGTGCGAGTTCGAACAACAGGTCTGGGGAAACGACATGACGGGACGCGTTTCAGGCAAGGTGGCGCTGATCACCGGCGGGGCGAGCGGCATCGGGCGCGGTTGCGCCGAGCGGCTGGCCGAGGAAGGCGCCATCGTCGTCATCACCGACCTGCAGGACGACAAGGGCGCGGAACTGGCCGCCGCCATCACCGCCAAGGGCGGCAAGGCCCAGTATCACCATCACGACGTCACCTCCGAAGAGGCCTGGATCAAGGTCGCCGCGGCCATCAAGGCCGACCACGGCCGGCTCGACATCCTGGTCAACAACGCCGGGATCGGCATCTCCGGCTCGGTGCTGGACATGGCGCTTAGCGATTTCCAGCGCCAGGTGGCGATCAACCTGGACGGCGTCTTCCTGGGGGTGAAGCACTCCATCCCGGTGATGCGCCTCAGCGGCCAGGGCGGCTCGATCATCAACATGTCCTCGGTGGCCGGCCTCAAGGGCTCGGCGATCCTGGCCGGCTACTGCGCCACCAAGGGCGGGGTGCGCCTCTTCACCAAGGCCGTCGCCATGGAGTGCGCGGGCGCCAAGGACGGCATCCGGGTCAATTCCGTCCATCCCGGCATCATCGAGACCCCGATCTGGGACTCCATCGTCGGCACCGGCGAGCCCGGCGACAACGCCCATCCGCCGCGGCCCATCGTGCTGGACGCCATGAGCCAGGATGCGGTGCCGCTCGGCGTGAAGGGCTATCCCCTGGACATCGCCAACGGCGTCCTGTGGCTGGCCTCCGACGAGAGCCGCTATGTCACCGGCGCCGAATTGGTCATCGACGGCGGCCTCTCGGTGAAGTAACCGGCGGGCCATGACCGCCACCCTGCACGTGATCTTCGGCCCCTCGGGCGCCGGCAAGTCGACCTACGCCCAGCAGCTCGCCCGCCGCGAGCCGGCGGTGTGCTTCGCCATCGACGAATGGATGGCCCGGCTGTTCGCCGCCGACATGCCCGAGCCGCTGGAGTTCGAGTGGATGATGAGCCGGGTCGAGCGCTGCGAGGCCCAGATCTGGTCGGTGGCCGCGGGCGCCATGGCCGCCGGAACCTCGGTGGTCCTGGACCTTGGCCTTATGCGCCGGTCCGACCGGGCCCGGGTCGCGGAGATCGCGGAGGCCTGCGAGCTGCCGATCCAGTTCCACTTCGTCACCGCCGACCCGGAGGTCCGCCGCGCGCGGGTGCTGGAGCGCAACGAGGTGCGCGGCGAGACCTTCGCCATCGAGGTCAGCCCCGACATGTTCGACTTCATCGAGGGGGTCTATGAGGCGCCCGACGCGGAGGAGCTGAAGGGCGCCATCGTCTCCGAGAGCGCCTGACGGCGGTCAGCGCATCGGCGGGAACAGGTGAGCCGGCCAGGTGGCGTCGGCGGCCCGATGATAGGCCTCGCGGTGCGTCAGGCGGGCGTTGTAGTCCAGCAGCACCGGATGCTCGGGGAGCTCCTTGCGGTAGAGCGAGGTGGAGATCACCGAACCCAGCATGACGTCGGCGGCCGAGAACCGGTCGCCCAGCAGATATTTGCGCCCCTTCAGGCTCTCAGTCAGGACGTGGACGACGGCCTCATAGTCGCCGAAGCCGGTCTCGCGGCCGGGCAAGTCGATATGCTTGCCATGCAGCACCAGCAGCGGCTCCAGCACCGCCGTCGAATAGACCATCCACTTCAGGTAGGCGCCGCGCTCCACCTCGTCGATCTTCGGCGCCAGGGTCCCGTAGCCGTAACGGTCGGCCAGGTAGAGGCAGATGGCGGGGTTCTCGCTCACCACCACCTTGCCGTCGGTGACGGTGGGCACCTTCCCGGACGGATTGAGCTTCAGATATTCAGGCTTCTTCTGGTCGCCCTTGGCGATGTCGACGGTCCGGACCTGGAAGGCGACACCGAGTTCCTCCAGCAGCCAGTAGGCCGTGAAGGCTCGGCTGGCGGGCGAGTGGTAGAGGGTGATCCCTCGCTTGGCGGTCATGCGATCTCGTCTTTCGTTGCAGCGGCAATCTAGGCGCCCCGCCCGACAGGCGCCACCGCGCGCCGCCGTTTGCGCCCCGGCGCCCGGACCTTCCGCCCCGGTTTTGCGACGCAAATCCAGTCGCGGGGATTATGCTGCATTGCACCCCTTGAGTTTTCACGCCCTGGCTTCTATCCTCTATCCCCCCGGTCGCCTGCGCCCGCGGCCGGAACACAAACCCAAGGGCGAACCCGAGTCACCTATCTGCCATGGAAAAAGTCCCGATGACCGTCGAGGGCTATCAAGCCCTCGACGAAGACCTAAAGCGTTTGAAAACCCTGGAGCGACCAGCAGTGATCGCGGCCATCTCGGAAGCTCGCCAGCATGGCGACCTCTCGGAAAACGCCGAATACCACGCTGCGAAGGAGCGCCAAGGCTGGATTGAAGGCCAAATCGCCGACATTGAAGATCGGATGGCCCGCGCACAGGTCATCGACGTGTCCAAACTTTCCGGCACTCAGGTAAAGTTCGGCGCCACGGTCTCCGTCGTCGACGAGGACACCGAGGACTCGGCTCGCTACCAGATCGTTGGCGAGCACGAAGCCGACGTGAAGTCGGGCAAGATCTCCATCGCCTCTCCGATCGCGCGCGCGATGATCGGCAAGGAGATGGGCGATGTCGTCGAGGTCAACACCCCCGGCGGCACCAAGGCCTACGAGATCCTCAAGGTCGAGTGGGTCTAGCTAGGTCTTAGCTGAGACATAAAGGTCGTTATGGTGAAGCTGGCGAGAGCCAGCTTCCTGACTCGCGCCTGAACACACGGAACCTGCGCTTGGCGAAATCCCCCGACACGCCGCCGCTCGTCATCTGGGCCGTCTCCGACGGGCGCGCCGGGATGGAAAGTCAGGTCGTGGGCCTGGCCAACGCCATCGCGGCCAAGCGCAAGGCGCAGGTATTGGTCAAGCGCGTCGCCTGGAAGGGCCGCATCGGCCGCCTGCCCTGGTGGCTGAACCCCTTCCCGCTACGGGCCCTCAAGCCCGAGAGCGGGATCGCTCCCCCATGGCCCGACATCTGGCTGGCCGCCGGCCGCGCCACCCTGCCGCTCTCCATCCGCATCAAGGCCTGGTCGAAGAACGCCACCTTCGTGGTCCAGACCCAGGACCCGCGGATGCCCACCAGCCTGTTCGACCTGGTGATCCCGCCCAAGCACGACCGGCTGCAGGGGGAAAACGTCTTTCCCATCACAGGCTCCCCCAATGGCGTCAACGCCAAGCGCCTGAAGGCCGAGCTGGCGCGGTTCAAGAAACTGATCGCACCCCTGCCCCATCCCCGGGTGGCGGTGGTGATCGGCGGCAAGTCCAAGGCCCACAACCTGTCGGTGGAGCGCGCCGCGGCCATCGCCCACGAGATCGAGCTGCCGCTGGCCCAGGAGGGCGGCTCGGTCATGGTCACCTTCTCCCGCCGCACCCCGGACGCCGCCCGCGCCCTGCTCACCGCGCGGCTGAAGCACATGCCCGGCGTGATCTGGGACGGCGAAGGCGAGAACCCCTATTTCGCCTTCCTGGCGGCCGCCGACTACATCCTGGTGACCGAGGACTCCACCAACATGGCCACCGACGCGGCCTCCACCGGCAAGCCGGTCTTCATCGTCAAGATGGAGGGGGAGAGCCTGAAGTTCCGCCTGTTCCACGAGGACCTGGAGCGCCTGGGCGCCGCCCGGCCCTTCGGCGGCGCCTTCCACAAGTGGAAATACCCGCCGCTCGCCGAGACCGACCGCGCCGCCGCCGAGGTGCTGCGCCGCTATGACGAACGAGCTCCAGCGTGAGCGTCGAAATCCGCCCCGCGACGCCGGCCGACCTGGCCGCCATCCTGGCCCTGGACCCGGTGGCCCGCCGCGAGGAGCGCCGCCACGACTATGTCAGCCGCGCCGTGGCCGGCGACCGGGGCATGGATGTCCGCGTGCTGGTGCTCGACGGCGACCTGGCCGGCTACGCCATCATGGCGGAGTTCTTCGGTCACCCCTTCCTGGAGCGGATCTATACCGGCGAGCGCTTCCTGCGCCGGGGCGTGGCCGGCGCCCTGATGGCCAATATCGAGGCCAACTTCGAGGGCGACCGCATGTTCGTCTCCTGCAACGAGTCCAACGAGGTGATGCGCACTCTGCTGGTGGCCCGCGGCTACCGGGTCTCGGGCATGGTGGAGAACCTGGATCCCGGCGACCCGGAGCTGTTCTTCGTGATCTTCCGCGACGCCCTGGACGCCGCCATCGAGGCCGCGACCCTCGACTAAGGCCTGCGCGCTAGAGCCGCCTTTCCTCCGCCCCGCTTTCGGCCTTCCATGGGCCGCAGATGATTCCCGCCCGCCCCAGCATCCTGTTCGTCGCCAACGCCGGCCCCGAGGTCGGCGGCGGCCATGTCATGCGCTGCATCACCCTGGCCCGGGCCCTGGGGGAGCGGGGCGCCGACTGCGCCTTTGTCTGCACCCCGGCGGTGGCGGCCCTGCTGGAGGTCTTCGGCCCGGAGATCCCCCGCGAGGAAGCCACCTCCCTGGAGCCGGACGACATCGCCGACGCCCTGACCGGTGTGCGCTTCGACGCGGCGGTCTTCGATCACTACGGCCTGTCGCGCGGCCACCACGAGGCCCTGGCCAAGGGGCGCTCCACCCTGGTGATCGACGACCTGGCCGACCGGCCGCTGGCGGCCAATGTGGTGCTGGACTCCGGCCCGGGCCGCCAGGCCAGCGACTACGCCCTGCTGACCGACGACAAGACGCGGCTGTTGCTGGGCCCCGAATTCGCGCCTGTCCGGCCGGAATTCTCCCACCTGCGCGGCGCCGCCCTGTCGCGCCGGGGTGGCGAGGTGCGCGGGGTGCTGGTGGCGCTCGGCTTGACCGACGTCGGCGGGATCACAGGCCGGGTGGTGGAGCGCCTGCGGCAGCGGCTGAACGGCGTGACCCTGGACGTGGTGCTGGGCGCCGGCGCGCCGAGCCTGCCGGGGCTGATCAAGATCGCCAGCCGTGACCCGCGCATGACCCTGCATGTGGACACCCAGGAGATGGCCCAGCTCATCCTTGAGTCCGATTTCGCCATCGGTGCGGCCGGGTCCAGCATCTGGGAGCGCTGCGTCCTGGGCCTGCCCTCGGCCATCCTGGTCCTGGCCCCCAACCAGCAGGGGGCCGCCGCGGCCCTGGCCGAGCGCGAGGCCGCCCTGGTGATCGACGTCAACGCCGACAACCTGGACGCCCGGATCGACCGGGCCATCGTCAGGCTGATGACCGACGCCGGCCTACGCGCCCGGCTCAGCGCCGCCAGCGCGGCGATCTGCGACGGCCTGGGGGCCGGCCGGGCGGCGGAGGCCTTCCTGCAGGTGATCGCCAGCCGCGACAGCCTGCCCCACCCTGAGGGGCCGCGGCCTTAACGCTCTTTTCGCACCCCGGGGCGCACGGTCACGGAAACGTGGGGAGGGCGCCGAACGCGCTCCGGTAAGGCGGTATGGGACAGCTTGGCTTGATCTCGAGCTCCGAGGCTCCGAGCGTCCGCATCATCGGCGGCGGGCTCACCGGCATACTGGCCGCCTTCGAGGCCCATCGCCTCGGCTGCCGCCGCATCGAACTCCACGAGCGTTTCGACCAGCTGGGCGGGAGCGCCTGGCCGCGCCGCGACCATGGCCTGGAGCTGCGGCCCGAGCGCCTCTATTTCGGCCAGGCCGGCGATCCGGCCCGCGCCCTGCTGGAGTCCAACGGCCTGGTCTTCGAGGATTTCGAGAACCGCTTCGGCTCGGTCAGCCCGGCCCCCGGCGGCGACCTGGTCTTCACCCACGACTTCGAGGGCCCGGCCCTGCGCACCCGCAAGCTGGACCTGGGGCCGGTCACCGGCGACAGCCTGGCCGACAGGATCCGCGCCTATCCCCATGATATCGGCCAGCAACTGACTCGCTATTGCCAGTGGGCCCTGGGCGCCTGGCTCGACGAGGTCTCGGCCGAGGCGGCCATCCCCCTGGGGATCAAGCGGGTCCACGCCACCGACATCGAGACCTGCGACCTGGCCCGCGCCAAGCGCTCCGACCCTGTCTATGACAGCCTCTACGGCATTCCCCGCGCCCTGTGGGGCCGACTGCAGAACCTGACCGCCAGCCTGCCAGCCGAGGGTTTCCAGACCTTCTTCCTGCGCTGCCGCGCGGCCCTGGAGCGGCTGGGGGTGACGATCCACACCGCCTCGATGGTCTCGCCGCAACGGGCCTTCGCCGCCCGGGAGGCGGGTGAGGTGGTGGTCTGGGCCGCCGATCCGACGCCGCTGTTCGCCCCGCTCGACCTGGAGCCCCCAAAGCGTCTGGCCAAGAGCCTGGTGAGCTACATCTTCAAGGCGCGCTACGCCGGGCCCCTGCCCTTCCACGTGCGCAACTTCACCGCCGAGGGCGCGGTGTTCCGCCTCCACCTCTACGAGTGCCGGGGCCAGGCCCTGCTGAGCGCCGAGTGCGTGGCCGAGGTGTCCGACAGTGACCTGCGCCGCGAGATCCACCGGCTGATGTCGGGCTTCGGCGGCGCCTCGCTGCATCTGGAGGAGACCCTGTCGATCCAGATCGAGCCCCGCTGGGGCCAGCATTCGGTGGACGCCGCGCGTAAGCTGTCGATCCTGCACGGCGTCTTGGCTCGCAGCCAGGGGGCCAGTTTCGTGGCCGGGGCCTGGGAGGCCCAGGATCCATCAGCCTCGCTGGCGGAGATCTCCGCCTCGCTGGTCGCGGCGATCCAGCCGGCCGAGGCGGTCGCCGCCTAACCCACCATGTCCCAGGCCAGGGGCTCGCCCCGCTTGAGGTCGCGGGTGGCGGGCTTGCCCAGCACCTTCTTGAGTTCGGCCGGCGGCAGGCCGTTTCCGGGCCGGATCGAGCGAACATTGGCCCGGCTCAGAACGTCTCCAGTCTTCACGTCGGCGCTGACATAGAGGGAGCGGCGGAACTGGCGGTTGGCCTTTTCCGAGCCCAGCAGGTCGTAGTGGGCGACGCCCAGCGCCGTCCAGGCGTCCTTGCAGTCGCGCACCAGGCCGGTGAATTCCGCCGGTTCCAGGCTGAAGGCGGCGTCCGGCCCGCCGTCGGAGCGGGCCAGGGTGAAGTGCTTCTCGATCACGCAGGCCCCAAGCGCGATGGCGGCGATGGAGGCCGCCGCGCCGTGGGTGTGGTCCGACAGGCCGATGGGGCAGGCAAAGCGGGCGGCCATGTCGGCCACGGTGCGGACATTGGCGTCCTCCAGGGCGGCCGGATAGCTGGAGACGCAGTGCAGCAGCACCACGCCCGGCGCGCCGGCGGCCAGCGCCGTATCGCGAGCGGCGGCCATCTCGGCCAGGTTGGCCATGCCGGTGGAGATGATCAGCGGCTTGCCCCTGGCCGCCGCATAGGCGATCAGCGGCAGGTCCACGGCCTCGAAGGAGGCGATCTTGAAGGCCGGGGCGCCGAGGCTGTCCAGCAGGTCCACCGCGCTCTCGTCGAAGGGGCTGGAGAACAGGGTCACCCCCCGCTCGGCCGCCCGGGCGAAGAGGGCGGCGTGCCACTCGTATGGGGTCTGGGCCTCCTGGTAGAGCTCGTAGAGGCTGCGCCCGTCCCACAGGCCGCCGTGAATTTTGAACTCCGGCCGGTCGACGTCCATGGTGATGGTGTCGGCGGTGTAGGTCTGGATCTTAATGGCGTCGCAGCCGGTGGCGGCGGCCGCGTCGATCATGGTGAGCGCGCGCTCCAGGCTGCCGTTGTGGTTCCCCGACAGCTCGCAGATGACATAGGGCGAATAGCCCGCGCCGATCCTGCGGCCGGCGATCTCGATGTGGGGGGCGTCAGGCATGAGGCGACCAAGCAGCGTGAACGCAAATCCTAGCCGCCCCCGCTGAAGCAGGCGTTAACCAACCCCGCCGGCCAGCCCCCTGGGCCCTGGCCGGCAAGAGCCCTAGACGGGACGCGCGCCCGTGGCGGTGAGGTCGGAGGGATCGACCCCGCCGCCGCTCTCCGCCACCGCCGCCCCCAGGGCCGCGACCTCCTCGAGCTTGGCGAGGTTGGCCTCGTGGCCGGCGCGGTCCAGGCGGTAGAACATGATGGCGCTGATGGCCATCAGGGCGAAGAGCGCGGTGGCCGGCAGGTAGAGCAGGGCCAGGTTGGTCATGATGGCCGGGTCCAGGGCCTCGGGCCTGGCCTTCTCGGGCATGCCGACCCAGAGCAGCAGGAAGCCCGGGATGATGCTGGCCACCGATCCGGCCACCTTCTGCAGGACGTTGTCGGCCGAGAGCAGCAGGCCCTCCGAGCGGCGGCCGGTGGCGAGTTGGGACTCCTCCACGACATCGGCGATCATCGAGGCGGTGAGGATGGCGGCGGCCGTGCCGAAGGCGCCGTAGAGGGTCCGGTCGAGGAGCAGGATGGCGGTCAGTTCGCTGGTGCCGTTCCATGACTGCGGAATGATCCCCAGAAGGCGCAGGCTGATGGGGGTCAGGGCCGTCGCCAGGGCCAGGCCCATCAAGGTCGCGCAGGCTCGCTTCTTGCCGTACCAGCGAGACAGCAGGGGCGCGAAGACCAGGGCCAGCAGGCTGCCCAGCATGGTCCCGGCGACGATGAAGGCCAGGTTCCCCGACCCCATGCCCCACAGATAGGTCTGGAAGTAGATGTTCAGGCCGTTGCTGAGGCCGGCGCCGACGCCGACGAACAGGGCCGAGAGGGAGACCACCAGGAAGTTGCGATTGGACATGGTCACCGCCATCTCCTTGATCACGTCCAGGACGCGGATCCGCCGTTCCACCGGCTTGTGCAGGAACGGAATGAACCTCTGGGTCGCCAGGCAGGCCACCAGGATCGAGAAGATCATCAGCCCGCCCACCACCAGGGCGTAGGGGCCGTAACCCTCCGGATTGAGCTGGCCGCGGACTCTCTCGCCGTTCGGGCCCACCGTGTCCTTGAGGAAGACCAGCCAGCCCATGACCGCCGCGGCGCTGCTGGCGAAGATGGCGAAGAAGTAGCGGAAGGTCAGCAGCTGGGTGCGGTCGTGATAGGCCGGCGCCAGTTCGGGCGTGAGCGCGGTGGCGGGCACTTCATAGAGGCTGATGGTCGCCTTGGCGGCGATGACCATGATGATCATGTAGGCGGTGACCGCCGCGTCGGACCAGCCCTGGGGCGGGTTGAACAGCGCCACCAGGGTGAAGGCGGCCGGCAGGGCCGCGAAATACATGAAGGGATGGCGACGCCCCCACCGGGAGCGCCAGTTGTCGGAGATTTGGCCGATGAAGGGGTCCCAGAGGGCGTCGAAGAAGATGGTCACCGCCAGGCCGATGCTGACCCAGTGCGGCGGCAGGCCGACGATCTGGTTGTAGTAGAGCAGCAGCAGACCCATGAGCTGGGTCTTCACCCCGAACGCCACTGTGCCAAAGCCGTAGGCGAGCTTGATCGGCAGGGTCAGAGCCGGCCGCTTGGCGGGGACGTCACTCATGGAAACTCCTTCTCGCGCCTCATCCCATTGGGCCCCAACCTCGCGGTCGGGCCAAGTCTTCTTCTGCGCCGCCGCCTTACGGCCGCCAGCGTTTTGACCAAGATGTCGCCGCGTCATGTTGCGGGGATGTTTCTGAGAGGCGGCGATCGGTTCGCCGTTACGGCCGCGACGGAAACCTTGCCTAAGGGTGACGCCTTGACGGTAAGGCATTTTTGCCTTACATAAACGGCGTCATGAGCATCCTCACCGTCACCGCCAAGGGGCAGGTCACCCTGCGCAAGGATCTTCTGAAGCATCTGGGTGTCCATCCTGGCGACAAGATCCTTCTGGACAAGCTTCCCGACGGTCGGATCGAGGTGAGGTCGGCGCGGCGGACGGGCAAGATTTCGGAGGTCTTCGACCTCCTGAAGCGGGAGGGCGGCCCCTCCCTGTCTATCGACGAGATCAACGAGATCGCCGCCCGGGGCTGGACCGGCCGGCGATGAAGATCACGGCCGACACCAACGTCCTGGTGCGGGTGATCACCGGCGACGACCGGCGGCAAAGCAAGATCGCCCAAGCCGAACTGGCCAAGGCCGATCTGGTGGCCGTGACGCTACCGGCGCTCTGCGAATTGGTGTGGGTGCTGTCGCAGGGCTACAAGATCTCCCCGGCCGACATCGGCATGACGATCCGACGGCTGATCGACAGCGCGAACGTCGCGGTGAACCGGCCCGCGGCGGAGGCGGGGCTGGCCCTGCTGGACGCAGGCGGCGACTTCGCCGATGGCGTCATCGCCTATGAGGGGAGTTGGCTTGGCGCCGAGGCCTTCGTCTCCTTCGACCGAAAGGCCGCGAAGCTGCTGGAGTCGCAGGGCGAAGCGGTCCGACTGCTGGCCTAGGGCCGGTCGGCGCCGCCGATTGGATCAAGGCCCTGGAAGATGAGATCGGCCGCATCCTCGCACCCGCCAAGCGTGGGCCCAGGCCGAAGGCGGCGGCAGGCCCCGGCGACGACGGGGGCGACCTATTTCATACAGCGCCACCGTAATTTCGTAATTTGGCCTTCGACCCAGACTCGCAGGAACTGGCCGCCCCCAGGGTGCGCAACGGCGGAATCTCTCCTACATAGGCCCTATGTCCGAGACCAAAGCCCCCCGCTCCGTCCGCTGCCTGATCGTGGGTTCCGGCCCCGCCGGCTACACCGCCGCCGTCTACGCCGCGCGCGCCCTGCTCAAGCCGGTGCTGATCCAGGGCATCCAGCCCGGCGGCCAGCTGACCATCACCACCGAGGTGGAGAACTATCCGGGCTTCGCCGAGGCCATCCAGGGGCCCTGGCTGATGGAGCAGATGCAGGCCCAAGCGCAGCACGTCGGAACCGAGATCATCAACGACATCGTGGTCAGCGCCGACCTGTCGCACCGGCCCTTCCGCCTGACCACCGACTCCGGCGAGACTTGGCTGGCCGAGACCCTGATCATCGCCACCGGCGCCCAGGCCAAGTGGCTGGGCCTGGACAGCGAGCAGAGGTTCCAGGGCTTCGGCGTCTCGGCCTGCGCCACCTGCGACGGCTTCTTCTACCGCGGCAAGAACGTGGTGGTGGTGGGGGGCGGCAACACCGCCGTCGAGGAGGCCCTGTTCCTCACCAATTTCGCGGCCAAGGTCACCATCGTCCACCGCAAGGACGAGTTCCGCGCCGAGAAGATCCTGCAGGAGCGCCTGTTCGCCCACCCCAAGATCGAGGTGATCTGGGACTCCTCGGTCGACGAGGTCACCGGCGACACCGACCCCATGGGGGTGACCGGCGTGCGGCTGAAGAACGTCAAGACCGGCGAGACCCGCGAGGTCGCCTGCGACGGGGTGTTCGTGGCCATCGGCCACGCCCCGGCCTCGGAGCTGTTCAAGGGCCAGCTGGAGATGGACGCGGCCGGCTATCTGAAGGTGAAGCCCGGCTCGGCCGCCACCGCGATCAAGGGGGTCTACGCCGCCGGCGACGTCACCGACGACGTCTACCGCCAGGCGGTCACGGCGGCGGGCATGGGCTGCATGGCGGCCCTGGAGGCGGTGCGGCTGCTGGCGGAAGAGGACCACGCCCGGGACAATCACCCGATCAGCCACCACGAGGCCGAGCGCATCGGGGTGTGGTGATTTCCGTCGCCGGCTGATGTAGTCCAGATCACCACTTCCGCCCCGAGCAGACGAGACCGCGCGCGATGACCAACCTGATCGTGAGAGGCGGACGCGCCCTGCGCGGAACCATCACGCCCTCGGCCAACAAGAACGCGGTGCTGCCGGTCCTGTGCGCCACCCTGCTGACCGACCAGCCCATCGTGTTGCACCGGGTTCCGGACATAACAGATGTCCGCAAGATCCTGGAATTCTTCGGGAAACTCGGCTCCTCCGTCGATATGAACTATGCCAGCGGCACCCTGAAGCTGCGGCACGGCGAGGGGCTGGACCCCAAGGAAGCACACCTGCCGCTGGGCATGCGCTCGACCCTGATGCTGATCCCGGCCCTGCTCTACCGGTTCGGCGCGGCCAGCATCGAGGAGGACGTCACCGGCTGCACGCTGGGGGTCCGCGAGATCGACCCGCACATCGAGGTCTTCGAGAGCTTCGGGGCGCAGATCGACCGCAAGCCCGAGGCCATCTTCATCAAGACGCCGAAGGGCTTCGCCACCACCGATCACTGGCTGGACTATGCCTCGGTCACCACCACCGAGAACTTCATCCTCTGCGCCGCCACCGCCAGAGGCCGCTCGCAGCTGACCAACGCCGCCTGCGAACCGCACGTGCAGGAGTTCTGCAGCTTCCTCGCCCAGATGGGCGCCAAGCTAGAGGGCGTCGGCGGCTCGCGGATCGTGGTGGAGGGGGTGTCGAGCCTGTCGGGAGCGGAGTTCACCTTCGCCGACGACTTCCACGAGGTGGCCACCTTCCTGGCCATGGGCGCCATGACCGGCGGCGACATCGCGGTGAAGAACGGCTCGGTGGACCAGTTTCCCCTGCTGGACCGCACCTTCGCCAAGTTCGGCGTCGAGATCACCCACCAGGACGGCTGGAGCCGCGCCAAGGTCGACGGCGGCGGCATGCGGGTGCGCCAGCCCTTCACCGCCAACATCCTGCAGAAGGTGGAGGCCGCGCCCTGGCCCTATGTGCCGGCCGACCTGCTGCCGATCTTCGTGGCGCTGGGGGTGCGGGCCGAGGGCCAGTGCATGTTCTGGAACAAGGTCTATGAGGGCGCGCTGGGCTGGTCCTCGGAACTGGGCAAGTTCGGCGCCCACTCCCTGCTCTGCGACCCTCACCGCCTGATCACCTTCGGCGGCAAGCCCCTGGTGCCCGCCGAGGTGGAGAGCCCCTACATCATCCGGGTCGCCATCGCGCTCTTCATGCTGGCCGCCAGCATCGAGGGCGAGAGCACCATCCTCAACGCCGCCCCCATCCAGCGCGCCCACCCGAAGTTCGTGGAGAACCTCAACGCGCTGGGCGCCGACGTGTCGTGGGTGAAGGGGGACTGATCGTCTTCAGCTGGCCCGCCCGCAGGTGTTGATGCGCAACAGGGCGTAGAGGGGGCAGTAGCCGACTAGGCCGGTTAGCAGCGGCACGAGGCCGGCATAGCCCCAAGGGGTCTTGGGTCCCACGAAGACCAGGGCGAGGAGGCCCAGGCCGACCACAACACGCAGGGCGCGGTCGAGACCGCCTTCGTTCGTCTTCACCTTCGTCTCCATCCAGAATTGCCGGCCCCTCTGGGGGTCGCTTCCACACCAGCATGCCGCACGGAGTGACGGGGCGCTTTGAGACGCATCAATCCCCACAGAAGCTCCCCCAAACTCCGCAAGCGCGATCAAGGGTGGCTCGGCTAGGCTCTCTCCCATGAACCGCGCCGTCACCCGCGAGAGCTACGCCCGCCGCCTGAACAGGGTGGCCGAGCATATCTGGGCGCAGCTGGACGCGCCCCTGGAGCTGGCGGAGTTGGCCGAGGTCGCCTGCCTGTCGCCCTATCACTTCCACCGCATCTACCGGGCCATGATCGGCGAGACCGTGGCCGAGACCGTGAGCCGGCTGCGGCTGCAGCGGGCTTCCATGGAACTGGCCCGCGGCCAGGACCCGGTCGGGGCCATCGCCGCCCGCGCCGGCTACGCGTCGACCCCCGCCTTCACCCGCGCCTTCCGCGCCGCCTATGACCAGACGCCCGCCGCCTTCCGCGCGGCGCGGCGCCACAACTCGGGAGCCTACCCCATGCCCGTCGAGATTCAGGACCGCCCGCCGATGCGCATCGCCACCGTGCCGCACAGGGGGCCGCCGCAGCAGATCGGCCAGGCTTTCGACCGGCTGATGGCCTGGGCCGGACCCAAGGGCGTGGTCATGCCGCCGGCGGTGGGGGTGGCGGTCTATCTGGACGACATGTCGGTGGTTCCGCCCGCAGAGCAGCGGGCCCTGGCCGGGATCACGGTGGGTCCCGAGATTGAGAGCGACGGCGCCGTCACGATCCACGAGGTCCCGGCCGGCCGCTACGCGGTGCTGCTGTACAAGGGCCCCTACGCCCAGATCGGCAGGGGCTACGAAGAGCTGTTCGGCTGGCTGCCCACCAGCGGCGAGGAGCCGGCCCACGCCCCCTGCGTGGAGGTCAACCTGAACGATCCCCGCAAGACGGCGCCCACCGATCTGCTGACCGAGCTGTGCCTTCCCCTCAAGGCCTGAAGCGGTAAGCTGGCGGCATGATCCGTCACGCCACCGCCGCCGACCACCCCGCCATCCGCGAGATCAACATCGCCGCCTTCGGCCAGCCCGACGAGGCCGACCTGATCGAGCGCCTGAGGGCCGACGGCGACAAGGTGTTCGAACTGGTGGCCGAGGAGGCCGGCGCGGTTGTGGGCCACATCCTCTACAGCCGGCTGTGGGCCGACAGCGTCAACCTCTATGCGGCGCTCGCCCCCATGGCGGTGCGGCCCGACCGGCAGAAGTCCGGGATCGGCTCCCAGCTCGTGAGGGCCTCCCTCGAGGCCGCCCGCGAGTTCGGCGCCCACGCCGTTATCGTCCTGGGCCACCCGGCCTACTATCCGAAGTTCGGCTTCACGCCGGAGGCGGCGCAGGCGGTGAAGGCCCCCTATTCCGGCAGTCCGGCCTTCATGGCCCTGGAGATCGAGGACGGCGCCCTGGCCGAGCCGGTGATGGTGGCCTATCCCGACGCCTTCGGCTGAGCCCTATTCCGGCGCGGGCACGGCCAACGGCGCGGCCGGCGTCGCCACCGGGGCCTCCATGGCCGCCAGGGACTCGTTGATCTTCTTGATCTCTTCCGGGGTCGGCTTGCGGCGTGGGGCGAAGATGGTCCCCAGGACACGGGTGCGCTCGCCCCCGACCGCCAGGGGATCGACGACATTGTAGGTGCGCACCTCGCCTCCCACCGACAGGGTGATCTTGCGGCCAGCCGGAACGCCCTGCCCCTCGGGGTCGAGCAGGCCCTGGGTGCGCTCATCCAGCCCGCCCAGGATGGCCGGGGACAGGTAGGCCTCGCCCCCGGCATAGCGCCCGGTGAAGGCGGGCGGCTCGCCCCAGGGGCCGGTCCAGCGATAGAAGATGTGGGCCCCGATCTGCTTCATCTTCACGAGGGTGGGCGCCCAGTAGGGGGCGACATAGTCGGCGTGGTAGTGGGTGGCCGAGCCCACGCCCTTGACCACGTAGCCGTTGAGGGCGTGTTGGGCCACGTCCATCGCCCGGGTCCACAGGGCGGGCTCCGGGGCCTGGGCCAGGGCGCCGTCGCAGGTGAAGGTGAACTGGCAGCCGGTGGCGCGCGCCGCCCCCTGATAGACCACCCCGCAGACGCTCTTGGGATAGGCGGGGTGGCGCAGGCGGTTGAGCACCACCTGGGCCACGGCCTCCTGGCCCAGCTGCGGCTCGCGGGCGGATTCGTAATAAACCGCCTGCGCCAAGCACTTGAGCGCCCGGCCCCCGTCCTGGGTGTCGATGGGCAGCTTGAAGGGCTTCATCGGCCGGATCGGCAGGTTGGAGAAGGGCCGGAGCGCATTGATCTCCTGGGCCACCTGATCCAGCGCCGTGCCGAAGCCGAGGTCCGGCGGGGTGCGGAGATCCAGGCTCCCCCAGCCGACCGGGCGGCCCCAGAGGTCGGGCTGGCGCACCGGATCGTGGCGCCGCGCCAGGGCCAGCATGGCCGGGTCCATGTCGGCCGTCAGGCGCTTCAGTCCCTGGTCGGAGAGGCTCTCGGCGACGGTGGCCACGCCCCTAAGCCGGCCGTCGCCGCGCGGCACGTAATAGGTGGTGGCGCACCCCGCCAGCAGGGCCGCGGCGCCCAGGAGGGCGGCCAGGCCGGCGCGGCGGTCGGGGAAGGAACGAAGGCTCAGCTTGCGCACTTTTCGGTGTTCGGGCCGGTCAGTCTAGCAGGGAAGACGGCGGAGATTCGACGCCCAACGGGCGAAACCGGGAAAGGCTGCGGGGGGAAATATCCTCAGTTGCGCGGACCCGCCAGCGGTCCCATGCTTTTCGACCTACGACAGACCGGGCCAGGGGGAGCGATTTCTTGGCGAAGATCCCCGTCGATTGGCCGCTTCGACTGATCCCCAAGCGCGCGCCTTCGGTCCTGGAAGCCCTGACGGTGACAAGCACCGCCTTGGTGGCGGCCATTCTTGCCCCCTCCTTCCTGCTGGGCTGGGACAATTCGCTGGGTCTTTGGGCGACCTATTTCCCGGCCTATGTGGTCGCCTGCCTCTATGGCGGCCTTCGCTGGGGCTGGACGGCACTGGCGGTGTCGATGGGGCTGGGTCTCCTCAATCGGCACACCCTCCCTCCGGGACTGCCCGAGCTGGGCTATTATGTCTTGTTCGCCCTCTCCGGAGCGGCGACCGTGATCGTGGCCGGCGCCCTGCGCCAGAGCCTGCTTGGCCTGGAGACCGCCCACAGCGCGCTGGACCTCAGCGAGGCGCGACTGCAGCTGGCCCAGGAGGCCGGAAGCATCGACCTGTGGGACATCGATCTCACCACCGGAGAGGGGGTCTGGTCGACCTCCTACCATCAGGCCGGCGCCCCGATCCGCGAGACCAATTTGCGCGCCATGCTGGACGCGGTGCACGCCGACGACCGCGAGCGGGTCCGCCTGGCGTTTGTCAACGCAGCCCAGATCGGCCGCATGGACCCGATGGAGTACCGGGTCACCTGGCCGGACGGCTCGTTGCATTGGCAGTTGTCACGCGGGGAGATGCTGCGCGACGCCAAGGGCTCGGTCTCGCGCGCCGTCGGGGTCAATATCGACATCACCGAACGACGGCGGGCCGACGAACTGATCCGACAGAGCGAGGCCCGGTTCCGGACCCTGGCCGACAGCGCGCCGGTGCTGATGTGGATCTCCGGGCGGGGCAACCGGCGCGAGTTCGTCAATCAGACCTATCTGGACTTCCTCGGCGTCGACTACGAGACCGCCATCGCGGGGAAGCTCTTCGAGCGGATCCACCCCGACGATCTGGAGCGGCTCAACCGCGAGAGCGCCGCTGGAACGGTCGCGGGCGGGCAGTTCGCGGTGGACGCGCGCTACCGCCGGGCCGATGGCGAATGGCGCTGGCTCCGCGCCGTCTCCCAGCCTCGCCTCGACGCGCGGGGCGAGAGAGACGGCTATATCGGGGTCGCCTACGACGTCACCGACGCCAAGCAGGCCGAGGAGGACCTCAAGCATATCAACGACCTGCTGGCGGAACGTGTGCAGGCGGCGCTGGCCGAACGCGACGAGGCCGAGGCCGCCCTGCGCCACGCCCAGAAGCTGGAGGCCGTGGGCCAGCTCACCGGCGGGGTGGCGCACGACTTCAACAACCTGCTGACGGTGATCATCGGCGCCCTGGACCTGATCCAGCGCCGGCCCGGGGACGACGAACGCCGCGAGCGGATGATCGAGGCGGCCCTGGGCGCGGCCCGCCGCGGCGAGCGCCTGACCGGCCAGCTGCTGGCCTTCTCGCGCCGCCAGGCGCTGAAGCCCGAGGCGGTGCGGGTCGACGACCTGCTGACGGGCGCCGAGCCCCTTCTGCGGCGGGCCGTGGGCGAGGCGGTGAGCCTGACCGTGGCCCCCGCCGCCGCCGGCGCCGTAGCGATGATCGACACCGACCAGTTCGAGGCCGCGTTGATGAACCTGGTGGTCAACGCCCGCGACGCGGTGGCTAGCGGCGGCTCCATCCGGGTGGAGAGCGGCGCCTGCGAGCTGGCCGAGGGCGAGGTCGCCGAGATCGCGGCCGGTTCCTATGTCCGGGTGGTGGTGCACGACACCGGGATCGGCATGGACGAGGCCACCAGGGCCCGGGTGTTCGACCCCTTCTTCACCACCAAGGAGATCGGCAAGGGCACGGGGCTGGGCCTGTCCCAGGTCTACGGCTTCGCCCGCCAGAGCGGCGGCGGCGCGGTCATCGACTCCGCCCCGGGCAAGGGCGCCACCGTGCGGCTCTACCTGCCGTGCTCCGAAGTGGTCCCGGAGGCGGCCGAGCCGGAGGCCGCCGTCACGGCGCGCGGACCCGGCCTGCGGGTGCTGCTGGTGGAGGATGACGCCGAGGTGGGCGACCTGGTGACCGCCATGCTGGAGGACCTGAGCCACCAGGTGTTCCGCGCCGACGGCGCCGTGGCCTTCGAGCGGTTCATGGCGCGCGGCGAGGCCTTCGACCTGCTGCTCACCGACCTGATCATGCCGGGGACCAAGACCGGGGTGGACCTGGCGCACGAAGCCGTGAAGGCGCGGCCCGGCCTGCCGGTGATCCTCTCCTCCGGCTATACCGGCGAGACCCTGTCCTCGGCCGACGGCGCGCCCTGGCCCCTGCTGCGCAAGCCCTATTCCGCCGACGACCTGGCCCAGGCCATCGAGGCGGTCATGGCCGACCGGCCCCGCGCCGTCGCCACCGCCCCCTGAACAACGCCCCTTGTGATGGCGCGAACACGGGTCTATATGTCTGTCATTGGTTTTGCTCTAATTGAGCATATCCAAGACGCCGAGGAGGCCGAGAGTGTTTCCCGGCGTTTTTGAGGCGGAAGAAATGCTCATTGTGAGCATAAGGAGGGCCGAGTGGCCGACGGGTTCCAATTCGCATTCACGCCTGAGGTCGACAAGGCCACCCTGCCCCTCTGGGAAAAGGTGAAGGGCCACATCACGCCCATGGAGTGGCGGCTGCAGGCCCCGCTGATCACCGAGATCAACCGCCTGAAGCGCGAGAAGAACGCGGTCATCCTGGCCCACAACTACATGACGCCCGAGATCTTCCACGGGGTCGGCGACTATGTCGGCGACAGCCTGGGCCTGGCCAAGGAAGCCGCCAAGTCGCAGGCCAAGATCATCGTCCAGGCCGGCGTTCACTTCATGGCCGAGACCTCCAAGATCCTGTCGCCCGACAAGACCGTGCTGATCCCCGACCTGCGGGCCGGCTGCAGCCTGGCCTCCTCGATCACCGGCGCCGATGTGCGGCTGATCAAGCAGCGCTATCCGGGCCTGCCGGTGGTGACCTATGTGAACACCACCGCCGAGGTGAAGGCCGAGACCGACATCTGCTGCACGAGCGCCAACGCCGTCCAGGTGGTGGAGCACGTGGCCCGCGAATGGGGCGTCGACCGGGTGATCCTGATCCCCGACGAGTTCCTGGCTCGCAACGTGGCCCGCCAGACCGACATCAAGATCATCGCCTGGAAGGGTCGCTGCGAGGTGCATGAGCGCTTCACCGCCGCCGACATCCTGGAGCTCAAGGCCGCCTATCCGCAGGCGCAGATCCTGGCCCACCCGGAATGCCCGACCGAGGTGCTGGAGGTCTCCGACTTCGCCGGCTCGACCGCGGCGATGAACGACTATGTCCTGACGCGGAAGCCCAAGCAGGTGGTGCTGATCACCGAGTGCTCCATGGCCGACAACGTCGCCATCGACGCGGTGGACACCGAGTTCGTGCGGCCCTGCAACCTGTGCCCGCACATGAAGAAGATCACGCTGGAGAACATCTACGAGGCCCTGGTGGAGAACCGCTACGAGGTGACCGTCGATCCGGCGATCGCCGACCGCGCCCGCCTGGCCGTGCAGCGGATGATCGACCTGCCCCCGCCGCTGGTTCCGGCCCGCTACGACCTGGTCAAGGCCCGCCACCACGTGGACGTGGAGCTGATCTGAGGTGGCCGACCGCATCCACCATGACGGTGTCCTGATCATCGGCGCGGGCCTGGCCGGCCTGTCGGCCGCGCTCTCGGCCGCGCCGCGCAGCGTGCTGCTGCTGACGGGCGCGCCCCTGAACCAGGGCTGCTCCTCGGCCTGGGCCCAGGGTGGCATGGCCGCGGCCCTGTCGGCCGACGACGCCCCGGCCCTGCACGCCGCCGACACCATCGCCGCCGGCGCTGGGCTGGTGGATCCGGCTATGGCCCACCTGCTGGCCAAGGAAGGCCCGGCCGCCGTCCGCCACCTGGCCGACCTGGGCGCCCCCTTCGACCGCGACGCCAGCGGCGCCTTCGCCACCAGCCTGGAGGCCGCCCACTCCCGCGCCCGCGTCGCCCGGGTGAAGGGCGACCAGGCCGGCCGCGCCATCATGGAGGCGGTCGTCCAGACCGCTCTGTCGTCTCGGCATATCGAGGTCCGGGCCGGCATGCGCCTGCGCGGCGTGCTGCACGACCTGAGCGGCCGCGTCCGCGGCGTGGTCGCCGAGCAAGGCGGTCGCCTGATCGAGATCACCGCGCCCGCCACCCTGTTCGCCACCGGCGGCATCGGCGGCCTCTACGCCGTCACCACCACCCCGGCCGAACTGCAGGGCGAGGGCCTGGCCCTGGCGGCCCTGGCCGGGGCGACCATCGCCGATCCGGAGTTCGTGCAGTTCCACCCCACGGCCATCGACATCGGCCGCGATCCCGCGCCGCTCGCCACCGAGGCCCTGCGCGGCGAGGGCGCCAAGCTGATCAATTCGGCCGGCGAGCTATTCATGGCCGCCTACCACCCCGATGCCGAGCTGGCGCCCCGGGACGTGGTGGCCCGCGCCATCCACGCCGAGCTGGCCGCCGGCCGCGGCGCCTTCCTCGACGCGCGCGCCGCCGTGGGCGCCCACTTCCCGGAGGAGTTCCCGGCCGTCTTCGCCGCCTGCCTGTCGGGGGGAATCGATCCCCGGATCCAACCGATCCCGGTGGCGCCGGCCTGCCACTATCACATGGGCGGCATCGTCACCGACGCCAACGGCCAGACCTCTCTGGAGGGCCTGTTCGCCGCCGGGGAGTGCGCCTCGACCGGCGTGCACGGCGCCAACCGCCTGGCGTCGAACTCCCTGCTGGAGGCGGCGGTCTTCGGGACCCGCGCCGGCAAGGCCGCCCGCGAACAGCGGGGGGTCGCCACCGGCCCCCTGCGCCGCATCCTGACCCCGGACCTGCCGCCCGAGGCCCTGGCCGCCCTGCGCATCGGCATGAGCCGCGACGCCGGCGTGGTCCGCGACGCCGCGGGCCTGACCAACCTGTTGTCCGAGATCGACCGCTTCGAGACCGCCCACGGCCGCGCCGGCCCGCTGGTTGCCGCCCGCCTGACAGCCCAGTGCGCCCTGGACCGCAAGGAGAGCCGCGGCGGCCACTACCGCAGCGACTACCCTGAGCTCCTGCCGCCCAAGCGGACCTTCGTCACCCTCGCCGAGGTCGCCGCCAGCGACCCCCTGAGCTTCGCGGCCGAATGATCGAACCCCTTCCCGACCTGCTGATCGAACCCATCGTGCGCCTGGCGCTGGCCGAAGACCTCGGACGGGCTGGCGACGTCACCGCCCAGGCCTGCATCGACGCCGACGCCACGATGCGCGTGGTGTTCGCCACCCGCCAGGCCGGCGTGGTGTCGGGCCTGGCCTGCGCGCGCCTGGCCATCCTGGCCCTGGATCCCAAGGCCAGTTTCGAGGCGACCGCCGCCGACGGCCAGTCGGTCGAGGCCGGCGCGGTCCTGGCCAAGGTCACCGGCAATGCGCGCGCCATCCTCTCGGCCGAGCGCACGGCGCTCAACCTGATGGGCCGGCTCTCCGGGGTCGCCACCCTGACCCGGGCCTATGTGGACCGGGTCGACGGCACCGGCGCGCGCATCGTCGACACTCGCAAGACCACGCCGGGCCTGCGCCACCTGGAAAAGTACGCGGTGCGCTGCGGCGGCGGGGTCAACCACCGCTTCGGCCTGGATGACGCCATCCTGATCAAGGACAACCACGTCGCGGCCTGCGGCGGGATCGCCAACGCCCTGACCCGCGCCCGCGCCGCCGCCGGCCACCTGACCAAGATTGAGGTGGAGGTCGACAGCCTCTCCCAACTCGCCGACGCCCTGCCCCATGGCGCGGACGTCATCATGCTGGACAACTTCACGCCCGACGACCTGAAGAAGGCCGTCGCCCTCACCGCCGGCAGCGTCGTGCTGGAGGCCTCGGGCGGGGTGAACCTGCAGACCGTGCGCGCCATCGCCGAGAGCGGGGTCCAGGTGATCAGCGTCGGCGCCCTCACCCACTCGGCCCCGGTGCTCGACATCGGCCTCGATGCGGTCTGAATTCTCGGAACAAGCGGCAGTGTGAACGCGTTTTCCTTCTAGACGAGGAAACCCAGACCATGTCCAAAGCCCCTCCCATCCCGCCCGCACAACAGCCGCGCGGTGGCGCGAAGCCCGACATCGAGGGCGACGGCCCCGACCGCCGCGAGCCCGGTCTGCAGACCGGCGATGGGGAGGCGAACCTGCGCGAGCAGGGATCGCAGGGAAACATCGCCCAGAACGTCGATACCGTGCAGCACAAATCCCGCGGCGACTGAGCGGCTTGAGTTTTTCTGGCATGACCCCGGGTCAGGGTCAGATTAGCGTCCGAACGATTGTTTGAATCATTTCAGGACGCCCCATGACCACCGCCCGCCAGATCCATCTCGTCCGCCGCCCGAACGGCAAGCCCGTCGCCCAGGATTTCGCCCTGGTGGAGGCGCCCGTCGTCGACGCCGGCGAGGGGGAGATTCAGGTCACGGCCCTGCTGATGTCGGTGGACCCCTATATGCGGCCGCGCCTGGACGCCGATCAGGCCCTGGACGCGCCGCTGCTGGGGGGCGGGATCGGCCGGGTCGTGCAGTCGAAGAACCCCAAGTTCAAGGAAGGCGACCTTGTTCGCCACGGCGCGGGCTTCCGCGAGGTCTTCGTCTCCGACGGCCGCGGCGTCTCGGTGCTGCATCCCGATCCCGACCTTCCCCTGACGGTCTACATGCACGCCTTGGGCGGGACCGGTATCACCGCCTATGGCGGCCTGCTGGAGACCGGCGCCCTGAAGGACGGCGAGCAGGTGATGATATCCACGGCCGCCGGCGCCGTGGGCTCGGTCGCCGCCCAGATCGCCAAGCTCAAGGGCTGCTACGTGGTGGGGACCACCGGCTCGGACGACAAGGCGGCCTGGCTGCGCGACGAGGTCGGGTTGGACGCGGTGATCAACTACAAGACCCAGCCGCTCGCCGAGGCGGTGAAGGCCGCCACCCCCAAGGGCATCGACGTCTATTTCGAGAATGTCGGCGGTGCGCACCTGGACGCCGCCCTGCCGCGCATGAACGTGCGCGGCCGCATCCCGGTCTGCGGCATGATCTCGACCTATAACGGCGACGGCGAGGGGGTGAAGAACCTCTTCAACCTGATCTATGGCCGAGTGCGGATGGAAGGATTCGTGGCCAGCGACTTCCCGCACCTGAACCAGGCCTTCCTGGCCGACATGACCGGCTGGCTGAAGGCCGGGAAAATCAAATACCAGGAGACCGTCCTCGACGGCTTCGAGCGCGCGCCGGAGGGCCTGATCGGCCTGTTCGAGGGCGCCAACACCGGCAAGATGCTGATCCACATCGCTGACTAGGGACCTCCAACCTCCAGCCGGCGCGCGGCCTCCTCGGCCGCGCCCTGGCGAGAAGCCATGGCCCCCGACATCATGCCGCGCACCGCAGCCAGGATCTCGGGCGGGGCGGTGTCGGGGCTGCCGGCGTTGAAGGGCGGGGCGGGCGAGTATTCCAGGCCGAGCTGGATGGATTGGGCCAGGGTCTCGCCCGCCAGCTCGGCCACCATGGTGAAGGCGAAGTCCAGGCCCGCGGTGACGCCACCGCCGGTGATGACATTGCCATCGCGCACCACCCTGCCCTCGGTGACGATGACGCCGAAGGGCTTGAGCTGGTCCTTCCAGGCCCAGTGGCAGGTGGCGCGCTTGCCGGTCAGCAGGCCGGTGGCCGCCAGGATCAGGGAGCCGGTGCAGACGCTGGTGAGGTACTTGGCGCCGGCCGCCAGCCGCTTGATGTGGGCCATGAAGGCCTCGTCCAGCATGGCCGCGCTGGTCCCGAAGCCGCCGGGAACGCAGAGCACGTCGCAGGCCTCGACCTTGGACAGGTCGGCCAGGCCGGTGAAGGTCAGGCCGTCGGCCTCGATGTCGACGCCGCCGGCCGAGGCGACGATGATCTTCGCCCCCGGGATGCGGCTCATCACCTGGTGCGGGCCGGTGAAGTCCAGGTGGGTGACGCCCGGATAGAGGGGGAAGACGATGGTCAGGTCGGACATGGCGGCGGTTCCCTGAAAGTTGACGACGTGAGGATCGCAGCCCTAGGGTCTGGCCGAAATGACATTCTTACCTCGGATTCCGCCATGTCCCGCAGGATCGGCTTCCTGATCTTCCCCGACTTCCAGCTGCTGGACGCGGCCGGGCCCCTGGGCGCCTTCGAGATCGCCGGGCGCTACCGGCCCGAGGCTTACAGCCTGAAGGTCATGGCCGCCGAGCCGGGCCAGGTAATGAGCTCGGCGGGCGCCGGCATGGGCGCGCAGGCCCTGGACGAGGACCTCGACACCCTGGTGGTCTCCGGCGGCGTCGGGGCCGGCAAGGCCTCGCGCGATCCCCGCCTCAAGGCCTATATCCAGGCCGTAGCCGCCAAGGCCCGCCGGACGGCCAGCGTCTGTTCCGGGGCCTATCTGCTGGCCGAGGCGGGCCTGCTGGACGGCAAGCGCGCCACCACCCACTGGGCCCGCAGCGCCGAGCTGCAGAAGCGCTATCCCAAGGTGCGGGTGGAGGCCGACCGTATCTTCGTGCGCGAGGGGCCGATCTGGACCTCGGCCGGGATCACCGCTGGCATCGATCTGTCGCTGGCCCTGATCGCCCAGGACCTGGGGGAGGAGGCGGCCCGTCAGACCGCCCAGACCCTGGTGGTCTATCATCGGAGGCCCGGCGGCCAGTCGCAGTTCTCCGCCCTCATCGAGATGGGCGGCCAGGACGGGCGGTTCGCAGGCCTGCTGGACTGGATGCGCGGGCGCCTGGCCGAGCCGTTGACCGTCGACCAACTGGCCGACCACGCGGCTATGAGCCCCCGGCACTTCGCCCGCGCTTTCGCCGCCGAGACCGGCATGACGCCCGCCAAGGCGGTGGAGCGGTTGCGCCTGGAGACGGCGCGCGAGCGGGTGGAAGCCTCCTCAGACCCCATCGACAGGGTGGCCGAGAGCGTCGGCTTCGGCGATCCCGAGCGCATGCGCCGGGCCTTCCTGCGCGCCTTCGGCCAGCCGCCCCAGGCCCTACGGCGCGCGGCGCGGGCTTAGGTCTCCTTCGCCGCCAGGGCCGCCATCTGGGCCTTCAGCAGGTCCAGGGTCTCGTTCTGCGCCTTGACCAGCTTCACCAACTCCTCGTTGCGCAGGGCGTCGAGCTTGTCGTGCAGGTGCATGATCTCCAGCTCGGCGCGCAGATTGACCACATAGTCGTGCTCGGCGTTCATCCGGTCGCGGGCGGCGGCGCGGTTCTGGCTCATCATGATCACCGGCGCCTGCAGGGCCGCGATCATCGACATCACCAGGTTGAGGAAGATGAAGGGATAGGGGTCGAAGGCCAGTTTCCGGGTGAGCGCGTTCCAGGTCACCCAGGCGATCAGGACGCCCAGGAAGCTGAAGATGAACCGCCAGGAGCCCCCCACCTCGGCGATGGTGTCGGCCAGCCGCTGCCAGAAGGTGCGGTCGTCGTTGGTGAGCAGGGGGTTGAGGCCGCTGGGGGCCTCGGTGGCGATCAGGTCGATGACGCTGCGCTGGACCGGCGTCAGCTCCTCGTAGCTGCAGCCCAGCAGCGCCTGGGCCAGTTCGGCGTTCCG
>NZ_JAUSLW010000035.1 GCF_030645195.1 Phenylobacterium sp. | reverse complement strand
GATCAACAACTGCATGGGCCAGATCCTGCTGGCCCGCCGCATGGGCAAGACCCGGATCATCGCCGAGACCGGCGCCGGCCAGCACGGGGTGGCCAGCGCCACCGTCTGCGCCCGCTTCGGCCTGCCCTGCGTGGTCTATATGGGCGCCGTGGACGTGGAGCGGCAGAAGCCCAACGTCTTCCGCATGAACCTGCTGGGCGCCACCGTGGAGTCGGTGACCAGTGGCTCGGCCACGCTGAAGGACGCCATGAACGAGGCCCTGCGCGACTGGGTCACCAATGTCGCCGATACCTATTACATGATCGGCACCGCGGCCGGCATGCACCCCTATCCGGAGATGGTCCGCGACTTCCAGTCGGTGATCGGCCAGGAGGCGCGCGCCCAGATCCTCGAGGCCGAGGGCCGGCTGCCGGACGCCGTCGTGGCCTGCGTCGGCGGCGGCTCCAACGCCATCGGCATCTTCCACCCCTTCCTGAACGACGAGGACGTCGCCCTGATCGGGGTCGAGGCCGCCGGCGAGGGCATGGAGACCGGACGCCACGCCGCGGCCATCAATGGCGGGCGCCCCGGCGTCCTGCACGGCAACATGACCTATCTGCTGCAGGACTCCGAAGGCCAGATCACCGAGGCCCACTCCATCTCGGCGGGCCTGGACTATCCGGGCATCGGCCCCGAGCATTCCTGGCTGCATGACGTGGGCCGGGCCAGCTACATGACCGCCACCGACACCGAGTCCCTGGACGCCTTCAAGCTGTGCGCCGAGCTGGAGGGCATCCTGCCGGCCATCGAGAGCGCCCATGCCCTGGCCCGTCTCGCCGACATCGCCAAACAGGTGGGCAAGGGCGGGATCGTGGTGCTGAACCTGTCGGGCCGGGGCGACAAGGACGTGGCGACGGTCGCCGCCCACCTGGGACGCACGATTTGACCAAGGCTCGTATCGACGCGCGTTTCGCCGCGCTGAAGGCGGAGAACCGCGCCGCCTTCGTGGCCTATGTCATGGCCGGCGACCCCGACTACGACACCGCCCTGGAGATCCTCAAGGGCCTGCCGGCCGCCGGCGCCGACCTGATCGAGGTGGGCTTTCCCTTCTCCGACCCCATGGCCGAGGGCCCGCCGATCCAGCGCGCGGCCCTGCGCGCCCTGGACAAGGGCATGACCCTGTCGAAGACCCTGCAGCTGATCTCCGAGTTCCGGAAGGGCGACCAGACGACGCCGATCATCCTGATGGGCTACGCCAATCCCCTGGTGAACCGAGGTTTTTCCACCTTCGCCAAGGACGCCGCGGCGGCCGGCGCCGATGGCCTGATCGTCGTCGACATCCCGCCGGAGGAGGCCGATCCCCTGGCCGACGCCCTGGACGCCGAGCAACTGTCCCTGCTGCTGCTGTCGACCCCCACCAGCGACGACGCGCGGTTGAAGGTGATCCTGAAGCGCACCTCGGGCTTCGCCTATTACGTCTCTGTGGCCGGCGTCACCGGGGTGAAGGAAGCCGACGCCGCGGTGGTGGCGCCCCATGTGGCCCGGGTGCGGGCGGCCTCGGGCCTGCCGGTCTGCGTCGGGTTCGGCATCCGGACGCCGGAGCGCGCGGAAGCCGTGGCCCGCGTCGCCGACGGCGTGGTGGTGGGCTCGGCCCTGGTCGAGGAGATCGCCCAGGGCCTGGCAATGAACGAAACCGTGACCACGCGGGTCCTTTCCAAAGTGGAATCCTTGGCTAAGGCTGTGCGCTTCGCGCGAGTCGCTAGCCCGACGGTGTAGAATCCTCATGGCGATGGCTGAGCACAGAAACGACAAGTCCCAGAAGCCGCCGAGCGTCCCCACGCCGCGGGAGCGCGGCGGATGGCTGGCCAAGATCGCGCCGGGCGTACGCAATCTGGTGGCCAAGCGCGAAACCCCGGAGAACCTCTGGGTCAAGTGCCCCGACACCGGCGAGATGATCTACCGCTCGGACCTGGAGGCGGCCCTGTGGGTCACCCCGTCCGGCAACCACATGCGGATCGGCGCGGCCCAGCGCCTGGCCTACACCTTCGACGACGGCAGCTATGAGCGCATCGCCTCG
>NZ_JAUSLW010000028.1 GCF_030645195.1 Phenylobacterium sp. | reverse complement strand
CTGGTCACCGAGACGCCCGAGTGCGCCCGCCACATCGCCGAGGGCGCGGTCATGCGCCTGATCTGCGGCGAGCAATGCTTCGAGACCTACCGCGCCCACCTCTGGGCCCACGCCCACCCGCTGGTCTACGCGGCGGAGTAGTCAGAAGCCGGTGAGGAGGCGGTCGATGGCGCGGCGGATGCCGTCCTCATACTCTCGGAGGTTGCCCGCGGGTTTACGCAAAAGCGCGGGGTCTACAGCGCCGAGTTCACCGATCTGGGCGATATAGCTCGCGCCTTGGAAGTCGATCAGCGCGCTGATCTCCGTGTAGCCAGACCGGCCGTCATTGAGCAGCAGGGGCGCCACGAGAACCGTCGGCGCTGCTACCAGCAAGTGAGACTGAACGACAACGACATAGGGCGCCTTCGCTCGCGAGCGGGTTGACGGGTTGGGGTAGACGTCGAACTGGCGCAATCACCAGCTCCGCAGATCCTCACCGAATATGCCGTATTCGGCGATCCGCTCGCGGTTGGCCTTTATGGCCTCGGCGTTGTCTTCAGCCCATCGCCGGGCCTTGTCCTCGTCGGTCTTGGCGGGGAGCTTGGCGCGCACCGCAGCTTCCGTGATCTCGACGATGCTCAAGCCTGCCGCCCTAGCTTCCGCGAGGAGGTCCGCGTCGATCTCGATCCTGAGTTCGATCTTGCCCATGGACTAAGCCTAACGCCGATTTGAGCGGCTTGCCAGCCTCACCCCGGGTGGATCATGTTCTCCGGCCGCACGACCTCGTCGAACTCCGCGTCGGTGACGTAGCCGCCGCCGACGGCTTCCTCGCGCAGGGTGGTGCCGTTCTTGTGGGCGGTCTTGGCGATCTTGGCCGCCGCGTCATAGCCGATCTTCGGCGCCAGCGCGGTGACCAGCATCAGGGAGCGGTCGAGGGCGGCCTTGATGTTGTCCTCGCGGGCTTCGATGCCCACCACGCAGTTGTCGGTGAAGCTGATGGCGGCGTCGGCGATCAGGCGGCAGGACTGCAGGAAGTTGTAGGCCATCACCGGGTTGAAGACGTTCAGCTCGAAGTGCCCCGAGGCGCCGGCGAAGCTCATGGTGGCGTTGTTGCCGAACACCTGGGTGCAGACCATGGTCAGCGCCTCGCACTGGGTCGGATTGACCTTGCCCGGCATGATCGAGGAGCCCGGCTCATTCTCCGGCAGGGAGAGCTCGCCCAGGCCCGACCGCGGGCCGGAGCCGAGGAAGCGGATGTCGTTGGCGATCTTGAACAGGCTGGCGGCCATGGTGTTGAGCGCGCCGTGGCTGAAGACCATGGCGTCGTGGGCGGCGAGCGCCTCGAACTTGTTGGGGGCGGTGATGAAGGGCAGGCGGGTGATGGCGGCGATCTTGGCGGCCACCAGCTCGGCGAAGCCGACGGGCGCGTTCAGGCCGGTGCCAACGGCGGTGCCGCCCTGGGCCAGCTCATAGAGGCCCGAGAGGGTGTCCTTGATGCGCCGCACGCCATTGGCCACCTGCTGGGTGTAGCCGGAGAACTCCTGGCCGAGCGTCAGGGGCGTGGCGTCCTGGGTGTGGGTGCGGCCGATCTTGATGATGTGGTCGAAGGCCTTGGTCTTGGCCTGGAGCGCGGCGTGCAGGTGCTGGAGCGCCGGCATGACCTCCTTGGCCACCTGTTCGGCGCAGGCGATGTGCATGGCGGTCGGATAGGTGTCGTTGGACGACTGGCTCATATTGACGTGGTCGTTGGGGTGGACGGGGCTCTTGGAGCCCATCACCCCGCCCAGCATCTCGATGGCGCGGTTCGAGATCACCTCGTTGGCGTTCATGTTGGACTGGGTGCCCGACCCCGTCTGCCAGACCGAGAGCGGGAAGTGGTGGTCGAGCTTGCCGTCGATCACTTCCTGGGCGGCGGCGACGATGGCCGCGCCGATCTTGGGGTCCAGCCGGCCCAGCTCCATGTTGGCCTCGGCTGCGGCGCGCTTGACGATGCCGAGCGCCCGGACGACGGGCTGGGGCTGCTTCTCCCAGCCGATCTTGAAGTTCTGGATGCTGCGCTGGGCCTGGGCGCCCCAATAGGCGTCGGCGGCGACCTCAACGGGGCCGAAGGTGTCGGTTTCGGTGCGGGTCGCGGTCATGTTCTAGCCTCCTGCCAAGTCGCCGGGCCGGTTTAAACGCGGCGGGCGCAAGCGCAAGGGTTCTGGCGCCGGACAAAGACCTCTATGACGAACCCCAATGGACGACGGCTGGACCCATCACGCCAAGGTGCGCGCCCGCGAGAGCGAGGGGGTGATGGAGGTCGTGGTCGATGGCCTCACCACCCAGGCCAAGGTCTACAAGCCGCTGATCTACGAGTTCTTCCGCAAGGCCTGGCGCGGCTCGCGCCCGACCTGGGGAGAATTCTCGGTGGAGATCGTGATGGAGTATGTCGGCGATCCGCCCTGGATCGACCTCGACAACCTGGCCAAGGCGATCCTCGACGCCATCAAGGGCTACGCCTTCCACGACGACGCCCAGGTGGCCCGCCTGCTGGTGGAGCGTCGGGCCGGCGAGCGGGAGCGGATCGCCGTGACGATCCGCAAGCTCTCGGATCTCAGCCCCTGGCCGAAACCTTCCTAGGCTTGGGCTCCAGGGCCTCGACCATCATGATGGCGTAGCTGACCAGCACCAGGGCGGTGTAGCGGCCCAGGCTCTCGGGCGGCAGCTGCGGCAGGAGCCTGGAGAAGTTCAGGCCCAGCAGCATGGCGCCCACCAGCCCGGGAGCGGCGAAGGTCAGGGCCGCCAGCCGCCGCTGGCGCCGGGGCGTGTGCAGGAAGCGCAGGGTGATGTGGAAGAAGAGGCCCAGCGCCATGGCCACCAGGGCGGCGTTGACCACATAGAACCAGAAGGCGTGCTCGATCACGCCGCGGGCGAAGACCACATAGAAGAGGGTCGCCGCGCCCCAGACCAGGGCGCCCGCCAACCCGAACCACATTCCGTCCTGTTTCGACACGCCCAACCCCCGTCACGCCCTTGTTGAAGCGGGGCTGTGCGACAGTCATGCCAGGGGGAAGCGGGGGCCCCGAAACGGGGTGCGGCCGCCCCGGTTGCCCGGGACGGCCGCATCGCGAACGTCAATCTGGGGGGAGTTGAGTTCAGCGATACTGTTGCAAACGCGTGGTGCGCAGGCCCGCCAGTCCGTGGCGGTCGATGGACTTCTGCCAAGCGAGGAATTCCTCGTTGGTCAGCGAATAGCGCTCGCACGCCTCGTCGAGTGTCAGCAGACCGCCACGCACCGCGGCGACCACCTCGGCCTTGCGCCGGATAACCCAGCGCCCGGTGTCCACCGGCGGCAGATCGGCGATCGTCAGGGGCACCCCCGTCGGACCGATCACATAGGGCTCGCCACGGCTGTTCGTCCGGGTCTGCTGTTGTTGTTGCAACATGGCTTTACGCCTTTCCCACCATCACAATTCGGAGGGACCATACGCCGCAGGACATAACGGCCGGTGAATCGCAGTAGTAAAAAAAGACCTAATCATTGACTCCCCCATGTACTAAAACGGTACAGTCTAAGATGTCGTTGCAAGTTAAAGAGCATTAACACCAAGACTTATCGCTTAATGTTGATCAACTCTTCCAACATCTGATCGGCTGTTGTGATGATCTTCGAGGAGGCCGAGTAAGCTTTCTGCGTCGAGATCAGTCCTGTGAACTCCGCCGACAGATCAACGGTGGAGGCTTCCAGGGTCGAGGACGAGATTTGACCCGCGCCGGCCATGGTCGGCTGCTTCAGGACGAACTCGCCGCTCTGGATGGTCGGGCGGTAGGCGTTGCCGCTGATCGGGGTCAGGCCGTCGGGGTTCGGGAAGGTGGCCAGGCCGATCTTGGCGACCTGACGGATCTCGGAGTTGTCGAAGATGGCCGAGACCATGCCGTTCTCGTCGACCTCGACCCCCACCACGTTGCCGACGCTGGCGCCGTCGGAATTGACCTGGGTCACCGAGGACTCCACCGGCCGCGAGGCCAGCTTGGAGAAGTCCAGCTTGACGTCCTGCGCGCCGATGCCGAGCTTGTCGCCCCAGGCGGGGAAGACGCCGCCGCTGGAGGCCCCCAGGGAGAAGGCCGGCTTGTTGCCCACGGGTGGGGCGCCGGTGGTCCCGAAGAGGGTGGAGTTGGCTTCGTCGAACTGGCCGGTCTGGGTGAAGTTGACCAGGCCCGAGGCGATCAGGCCGGGGGGGCTGCCGGCGGGGGCGGGGACGCCGGTTCCGGTGTCCACGTCGGAGGCCGGGATGGCGTAGATTTCCGTGTGCCACTCGTTGGGATTGGTGACCGAGGAGGACTTCAGGAAGGACACCGCCACCTTGTGGGCGCCGCCCACGGAGTCGATCACGTTCATCTCGATCGTGAAGTCGGGCTTGATGGTCGCGCCGGCGACCCCGGCGGCGTAGCCGGCCATGCTTGTGGTGTCGACGGTGGGCACATAGGTGGCGTCGCCCACGGAGGTGGGGTTGCCGCGCTTGTCGACGTTGGCGTTGATCACGATGTTGCTGGTCGCCCGCACTGCCGCGCCCAGGTTCTTGACGTTGATCGAGTCGAGCTTGGTGAGGTCCGAGGGGTTGGCGTCGAAGGTGCCGTCGCCGGCCACCGGCCAGCCCTGCAGATAGAGCTTGGCGTCATTGACCAGGAAGCCGTCGGCGTCGACGCTGAAGGCGCCCGAACGGGTGAAGGCGCGGTTGTCGGCGGAGGTCAGGCCTGCGGCCTTCTGGGTGACGATGAAGAAGCCGTCGCCGGAGATGCCGAGGTCGGTGGGGGAGGAGGCGCTGGTGATCAGGCCCTGCTGGGCCACGAACTGGCGGGTCACGGCCTGCACGCCGCCGGCCGAATAGCGGCCCTTGACCGCCTGGGCGGTCACCACGTTGGCGAAGTTCACCTGATTGCGCTTGTAGGCGGTGGTGTTGACGTTGGCGATGTTGTCGGAAATGGCCGCCAGGGCCGACGAGTTCGACACCAGGCCGGAGACGCCGGCGAGCATGGCACTGTTGATGCTCATGGTTGTTGCCTTCTTTGGTTCTGCGTACGTCGCAAAGGGTTACGGGAGCGGGACGCCTAGGCGGCCGCGTCGGGGTCCGGAGTGGTGGTGTTGTCGGTGGTGGTGACCGGGGCGGCGGCCTGGTTGATCGAGATGACCTTCTCCCAGGGCAGCTTGGCGCCGTTGATGGTGATCAGGGTCTTGCCGTCGACCTGCTCGACGCCGGTGACCATTCCCTGAACGAAGACGTCGGCGGTGACGGCGGAGCCGGCGCTGTCCTTGGCCGTGACCTTCAAGGTGTAGGGCCCGCCGTCGTCCAGTTGCTGGCCGCTGGAATCCTTGCCGTTCCAGGTGAAGGTCTGCTCGCCGGCGCCCTTGTCCGCGGGCGTGGCGCTGAACACCGTGCGCCCCTTGGAATCGAGGACCTCGAACTTCACGTCGTCGGCGGCGCGGCTGAGATCGACCTTCCACTCGGCCTTGCCGTCCTTGATGGCGTTCTCGCCTGTGCCGACGCGGACGTCCTTGCCGATCAGGGCCACGGCGGTGGAGATGCCGCTGCCGGTGTTGGCCACCAGCTTCTCCATCAGCTCGTTGCCGTAGAGCTGCTGCTCCACGCCGGTCATCTGGACGAGCTGCTGGGTGAACTGGTTGGAGTCCATCGGCGAGAGCGGGTCCTGGTTCTTCAACTGCGTGGTCAGCAGGTTGAGGAAGGTGTCGAAGCTCTCGGCCAGCCGCTTGGTCCCGGTCTGGGCGGCGGTCTGACCAACGGTGGAAACTGCATCTACCATCTGACGCTTCCTAAATGCGGACGTCGACGCCGGACTGGGTCCGGCGCTGGAGGTTGAGGGCGCCCGAGAGCGCCGCGTCGGCCGTCTCGCCGGCGCTGTCGAGCGCCGCCTGGAAGGCCCGGCCGCGCCAGGCGCCGCCGTTGTTCTGAGGGTCCTGGCCGAACTGGCCCTGACCGGCCTGGCCCTGGCCGCGGTCGGCGGCGACGTCGAAGCGGATGCCGCCGCTGACGTCGAAACCGGCCTGTTCCAGCGCCTTCTGGAGTTCGCCCGCCCGGCCGCGCAGTTCGGCGGCGGCGTGGGCGTTCTCGAAGGACATCGAGGCGGTCAGCTTGCCCTGGGCGCCGATCTCGATGCGCACATCGACCTGGCCGAGACCCTCGGGGTTGAGGGCGACGTCGAACTGGGTCGATCGGCCCTCCAGCTTCTTGACGATCTGGGCGGCCAGGTGGGCGACGGTCTGCGGACCGGCGCGGACCTCGGCCGGAGCGCCGGGGGCCGCGGCGATGGCGGCCGGGTCGCCGACGCCGGGGGCGGCGGGCTGGGCGGCGTCATCGGCGGCGGCCTTGGCCTCCACGGCAGGCGCCTTGTCCTCGGACTTGCCCTCGGAGCCGGACTCAAAGGTGGCTGCGGCCTCGACCTGGGCGGCGGCGGACTGGGCGGCCTGGCCGACGTTCGGGGCGTTGGCGGAGGTCGCGGCGGCTTCGCCACGGCCGGATTCGTTACGCGCCGTACGCGTGGCGGCGCGGCCGCGGCCGGAGTTCGGGGCCGGAGCCGGTTCGCCAAGCGGCGCCGTGGCCTCGGTGGCCTCGGCGCCCTCCGCCTGGACCGGGGCGGACGCCGGGGTTCCGGGGGCCGGCGCCGGCGGCGGCGCGGCCGCGGCGAGGGCTGCGGGCGGCGGGGCGGCGGTCAGGTGAGGGGGCGGGGCGGCCTGCGGCGCTGCCGGCGGCGGCGCGGCGGGACGGGCGGCCGT
>NZ_JAUSLW010000021.1 GCF_030645195.1 Phenylobacterium sp. | reverse complement strand
GGCCGCCTGGCGCTGGCCCTGGGACAGGCCGTGCACGATGTTGCCGCTGGTCAGGCCCAGGAAGCTGTAGACCTGACCCATCCAGTCGCCGTGCAGCTGGGCGAGGTAGTCGTTGACGGTGATGACGTGGACGCCCTTGCCGGCCAGGGCGTTCAGATAGACCGGCGCGGTGGCCACCAGGGTCTTGCCTTCCCCGGTGCGCATCTCGGCGATGCCGCCCTGGTGCAGGACCATGCCGCCCACCAGCTGTACGTCGAAGTGGCGCTGGCCCAGGACCCGGCGGGCGGCCTCGCGCACCACGGCGAAGGCTTCCTCCAGCAGCTGGTCGAGGGTCTCGCCCTTGGCCAGACGGGCCTTGAACTCGGCGGTCTTGCCCCGCAGCGCCTCGTCGGAGAGGGCCTGGATCTGGGTTTCGAGGGCGTTGATCTTCGCGACCCGCGCCATCATGGCCTTGACCTTGCGGTCGTTGGAAGAGCCGAAGAACCGTTGGAAGAGCATGCGAGGGGGACGTCCGGATGATGCGGGGCGGCGGCGGCGGCCGCATTGGACCCTTCGCCTGCCCGGAAATTCCGCTCTTTTCAGGGCGCGCGAGACTTAAGCAGCGCCCCTCCAAGTGTCAACGCGGCGAGGGTGAGCAAGCTTAACGCTCAAGCTCGGGATTCGCCCAAAGAAAAGGCCCTCCCGGTGAGGGGAGGGCCGATCTTGTCGTTCAATTCGGGGTCTCAGTAGACTTCGAACAGGCCTGCGGCGCCCATGCCGCCGCCGATGCACATCGACACCACGGCCCACTTGGCGTTGCGGCGCTTGCCTTCCTGCAGGACGTGGCCGGCCAGACGGGCGCCGGTCATGCCGTAGGGGTGGCCGATGGCGATGGAGCCGCCGTTGACGTTGTACTTCTCGGGATCGATGCCGAGCTTGTCGCGGGAATAGAGGCACTGGGAGGCGAAGGCCTCGTTCAGCTCCCACAGGTCGATGTCGCCGATCTTCAGGCCGTGGCGTTCCAGCAGGCGCGGGATCGCGAAGACCGGGCCGATGCCCATCTCGTCGGGTTCGCAGCCGGCGACGGCCCAACCCTTGAAGGCGCCCATCGGCGACAGGCCGGCCTTTTCGGCGGCCTTGCTGTCCATGATCACCACGGCGGCGGCGCCGTCCGACAGCTGGCTGGCGTTGCCCGCGGTGATGAACTTGTTGTCGCCTTCACGGACCGGCTTCAGCTTGGCCAGGCCTTCCAGGGTGGTGTCGGGACGGTTGCACTCGTCCTTGTCCACCAGGGCGTCGACGATGGACTCTTCCTTCGTCTCCTTGTTGACCACCTTCATCTTGGTCTTCAGGGGGACGATCTCGTCCTTGAACTTGTTGGCCTGCTGGGCGGCGGCCATGCGGCGCTGGGATTCCAGGCTGTACTCGTCCTGGGCTTCGCGGCTGATCTTGTAGCGCTCGGCGACGATGTCGGCGGTGTCGATCATCGGCATGAAGACGCCGGGATACTGCTGGAACAGGGCCGGGTCGTTGTTCTCACGCGAACCGCCGCCACCGGGGAAGGACAGGCTCTCGACGCCGCCGGCGACGACCGCGTCGGCCCCGTCGTTGCGCACATAGTTGGCCGCCGTGGCGATGGTGTTCAGACCTGACGAGCAGAAGCGGTTGATGGTCATGCCGGAGGTGGTGATCGGCATGCCGGCCAGCAGGGCGACCTGACGGCCGAGGTTGCCGGCGCCGTGCGCCACGTTGCCGATGGCGCAGTCCTCGATCGCCGAGGGATCCAGGCCGGAACGCGCGACGGCGTTCTTCACGGCGTGGGCGCCCATGGTCATGGTGGGGGTCATATTGAAGCCCCCGCGACCGGACTTGGCCAGGCCCGTGCGGGCATAGGAAACGATTACGGCTTCACGCGTCATGAAAATAGATCCTCCCGGAAAATGGACCGCATCGGCCTGAATGTTGGGGCCGCGCGGGGCTATATCGGCGGCAACCTTTGCATCCCGTGGCGTAAATGGCTAGGGACGGACGCCGGACTGATGGCGATTTTCGACTTAGAGGTATGGCCGATGGCGCTGGGAAGTTTGACCCGCATTTCGCACCCGGTCCGCACGATGATTGTCGTGTTGGCGGCGACTCTGATGCTGGCTTCCTGCGGGAACCGCACAGGGGCGGAACATCCTCCCGAGCCGGGCGACGCGGCGGTGGCCAAGGTCGACGGCCACACCGTCTGGGCCTCCGACGTCAAGCGCGAGGCCGTCGCCCAAGGCCTGATCGGCGAGGGCGAGCCCCTGGACGTCTCGTCGGATCTGTTCCGGCGGGTGATGGACGAGGTGGTGGATCAGAAGCTGCTGGCCAGCGAGGCGCTGAAGCGCAAGCTCGACAAGGATCCCGCCGCCCAGCGCCGCCTGGCCGCGGCCCGCGAGCGGATCCTGGGCGACATGCTGGTGGAGAGCACCGTCTCCGACGCCGTCAACGAGAACGCGATCCGCGGCCTCTATCAGGAGCAGCTCAAGCTCGCCAAGCAGTCGGAGGAGATCAAGGCCCGCCAGATCGTGCTGGCCAGCCTGGCCGAGGCCGACGCGGTCAAGAAGCTGCTGGCGGCCGGCGCGTCCTTCGAGGCGCTGGCCATGGAGCGCTCCACCGACGCGGCCACCCGCTTCAACGGCGGCGACCTGGGCTATTTCACCACCGACGTCATGCCCGAGGCCTATGACGCCAACCTCAAGACCGCCAAGGCCGGCCAGATCGTCGGGCCCTTCGAGGTCGACGGCGGCTGGGCCCTGGTCAAGGTCGAGGACCGGCGCCTGGAGCAGCCCATCACGCTTGAGGCCGCCCGGCCGCAGATCGTGCGCTTCCTGACCTATGACCAGGTCCGCGACCTGCTGGAGAAGCTGCGCGCCCGCTCCAAGATCCAGACCCTGATCCGTGCGCCCCAGGACGTGCCCGGCGCGCCCAAGGAGCCCGCCAGTGCTCCGCCGGCCGCCCCCGGCGCCGCCCCGGTTCCGGCCGCCCCGCCGGTCGCCGCCGCGCCCGCGGCCAAGACGCCCACCGCCAAGGCCCCCGTCCAACCCGCAGCCAAGGCGGCCAAGCCATGACCCGTCCGCCCGCCAAGACCCCCAAGGCCGCCAAGCCCGCGGCCAAGAAGGCCCCGGTCAGGGCGCCCGCCCAGGCCGCCGCCAAGACCCCGGCCGCCATCGCCCTGGAGGTCGCCTCCAAGCCGGTGGAGGTGGTGGGCCAGACCATCGAGCGCGCCCGCGCCGCTCTGAAGCGCGCCGACAAGCAGCCCCAGGCCGACGTCTCAACCCCGGCGACGCCCGCGCCGGCCAAGGGCGCCCTGCCGGTCTCGCCCCTGGCGGTTCCCTTCCCGAAAATCCCGCCCATCGCCGGGGTCCAGATCGCCACCGCCCGGGCCGGTTACTACAAGCACGAGCGCGAGGACCTGATGGTCATGCGGTTCGCGCGGGGGACCTCGGCCGCCGGGGTCTTCACCCGCCACGGCATCGGCTCGGCGCCGGTGGACTGGTGCAAGAAGCATCTGGAGATGTCCAAGGGCGCCGATGCGCGCGCCCTGGTGGTCAATGCCGGCTGCGCCAATTCCTTCACCGGCAAGCCCGGCGCCGACGCCGTGCGCCGGGTGGCCTCGGCGGTGGCCAAGCGTTTCGACTGCCGCCAGCGCGACGTGATGGTGGCCTCCACCGGCGTCATCGGCGTGCTGCTGGACGACGCCAAGATCACCCAGCGCCTGCCCGACATCGAGACCCGCCTCACCGACGACGGCTGGGCGGGCGCGGCGCGGGCCATCATGACCACCGACACCTTCCCCAAGGGGGCCTATGCCGAGGCGATGATCGACGGCGAGAAGGTCAAGATCGCCGGAATCTGCAAGGGCTCGGGGATGATCGCGCCTGACATGGCCACCATGCTGGCCTTCGTGGCCACGGACGCGGCCATCTCGCCCGCCGCCCTGCAGACGCTGGCCAGCCTCTATACGCGGACCACCTTCAACTGCGTGACGGTGGACGGCGACCGCTCCACCAACGACACCCTGCTGCTGTTCGCCACCGGCCAGTCCTCGGCGCCCCTCATCAGCCGCGCCGGCGACAAGCGCCTGGCCGACTTCCGCGAGAAGCTGGAGGCCGTGCTGCTGGACCTGGCCCTGCAACTCGTCCGCGACGGCGAGGGCGCCAGCAAGTTCGTCAAGATCAACGTCACCGGCGCCGAGAGCCCGGCCTCGGCCCGCAAGATCGCCCGCACCATCGCCGAGAGCCCCCTGGTCAAGACCGCCTTCGCCGGCGAGGACGCCAACTGGGGCCGCATCGTCATGGCCGTGGGCCGCGCCGACGAGCCGATCGACCGGGACAGGGTCAAGGTGCAGTTCGGCCCCCTGATCGCCGCCCAGGACGGCCTCATCTCGCCCACCTATGACGAGGCCAAGATGAGCGCCTACATGAAGAATCCGGAGCTGGAGGTCAGCGTCGACGTCGGCGTCGGCAAGGGCGTCGCCAGCGTCTGGACCTGCGACCTCACCAAGCAATATGTCGCCATCAACGGGGATTATCGGAGTTAGGCGGCGCGCCGGGACCGGTCAGAGGGCTGTTCATGCGCCTCGCCCACCCGGAACTGGCCGACCAGCTCGAACAGGCGCCCGACCTCATGGTTCAGGGCGATGCTGGCCGCGGTGGATTGCTCCACCATTGCGGCGTTCTGCTGAGTCATCTGATCCATCTGATTGACCGCCACATTGATCTGTCCCAGGCCGGTGGCCTGTTCGGCGGCCGAGGCTGAGATCTCGGTCACGAGCTGATAGATGCCCGAGACCTGGCTGACGATATCGCCCAGCGTCGCATTGGTGTCGTTCACCAACTGCACACCACGCCCGACCTGGCTGGACGAGGCCGCGATCAGGGTCTTGATCTCCTTGGCGGCCTCGGCCGAGCGCTGGGCCAGGGCCCGCACCTCGGAGGCGAACACCGCGAAGCCCTTGCCGCCGTCGCCGGCGCGCGCGGCCTCGACCCCGGCGTTCAGGGCCCGGAGGTTGGTCTGGAAGGCGATCTCATCGATGACGCCGGTGATCTGACCGATCTGGGTGGAGGAGGCCTCGATTCGGGCCATCGCCGTGGCCGCCTCATTGACGACCAGGCCTGACTGCTCGGCGGCCGACCTGGAGGTGTTGACGGCCTTCTGCGCCGACTGGGCGCCCTCGGCGGTCCTGCGGACCGTGGCCGTGATCTCATCAAGCGCCGCGGCGGTCTCCTCCAGGCCAGCGGCCTGCTGCTCGGTGCGCCGCGACAGGTCATTGGCGGCGCTGCCGATCTCGCCGGAGCTGCCGCGAATGGCGCCGGCCGCCTCGATGATGGTCCGCAGGGTCTGTTCCAGCTTGGTCATGGCGGCGTTGAAGTCCCGACGCAGCTGGTCGTATTCGGCGTCGAAGGGCTCGGTCAGCCGGAAGGCGAGGTCGCCGGCCGCCAGCTGGTTGAGGCCGCTGGCCAGGCCCTCGACCACCATGAACTGCGCCTGGGCGCGAGCCTGCTGCTCCTGCTGCTGGCGCGCCTGGGCCTCGGCCTCGATTTGACGGCGGCGGTCGGCTTCGGCGGCCTCGGCCTGCAGCTGGCCGAGGATGACCTGTTGCAGCGCCCCGACGGCCCGACCGATGGCGCCGACTTCGTCGCCGCGCTTCGCCCCTTCGATCGCCACGTCGGTTCGCCCGTCGGCGAGGGCCTGCATGTCGGTGGCGAGAGTCTGGATCGGGCGCACCACCGTGCGCAGGGTCGCGACAATCAGGCCGACGGCGAAAAGGACGCCCAGGATCAGGGTGGCCATCACCACGCCTTGGCCCAGGGCGGCCCTGGCCTTGGCGTCGGTGGCGTTCTTGGCCGCGCCCTTCTCGAGCTCGTCGGAGGTCACCTCCATCTGCACTTCCAGTTTTTCGAACCTGTCCTTGAAGTCAGCCAGGGCGACGGTCGCCGCGGCGGGATCGCGCCCGGCCCCGTCGACGATCGACTCGGCCGCGGCGACATAAGCCGTGAGCGGCGCCTCGACCCTGGCCAGGGCGGCTCGGGTGGCCGGCTCCCGGACGAGCTTGGTGTTACGCGCCATGGAGTCGCGGAAGCTCTTGCTGTGCGCGGCGAGATCGCCACGAACCTCCTCGGGGTTCACCCCCGCGGCGGGGTCGCTCGCCAGGATCGCCGACAGTACATCGCTGCGCAGGGCGTCATGCATCATGTCGGCCTGCATGTGGTTTCGCAGTATGGCGCTGGACCGAGCGGTATCCTCAAGCGCCCGATCGAGCCGGGCGGTCGCCCACATGCCCGCGCCACCGCTCGCGCCTGCCATCAGCAGTACGGCCAAACCCGCGGCCGTGACCTTGCTTCGAATTGTCCGCAACATTCCGACCCCCTTAGAAGACGGTTGGAGGATGGGCAGTTCATTCTAAACGAAAGATAAATTATGAGCGGGACGCCAGTTATTCGCAACTATAGGTAAGCGTATAAAGCAAAGTTGCCGACGTTAGATTGGTATGATGTGACGCGTCGTCTTAACGGAGGGGGGTGCCTCCTCGTCTTTCGATCTGTGTTTTCAGCATGCCGGTCCGAATCCAAGGATTTCGCGGATATATACCCAAAATGCGCATACGAATTCTTGCGTGGAATTGAACTCGTCATCGGTCATCGCCTCGCAGCGTTTTCCGTCGCGCGCGCTGGACTTGATCGCGCTCGACGGGTCACTGCGCGATCAGGCGCGGCCTCTAGGCGGCCCGCTCGTTGGCCTGCCGCGCCTCGTCGCCGCGCCAGGCCGTCAGGAACGGGGTGAGCTCGGCCAGGGGGACGGGGCGGGAGATCAGGTAGCCCTGGATGGCGTCGCAGCCGAGCAGGGTCAGCGTCGCCTGGATTTCCGGGGTCTCCACGCCCTCGGCCACCACCACCATGCCCAGGCTGTGGGCGAGATCGATGGTCGATTTGACGATCAGGCGGTCGCGCTGGCTCTCGGTGACGGAGACCACCAGGGACTTGTCGATCTTCAGTTCGTCGGCGTCGAGCAGCTTCAGATAGGACAGGGACGAGAGGCCGACCCCATAGTCGTCGATGGACACCTTCAGGCCCACGGCGCGGAAGCCGCCGATCGCCGCGGTGGCCGCCGCCGGGTTCTCGATCACCGCGGTCTCGGTGATCTCCAGGCAGAGGCCATGGTCCTTGCCGGCGACCAGGGCGCGTAGCTGGTCGCAGAACCCCCGGTCGGCCAGCAGCCGGGCCGAGATGTTCACCGAGACCATCAGATCATGGCCGGCCGCCTTCAGCAGGGCGCGGTCGGCTAGGGCGCGCTCCAGCGTCCATTCGGTGAGCTCCCGGATGCTGCCGGTCTCCTCGGCGATGCCGATGAAGCTGTCGGGCGGGATGTTTCCGCGGACGGGATGTTTCCAGCGGATCAGGGCCTCGACGCCACGGATGACCCCGTCCGCGGCGGTCAGTTTCGGCTGGTAGTGGAGCGCCAGCTCGCCCGCGCGCAGCCCGCGGCGCATCTCGGTCATCAGGGCCAGGTTGAGGGAGGGGTCGACATAGGTCTCGGTGTCAAAGGTCACGACGCGGCGGTTCGACTGGCGGGCCTCATCCAGGGCCAGGGTCGCGTTCTCCAGCAGGCCCTCGGCGTCCTGGTCCGCGGAGATCCTGTGCGAGACGCCGAGCTTCAGGAAGACGTCGACGGCGTGGCCGGCGACCTCGCGCCCGGGATCTAGGCCCTCGAGACGTTCGAGGTCGGCCATCAGCGCGCCAAGGTCGGGCCGTTGAAGCACCAGACCCAGGACCGAGGTCGAGAGGTGGGCGACATCGCTGTCGCCGCAGATGTCCGCCAGCTGAGCGGCCACGTCGCGGACGATCAGGTTGGAGAGGCTGTAGCCCACCGCGCCGCGCATGGTCGGATAGCGGTCGATGCCGACCGCCACCACCGCCAGGGCGCCGCTTTCGGATCCACCCATGCGGGTGGTGAGGTCGGCCAGCAGGGCGCGCCGGTTGGCCAGGCCGGTTTCCGGCTCGTGCATGGCCAGGTGCAGCAGACCGGCCTCGCGCTCATGGATGATCGACTTGGCGCGGCGGTCCAGCTCCGCCCGCGTCGCCCACAGCAGGCACAGAAGTTGGGCGACCAGCAGGGGGGCCACCGAGAGGCTGACCGGGGTCAGGTCCTGGATCAGGACGGGCAGGGCCAGCAGGCCGACCCCCACGGCGGCGTGCCGACGGGACAGGGCCCGCAGCGAGGTCTCACCGGCCTCGGCCCGCAGGAACCAGGCCAGCAGGCAGGTCAGGGCGAAGGTGATCCAGGCCGGCGGGGTCACCAGGGCCCGGCCGGCCGCCAGGTTCTCGAAGGCCAGGGCATGGATATAGACGCCGTTGACGGTGCCGGCCTGCGGCGTGGCGAACTCGTCCCCGAGCTCCAGCGCCGTGGCGCCGATCAGGATGGTGCGTCCCCGCACCGCCTTGGGGTCGAAGCGGTTGCGGTAGACGTCCTCGAAGCTGAGATGCGGGATGTCGGTCACCGTCATCCCGTAGTCGATCAGGAAGGTGCCGTTCCGCTGGTTGGGGACGCCCGCAAGGGCCGCGGCCATGGACTGGCGGTAGGCGCCCGCCTCGCCGAAGCCGTAGGCGTAGTGTCGCACGCGGCCGTCGGCGTCGACCGGCACGTTCACGCTGGCCAGCAGGGCCTCCGCCGAGAGGCCCCCCAGGGGCGAGGTCTCGACGAGCTTGGATTCGCCGTCGGCCCGGCTGGCGGGCTGGACGAAGGTGGGCAGGATCACCGACCCCGGCTGCTGGGCGATGGCGCGGGCCAGCATCCGGTCGGCCTCGGGCGCGGCGGGGGCGCTGAAGTCGACGTCGAAGGCCACCACCTTGGCGCCGGCCGCCTGCAGGTTGGCGATGGCGGTGGCGAACCGGTCCCGGCCCCAGGGCCACCGGCCGGCGGCTCGCAGGCTCGGGACGTCGATCTCCACCACCGTGATCTGGTGGCTGGTCGGCCGCTGAACGCCTTTGAAGCGCAGGGTCGCAAGGCCGTCCTCAAGGGGAACGAGCACCCCGGTGGCCATCGCCAAGGCGACGGCCACGGCGACCGCCCCCAGTCCGAGGACCGACCGGAACCGCTGCGCGAGCCCGAGACCTCGGCTCACTTCGCCACTTTGCCGTTGCCGTTGCCGGTGGTCGCGGCGCCGGTGTCGGTGGTGGCTCCGCCGTTTCCGTTTCCGGCGCCGTTGTTCCCGGCGCCGTTTCCGGTGGTCGCGGCGGCGGTGTCGGTGGTGGCTCCGCCGTTGCCGTTGCCGTTGTTCCCGGCGCCGTTTCCGGTGGTCGCCGCGCCGGTGTCGGTGGTGGCTCCGCCGTTGCCGTTGCCGTTGCCGTTGCCGTTGCCGGCGCCGTTGCCGTTGTTCCCGGTCCCGGCATTGCCGCTGTTCCCAGGGGCGGTGTCGGTAGAGGCTCCGCCGTTTCCGGCGCCGTTACCGTTGTTCCCGGCGCCGTTTCCGGTGGTCGCCGCGCCGGTGTCGGTAGTGGCTCCGCCGTTGCCGTTGCCGTTGCCGTTGCCGTTACCGTTGTTCCCGGTCCCGGCATTGCCGCTGTTCCCAGGGGCGGTGTCGGTGGAGGCCCCACCGGCGCCGTTGCCGTTGCCGTTGTTCCCGGTCCCGGCGTCACCACTGTTTCCAGGGGCGCCGCCGGTTGAATTTGCGCCGCCCCCGGCGCCCTGGGCCATTTCCGGCTGGCGGTCGTTGCGCGCCACCTGGCTGGCCATGGCGGACGGGGCGCCCGCGTCGGCGCCGCCGCTCGGAGCGCCGGTCATGGCGGCGATGGACCGCGCTTCGCTGGCGATCGCCGTTGGCCCCCCGGAGTCCACCAGGCCCCCGGAGACGCTCTTGTAGTCCAGGGGTTCGATCGCGACCGCCGCGGGCTCTCCGGCCGTCGGCGTCACCGCCGCCCCGACCTGAACCGCCTGCGGCGCATTGCGCCAGATCGTGCCGCTGGCGCCGGCCGGCACGTCGCTGCCGGTGTCGGACGCGTTGGCTCGAACCTCGACCAGCCCCTCGGCCACGTTCACGGCGTCGGCCTGCGGCCCCACCACGACGGTGAAGGTGGTGCCCTTGACGATGGCGGCGAGCAGGGGCGTGTCGACCCGGAAGTGGGGCGCCTTCTGCTTGTCCACCTGGAACAGGATCGCACCGAGATCCTGCGCGATGCGGGTGAAGCCGCCGGCGTCCGGGGCCACGGTCATGCGGCTGTTGGGCCCCACCACGATGCGCTGGGCCCCGTTGTCGAGGCTCGCCCGCGCGCCGAGGGTGGTGGTGACGCTGGAGCCGGTCGGCAGGACCTGATGCAGCCGCGCTGGCGCGGCCTCCGCGCCGGGGACGGCGATTCGCACCGTGCCGGTGACCTCGGTCAGCCGCCATTCGGCGGCCTGGGCCGAGCCGGCGGCGAGGGCGAGGGCGAGGGCCGAACAGGCCACCAGGCGGGCCCGCACGCGGGAAGGTTGAAACATGGTCTGGCGCCTCCACGAGGCCATAGAAATTGGCGTTGCGGGCAGGAATAGCGCGCTCGTGGCTAAGCCTTTGCTAAGGCGGGGGAAATTTTTGATTCATTAGGGTCCCGTTCACCATATTCGGGCACGACAGCCTGTGAGGTTCGCAGGCGGGCAAGGTGTGTCTGGGTCAAAGGCGGGAGCGTGGCGGACTGCGAACTGGCCTGTCCGCCTGGCCATGCTCATCGCCGCGGCCATGTTCGTGGCGATTCCGGTCTTCGCCTGGCCCGGGTCCGAGGCCCCGGTCGGCGCGGCCTGCGATCAGCCCGACAGCGGCTGCTTTCAGCTCAACGCCGTCAGCCTCGAGGGCCTCACGGTCTACAAGCCCGGCGCGCTCGCCCCGCTCTACCAAGCCTATCTGACCCGCGAGGTCGGTACGGCCGACCTGGTGGCCATCGCCACGGCGATCACCGACAGGTACCGGGCCGACGGATATTTCCTCTCCCGCGCCGTGGTGCCGCCCCAGACCCCGGGGACGGGCGTCGCGCGGATCCGGATCTATGAGGGCTATGTCAGCGCCGTGAAACTCACCGGGATCGGCGCCCCGGCCGTCAGTCCGTACCTGAAGGGCCTGGCCGAGCAGCGCCCCCTGCGGCTGGCCGACCTCGAACGCCGGTTGAGCCTGGCGGGCGACGAGCCGGGCATCCGGGTCAAGACCCAGCTGGAGCCGATCCTCGACGATCCGGCCCGTCACCGCCTGGTGGCCGTGGCCGAGCTGAAGCCCCTGGTGGTCACCACCTATGTGGACAACCGCGGGCCCAAGACCAGCGGTCCCTGGCAGGGTTACGCCCGCGGCGCCAGGAACTCGGTCATCCGTCCGGGCGACCAACTGGCCCTGGCGGTGCTCACCGTTCCCAACGATCCAAGCGCGTTCACCTATGGCGAGGTGAGCTATTCGGCGCCGCTGCAGGGGGGCGCCCGCCTGCGCGGGTCGATCGGTGTCGCCCGCGCCCGCGATGGCGCCAATGCCGCCTCGAAGGACGTGGGCAGCGAGAGCCTGGCCGCCAGCCTGAGCTACGTGCGTCCGCTGCAGCGCAGCCGCAAGCTGAACACCTGGGCCCAGGTCACCGCCCAGGCCCGGCATATCGAGCAGGACTGGACCGACACCGGCGGCTATGCCGACAACGTCGTGGTGCTGCGGGGCGCGCTGAACGCCGACCTCACCCAGCCGGGGCGCGCCACCAACCTCTTCGCCCAGGTCTCGGCCGGACAGCGTGGCAAGCCGGAGGTCCAGCCGGGCCGCGGCCTTTCCCGCGCCGACGCCTCGCGGCAGTTCGTGAAGGTCAACGCCCACGCCTCGCACTACCGCGACCTGGGTCTCTGGGCGGGGTTCTATGTCTCCGCCGACGGTCAATGGTCCCCCGACCGCCTGCTCTCCTCCGAGGAGTTCGTGGTGGGCGGCGCGCCCTATGGCCGGGGCTACAACTACGCCGAGATCGGCGGCGACCGGGGCCTGGCCGGCTCCGCGGAGCTGCGCGCCGGCTTCAGCCCCAAGTCGGGGCCCTTCAGCTTCCTCCAGGGCTACGGCTTCTTCGACGCCGGCAAGGTCTGGAACCTCAGGCCCACCGGCGGCAGCGCCGACCTGGCCTCGGTCGGGGTCGGGGTCCGCGCCCGCGTCGGCGACCGCGCCACCCTGGGGGCCGAGGCCGCCCGGCCCCTGACCCGCACCCCCTATGACCGGCGCAAGAAGGTCTGGCGGCCCTTCTTCTCGCTCTCGACGCGGTTCTAGACTAGCCACAGCAAAACGCCCCGCGGCTAAGCCACGGGGCGCTTCGTGTTTTCAGATCACATCAGGCCATCGACTAGTCGATGGGGCTCCAGCGCTTGGCCGGGGCCGAGTCGCCGTCGCGCTTGGGCCCCTTGAAGGCCGCCTGGCTGATGGGGGTGGTGGAGGCCCGCTCGCCGCCCGTGCGGGCGCCGTGGGGGTGACGATCGCCACCGCCGCCGTTACCGCCGGCCGCCTTGGCCGGACGGTTGCGCTGCTTGCGCAGGCCGCCGGGCAGGTCGCTGCGGCCCTGGGGCTTGCGCTGGCCGCGGTCGGTGTTGCGGTCACCGGCGCGGTCGCCGCCGTGGTTCTTGCGGCCGGCCTCGGCGCGCTCGGCGGCCACTTCGGGCATGGCTTGGGTCATGACCATCAGGGCGCGGTCGCCGCGGCGTTCCTCGGTGGGGATGGTCTGGCGGGTCACCTTCTGGATGTCGCGCAGCAGGTTGCGTTCGTCGTCGGCGCAGAAGGCCACGGCCGAACCGCCGGCCCCGGCGCGGGCGGTGCGCCCGATCCGGTGGACGTAGGATTCCGGCACGTTGGGCAGTTCGTACTGCACGACGTGGCTCACGGCGTCGACGTCGATGCCGCGGGCGGCGATGTCGGTGGCCACCAGGGCGCGGACCTCACCGGCCTTGAAGGAAGCCAGGGCGCGTTCCCGCTGGCCCTGGCTCTTGTCGCCGTGGATGGCCGCGGCCTCGACGCCGGCGGCTTCCAGGGACTTAGCGACCCGGTCGGCGCCGCGCTTGGTGCGGGTGAAGACGATGACGCGCTTGAAGTTCTTCTCGGCGAACAGCTCGCAGAGCAGGGCGCGCTTGCGGGCGGTCTCCACGAAGATCACCTTCTGGTCGACGCGTTCCACGGTGGTGGCCTGCGGGGCGACCGAGACCTTCAAGGGGTTGGGGTTCAGCAGTTCGCCGGCCAGCTTGCCGATCTCGGTGGGCATGGTGGCGGAGAAGAACAGGTTCTGCCGTTCCTTGGGCAGGTACTTCACGATCCGGCGGATGGGCAGGATGAAGCCCATGTCCAGCATCTGGTCGGCCTCGTCGAGGACGAAGATCTCCACGCCGCCAAGCGTGATGGTCTTCTCGCCGAGGTGGTCGATCAGGCGGCCGGGGGTGGCCACCAGCACGTCGACGCCGCCGGCCAGGGCGCGCATCTGGCCGCCGTACTTCACACCGCCGAACACGACGGCGACGGAGACGCCCAGGTGCTTGCCATAGGTCTTGAAGCTCTCGCCGATCTGGGTGGCGAGTTCGCGGGTGGGGGAGAGC
>NZ_JAUSLW010000011.1 GCF_030645195.1 Phenylobacterium sp. | reverse complement strand
GGGACCCAGGTGACTGGGCTGGGCTCCTGGGTCCCGGCTCTCCGCTTCGCTACGGCCGGGATGACGTCGGAGATTTGAGGCCCATCGACCCTGCTCCGCAGGGCCACCTTCTCCCGCAAGGGGAGAAGGATCATGAGGCGCGCGGCTTCCCCACCTTCAACCGCTCCGGATGGGCCGGCGGGTTGATCAGCTCGGCCCGCTCCTGGGGGGTGATCACCCGCCAGCGGCCCTCGGGCAGGTCCCCCAGCTTCAGGGAGCCGATCCGCACGCGCAGCAGGTCGACCACGTGCAGGTCCACCAGGTCGCACATCCGCCGGATCTGCCGGTTCCGCCCCTCCTTCAGGACGAAGCGCAGCAGCTGGTCGCCGATCAGGGTGACCTTGGCGTGGCGCAGCTGCCGCCGGTCCAGCTGCAGGCCGTGGCGCAGCATGGCGATCTTCTTGTCGGTGATCTGCCCGGTCACCTTGACCCGGTACTCCTTCTCCAGGTCCGACTCCGGTCCGATCACGGCCTTGGCCACCACTCCGTCCTCCGAGAGGATCAGCAGGCCGCGCGAGTCCATGTCCAGGCGGCCGACGGGGGCCAGCCGGTTCTCGGGCCCCGGAATGATCGGGCTCTCGCCATAGAGGGCGCCGGCCGTCAGCATCCGCACCGCCGGGATCTGGCCGGGCTCCGGATGGGCCGAGACGATCCCCACCGGCTTGTGGATCACCACCGTCAGGGTGGATTCCAGCTTGGCCTGGGCGCCGTCGGACAGCACCAGGGTCTGACCGGGCTCGATCTTGCGCCCGGCGTCCTCGACCGTCTGTCCGTCGATGGTCACCAGGCCCTGGGCGATCAGCCCCTCGGCCTCGCGCCGCGAACACACCCCGCTCTGGGCCAGCCAGCGGTTGACCCGCTGCGGCTCGGCTTCGTCATAGGTCTTGGTCCAGGCCATGGGTTCCTGCGGTCGGCGTGCCCGCGAACACTTAGGCGGCCCAGGCGGCGACGACAATCGGGCGGTTGACGCAGGTCAACGCGGCGCGCGCCCGCGATGGCCAGGGTCACGCCCATGAGCACCCTGGTCCTGCACTCCATCGCCATGAGCCCCTATGGCTGGGCCGCCGCGCTGACGGCGGCCGAGAAGGGCGTCGACTGCGAGATCGTTCCCATTCCCGACGCCGGCACGCCGGAGCGCGTGAAACTGCACCCCTTCGGCAAGATGCCGGTGCTGCAGCACGGCGACCTGTACGTCTACGAGACCCTGGCGATCGCCCACTATATCGACCGCGCCTTCGAGGGACCCGCCCTGCAGCCCGCCGACGCGAAGCGCCAGACCGACATGCTGCGCTGGATCAGCATCGTCTCCAGCTACGTTTTTCCGCTGATGAACGGCCTGATCAAGGAGCGCGCCGCCGCCTTCTGGCGGGGCGACCCGCCCAACGACGCGGCCCTGGCGGCGATGCGCGAGCCCCTGGCCCACCAGTTCGGCCTGATCGACGCCGCCGTCGGAAAGCAGCCCTTCCTGGCCGGGGATCAGCTGACCCTGGCCGACCTCTTCCTGGCGCCCCACCTGCACCTGGTCTCCACCACGCCGGAGGGCCAAGAGGCCCTCGGCCACGCCCCCGGCGCCGCGGCCTGGCTGGAGCTTATGCGGGCGTGCCCGACCTTCGAGGCGACCAACCCCCTGACCCTGCGCTTCGGCTAGCCCCCGTTGATCAGCTTCAGGGCCTTGTCGAGTTCCGTGGCGTAGTCGTTCAGGGCCTGGGCGGTGAGGGCCGAGTACTGGTCGGCGTCGGCCCAGCGTTCCTCCTCGATGGCCTCGCGGACGCCCGGCAGGGTCTTGGCGCCGTAGCCGGTGAAGGTCCCGGGCGCATAGACCAGGTTCTTGTACCAGGGCCGGCCGGGCAGGCCGACCTCCGGGGTCAGGGTCTGCTCGATCCCCTGGGTCAGCTTGGAGAGGCGCGCCTTGGCGTCCGGCGACAGGGCCGCGCCCTTGGCGGCGAGCGCTGCGTCATAGGCCTTGGCGCTGCGCTTGAGGTGGTCGACCGCGTCCTCCAGGGGCGCGAAGTTGAAGTGCGGCACGGCCTTCAGCGGGGTGGGGTCGCCGCGGGTCTCCTTGGGATCGTCGGCCAGCCTGTACGCGCCGGCGGCGATAAGTTTCGCCTGGGTGTCCGCCGTCTCCCGCTTGGCGTCGGCCAGCTTCTTCACCTGGTCGAGATAGGTCGCCACCGTGTCGGCGAAGTTGGAATAGCGCTGCAGCGGCAGGTCGGCGTCGGCCAGGCGCAGGACCAGGCGGCCGCCGGTCTTGGCCAGCGCCCCGGCATAGGCGAAGCCCGGATCGACGAAGCGGCTGTGATGCTCCCAGGTGTCGTAGGCCGAGTGGTAGACCCCGCCGCTGGAGCCCTCGCCGCCATAGCCGATGTTCAACGAGGCCAGGCCCACATGCTGCAGGAAGGCCGAATAGTCCGAGCCCGACCCCAGGGCGTCGATGGGCAGATCCTTGGCGGGATCGGCGGCGACCTTGGCCTGGGCCTTCAGGGTCTCGCTGGCGCCGGTCTGGCTCGCCCCCACCTGCAGGGCGGCCCGCAGGCGCTTGGCGACGCTGACGCCGGTCTGCGGATCGGTGACGTCGTCGGCCACCTGGGTCACCAGGTGCTCGAACGCATGGCTGCCGCCGACGTCCAGGAAGCCCCGACCGTTGCTGTCGCTGTTGATGTAGATGAGGCCCTTGGCCTTCAACTCGTCGGCATGGGTCTCGACCCATTCGGTGGAGCCCAGCAGCAGGGGCTCCTCGGCGTCCCAGCTGAGATAGACGAGCGTCCGCTTGGGCTTCCAGCCCTGGGCCACGAGGCCGCCGATGGCCTTGGCCTCGGCCAGCATGGCGACATTGCCGCTTAGGGGGTCGGAGGCGCCGAACACCCAGCCGTCGTGGTGGTTGCCGCGCAGGACCCACTGATCGGGCCAGGTGGAGCCCTTCATCGTGGCCACCACGTTGTAGATCGGCTTCTGGCTCCAGTCGGACTTGACCACGATGTGGGCCTTGGCCGCCCCGCCCACGTGGTAGGTGATGGGCAAGCCGCCGCGCCAGGCGCTGGGAACCACATTGCCGTCGAGGGCCGCCAGGAAGTGCTGGGCGTCGCCATAGGAGATCGGCAGGACCGGAATCTTCAGCAGGGACGGCGCATTTTCGCGCTTCAGCCGCTTGGCCTTCTCCGTGGCGCCGACCCCTGGCGTCAGGGGATCGCCGGGATAGAGCGGCATCTGGGCCACCGAGCCGCGCTGGAAGCCGCCCGCCGGCCGGGCCGCCCCCTTCGGATAGACGTCGTCGGTGGAATAGCCGTCGTCGCGCGGGTCGGAATAGATGATGGTCCCGACCGCCCCATGGTCCTGGGCCAGCTTGGGCTTCAGGCCCCGCCAGCCGGCGCCATAGCGGGCGATGACGATCTTGCCCTTCACCGAGACCCCCATGCGCTCCAGGGCGTCGTAGTCGGCGGGCATGCCGTAATTGACGTAGACCAGGGGCGCGGTGACGTCCCCGTCCCCCTGGAAGGCCACATAGGCCGGCAGCTGGTCGGCGGTGCGGCTGGAGCTCTCGTCGCCGGGGATCGGCGCCTCGGTGAGCGTCGCCTTGAAGGGTGTGGGTGAGATCAGCTCCAGGCCCACGGTGATGGGGGTCGGATAGAGCACCGAGAAGGTCTCGATCCTGGCGTCCCAGCCCCAGGATCTGTACTTGGCCAGCAGGGCCTCGGCGTTGGCCTTGTCGTGGGCCGAGCCGACATGGTTGGGCTGGGAGGCCAGGTCCTTCATCCAGGCGCTCATCTCGGCCGGCGAGATCTGGGCGTCGAAGCGGGTCTCCAGGTCCGAGGACTGCGCCAGGGCCGGCCCTGCGGCGGCGAAGACCAGCAGGGCGGCGATGGCGGTGAGCGTGCGACGCATGAAAATGAAGCCCCAGGTGAATGGCTCAGCTAGCCACCTCCCGGGAGCGGCCGCAAGGCGTCTTCCATGACGTTGGGGCGGCGGGTTAGAGACCTCGCATGACCCAGTCCGACTCCATCTCGCTCACCCCTGTCTCCGCCGGCCGCTGGACCACCTTCGCCGGGCCGGAATGGCAGAACCCCGGCGGCGGGCTCTGGGGCGGCTACGCCATCGGCCTGTTCATCCGCGTGCTGGAGGCCGAGCCGGAGGCGGTGGGCGAGGCCCTGTCGCTGACCCTCACCTATGCCGCCGCCCTGCCCTCGGGCCGGGTGGACATCCGCACGCGGCGCCTGCGCCAGGGCGGGTCGATCGGGGTCTGGGAGGTCGAGCTGCTGGCGGCGGGCTCGGATCAGGTCGGCGTCCACGGCATGGTCACAATGGCCCGGCGGCCGGAAACCCCGCCCTTCGCCTTCGCCACCATGCCCGAGGCGCCGGACCCGGAAAGCCTGCCGGCCCCCGAGAACACCCACGCCCCCCTGCACTACGGGGCCATGGCCTTCGAGCGCCGGGGCCAGGACATCTTCCCACCGCAGGTCAGCGGCGATTCCCGCTCGCTGGCCTGGGTCCGCTCGCGCCGCGCGCCGTGGGACAAGGCCCTGCTGGGCATGGTCACCGACAACTCCGCGCCGCGGGCCATGTACGCGCTGGGCCGCACCATCAGCACCACCACCCTGTCCCTCACCGTCTACCTCCACGCCAGCGCCGAGGAGCTCGCCCAGATCGGCGACGACTTCATCCTGATCGAGTGCGAGGGCCGGGTCGGCGGCGGCGGCGCCTCGGACGAACGCTCCAGCTACTGGAGCCGCGACGGCAAGCTCCTGGCCACCAGCGAGCAACTGGCCTGGTACCGCCCGGTGCAGAGACGTTCGCCGGAGTAGGCTCTCAGAGCAGGCCCGCCTCCAACGCGGCCCGGTGGAACACGGGCTCCCAACCGGGCTCGATCGCCATGACGGAGAGGACAGTGTCGGCCGATACGATCCGCCGGTGGGCGATCTCGAAGCGCGGCTCCCAGGGTAGAACATCGACCTCCCCGCGCCAGACTGATCGCACGAGCACCAGCCCCGCCTCCGGGCCCGACAAGCAGGCCGAACGACAAAAGCCCAAGAGCCTCGCGTCGCCGACGACTGCGCAGGTCTCCTCGAGCATTTCCCGTCTGAAGGTCTCCTCCCAGGTTTCGCCAAGCTCAGGACGTCCGCCTGGCCAGTCCCAGCGCACGCCATCGTTGCTTATCAGGATGACCCCGCCATCCTTCGCCACGCAGAAGCCGCACGCGCCATGAGGCACGCCGTCCGGCGCCACCCCCGGCGGATGCCAGGCTGACAACCAATCGCCGCCGTTCGTACGGACGGGAAACGCCTCTCCATCCGCCGCCGGTCTCATGCCCCTACTCCGCCGCCTCGGGCCTCAGCTTCCGCGCGAAGAAGTCCAGCGTCGTCCGCGTCCGGTGCAGCAGGTGGGTCTGGGTCCAGCCGGCGCGGTGGCGCAGGCCGGGATACATCATGGTCTCGAAGGTGGTCCCCTGGGCCTGGAGGGCCGCCATCAGCCGGGTGGAGTTGTCGAAGGTGACGTTGTCGTCGGCCATGCCGTGCATCAGCATCAGGCTCCCCGACTTCAGCCGCCCGACGCGGTTCAGGACATCGGAGTCGGCATAGCTGGCCGGATCGGTCTTCGGCGTGCCCATGTAGCGCTCGGTGTAATGGGTGTCGTAGAGCGTCCACTCGGTCGGCGGCGCGCCGGCCACCGTGGCCGCGTAGGGGCTGTTCTCCGCCGTCATCAGCAGCAGGCTCATATAGCCGCCATAGGACCAGCCGGTGACGCCGATCCGGGCGGGGTCCACATAGGGCAGCGACGTCAGATAGGCGACGCCGGCCATCTGGTCGTCCACCTCCAGCTTGCCCAGCCGCCGGTCGATGGCGGTCTTGAAGGCCACGGAGCGATTGGGCGTGCCGCGGTTGTCGATGGAGAACAGGATGTAGCCGGCCTCCAGGTAGAGTTGGTCGGCGGGGTTCTGCCAGATCTTGCGCACCATGGCGCTGCCGGGCCCGCCATAGACCTGGACGATCACCGGATAGCGCTTGGCCGGGTCGAAGCCCGGCGGGGTGCGCAGGGACCACCAGAGGTCCTGGCCGTCGGCGGCCTTGACCGTCCCATAGGTGGGAACCCGCAGGCGCGGGGCGTAGGGCGCGTAGGGATGGCCCTCGGCCAGACGGTTCTCCTCGATCCAGCGGACCAGGGTCCCGTCGGCCCGGTAGAGTCCGGTGCGCGGCGGGGTGGCGGGATCCTCATAGGCGCCGACGAAGGCGCCCCCGGCCCTGGCCATCTTCACCGTCCACCAGCCGCCGGCGGCGGTGAGCGGGTGGGGCTCGCCGGGAGCCTCGAGCGACACCTCGTACAGCCGCCGCTCGACGGGCGTGTCCTTGAAGGCCGTGAAGGTCACCACCCCGCGCCCCTCGTCGACGCCGGCCACCGCGTCCACCGGCCAGGCGCCCGAAGTGAGCTGGCGCACCCGCTTGCCGTCGGCGCGGTGCAGGTAGAGATGGCGCCAGCCGCTCTGCTCCGACGACCAGAGGAAGCCGCCGTCCTTCAGCGGCTTGAAGTCATAGGTCAGCTCCACCCAGTGGGGGCTGGTCTCGGTGAGCAGGATGCGCGTCTCGCCGGTGGCCGGATCGGCGGCCAGCAGGTCCAGGCGGCGCTGGTCGCGGCTCTGGCGCTGGACATAGAGGGTCTTGCCGTCCTTGGCCCAGTCGACCCGGGCCAGGTAGATGTCGAGGTCCGCGCCCAGGTCGATCTTCACCCGCTTGGCCGTGGCGACGTCAGCGACATGGAGCTCCACCACCGCGTTGGGTCGGCCCACCCGGGGATAGCGCTGCTTGACGATCTCCGCGCCGGTCGCCCCGATATCCAGGCGCTCGACGATATCCACCCCGGTCTGGTCGACATGGGTCAGCGCGATGCGGCTCTCGTCGGGGCTCCACCAGTAGCCGGTCTGGCGGTCCATCTCCTCCTGGGCGATGTAGTCGGCCGTGCCCCAGGATCTGAGTTCGCTCCCGTCGGTGGTCAGGGCGCGTTCCGCGCCGCCCTGCGAGGGAAGGACGAACAGGTTGTCGTCGCGGACGAAGGAGACGAAGCCCCCTTTCGGCGAGACCTTGGCGTCGATCTCGTCGGCGGCGGAATGGGTCAGGCGGCGGACCTCGCCGCCCGCCACCGTGTAGAGCCAGAGATCGCCCTCCACCGGAACCAGGATGAAGCGGCCCTCCTCGTCCCAATCATAGGCCACCACGCCCCGGGTCTGGACGCCCTGGCGCTCGCGGCGGCTCTTCTCGGCCTCGGAGAGTTCGCGGTCCTTGGGAATCAGGTCGCGCGCGTCCAGCAGCAGGCGCGGCTCGCCGCCGGCCACGTCGGCGGCCCAGAGGTCGGTCATCCGGGCGTCGTCGGCCTTGGCCTTCAGATAGGTGACCAGCTTGCCGTCCGGCGACAGGGTCACGCCCCGCGCCCGAGGCCCCGTCAGGTCCGGCGCCGCATAGACCCGCTCAGGCGTCAGTTTCTCCGCGCGCGCCGCACCGACCATTAAACCCGCC
>NZ_JAUSLW010000225.1 GCF_030645195.1 Phenylobacterium sp. | reverse complement strand
CTGGAGCGTAGCGGGCGATAGGCCCAGTTCAGAAAATTCGGTCATCAGTTGCAATGTGGGCGGGAACGCGCCCGAAAAGGAGGCATGCGAAACCCGGGCGGCGCGGACGGCGATCGTTGCGCGCGGCGGAAGATAGGGGCTGCCGCCTTCAAGTCAACGCGTTAGGCGGCCGACAGGTTCAACTCACTTGCATCTCCCGGGCTCAACAGGGAAGTATCGCCCCAAGTCCGCCCAAGACGCGGACAGCTAGCTGCAATCCAGGGAGAACCAGATGAAGCCTATCCTAACCCTCGTCGCGACCGCCGCGGCCATGGCCTTCGCCACCCTCGCCCAGGCCGGACCTATGGACGGCGCCTATGGAAACACCGTCGTGGTGGACTACGGCAACAACGCGGTGGCCAAGATTTTCGTCAATGCCGACGGCAGCTACGGCCTTACCCAACCTGATGGCGTCACCGCCAAGGGGACCTGGGCTGTGTCGGGGGGGCAGACCTGCTTCACCCAGACCGATCCGGCGCCGGCGGCCGGCGTCACACCGTCCTGCAGCGCCACGGTCGACGGCAAGGGGCCTGGCGACAGCTGGACCAGCACGGGCCAGGGCGGCGCGCCGGTAAAGGTCTCCATCGTCGCCGGACGCTGATCGGATCCACTTGGAGCGGGGCCGGTCGAGACCGGTCCCGTTTCAGGTCCAGTCCAGATCGGCGGTGGCGAACTCGGCGTTTTCCTGGATGAAGCGGAAGCGGGACTCCGGCTTGCGGCCCATCAGGGCCTCCACCAGATCCTCCACCGCCTCCTCGGAGCGGGGCAGGGTGACCCGAGCCAGGATCCGCTTCTTGGGGTCCATGGTGGTTTCCTTGAGCTGGGCCGGCATCATCTCGCCCAGGCCCTTGAAGCGGCCGATCTCCGGCTTCTTGCCTTTGAACTCGGTGGCCAGCAGCTCCTCGCGGTGGGCGTCGTCGCGAGCGTAGATAGTCTTGCCCCCGTGGCTCATTCGGTAGAGCGGGGGCAGGGCGAGATAGAGCCGCCCGGCCCGGATCATGTCGGGCATGGTCCGATAGAAGAAGGTGATCAGCAGGCTGGCGATGTGGGCGCCGTCGACGTCGGCGTCGGTCATGATCACCACGCGCTCGTAGCGCAGGTCCTCTTCCTTGAACCGCGATCCGGCCTGGACGCCGAGCGCCAGCATCAGGTCCGAGAGCTCTTTGTTGGCCCCCATCTTGTCGAGGGTGGCCGAGGCGACGTTCAGGATCTTGCCGCGCAGGGGCAGGATGGCCTGGGTGCGGCGGTCGCGGGCCTGCTTGGCCGAGCCGCCGGCGGAGTCGCCCTCCACCAGGAAGATCTCCGCCCCGTCGATGGCGTTGGCCGAACAGTCGGCCAGCTTGCCGGGCAGGCGCAGCTTGCGCGTCGCCGAGGCCCGCGCCACGTCCTTGTCGCGCCGGCGCTTCAGCCGCTCCTCGGCCCGCTCGATGACGAATTCCAGCAGGGCGCTGGCGGCCTTGGGCTGGGCGGTGAGCCAGTGGTCGAAGGGGTCGCGGAGCGCATTCTCCACCAGGCGCTGGGCGTCGCTGGAGGACAGCCGCTCCTTGGTCTGGCCCTGGAACTCGGGATTGGAGACGAAGACGCTCACCAGGCAGCCGGCCTGGGAGACCACGTCGTCGGCGGTTATCACCCCGCCGCGCTTCTCGCCGGTCAGTTCGGCATAGGCCTTCAGGCCCCGGGTGAGGGCCGCCCGCAGGCCGGCCTCGTGGGTCCCGCCCTCAGGCGTCGGCACGGTGTTGCAGTAGGACTGCATGAAGCTGTCGGCCTCGCCGAACCCCGCCGGGGTCCAGGTGACGGCCCATTCCACCTTGCCCGCCTCGCCCTTGCGCTCGTAGCGCCCGGCGAAGGGTTCGGGGGTGACGGTCTCGATGCCCTTGACCCGCTCGGCCAGGAAGTCGGCCAGGCCGTTGGGGAAGCGGAAGACAGCCTCGGCCGGGGTCTGGTCCTGGATTCGCGAGGGATCGCACTTCCAGCGAATCTCGACCCCGCCGAACAGATAGGCCTTGGACCGCGCCATCCGGTAGAGCCGGGCGGGCTTGAAGGCCACGCCCTCGCCGAAGATCACGGGGTCGGGGGCGAAGGCGATATTGGTGCCGTGCTTCTTGGTAGCGCCCAGCTTCTCGATGCCGCCGATGGCCTTGCCGCGGCTGAAGGCCTGGCGCCATTCGAACCCGTCCTTGAAGGCGGTGACCTCGACGCGTTCGGAGAGCGCGTTCACCACCGAGATGCCGACCCCGTGCAGGCCGCCGGAGGTCTCATAGGCCTTGCCGGAGAATTTCCCGCCTGAGTGCAGGACGGTCATGATCACTTCCAGGGCCGATTTGCCCGGATGCTTGGGGTGCGGGTCCACGGGGATGCCCCGACCGTCGTCCTTGACCGTCAGCGTCCCCTCGGCGTCGAGGATCACCTCGATGATCTTGGCGTGGCCGGCGACGGCCTCGTCCATGGAGTTGTCCAGCACCTCGGCGAACAGGTGGTGCAGGGCCCGCTCGTCGGTGCCGCCGATATACATGCCCGGACGCTTGCGGACGGGCTCCAGCCCCTCCAGAACCTCGATGTCCTTGGCCGAGTAGCCGCCGGTGATCGCCGGGTCGGGGCGCGGCTCATGGCTCTCGGCCAGCGGCGCGGCCGGGGCGGGATTGAGGGCGTCGTCGAACAGGGAAGCCTGGGGCTTGTCGGGCATGGGCGGAAACTGGATCGATTCGATGGGGGCTCGGTATGAATCGCCCGCCGGTCGAATGCAATGGACGCGCCGCGTTGACGCACCAAGCCTGGGGACAAGCGGATGACCGCCGAGCCTCCTAGCCGCCCGCGCGCACCAGGGCCGCCGTCCGGGTCAGCCAGTCTGCGGGATCGGCGGCGTGATAGGGGTGCTCGGCCGGCTCGATCCGATCGAGGAAGCCCTGATAGATCACCGCCTGGCGCGCCGCGGCGATGGGGGCCAGCAGGGTGAGCGCCCGGGCGGGGTCGGAGCCGGGCGCCGCCTCGCGCCAGCGCGCGAGCCAGACGGCGCGGACGGCCTCGACGGCCTCGGCCGGAATTCGGTCGAGGAAGGCCGAGCTGTCCAGCAGTGGATGGCCCAGTCCGCTATCGCCCCAGTCCAGCAAGGTCAGCTTCTCCCTCTGGCCCCGCAGATTGCCGGGGTGGAAATCGCCATGCGCCAGGGTGTCGGGCAGGCCGCAGGCCGCCAGGTCGGCGAACCGTCGCGGCAGGTCGGCGACGAAGGCCGCAAGGGCCCCACGATTCTTGGTGGAGAGCTGCGGCGCGGTGCGCTCGAACACCGTCCCGATCGCCTCGGTCAGGGCCGGCGCGCGCCAGTCGGGCAGGCCGAGCGCCAGGAGTTCGCCTTCCCGGCCGATCCACCTGGACTGAATCCCCACCAGCAGGTCGACCATGGCGAACAGCCGGTCGACCTCGGCGCCGTACATGTCCTGGCCGGGGATCTCCGCCATCAGCATCCGGCCGCCCTCGTGGCCCAGCAGGGTCGGCACGGCCTCGCCGGCCAGGGCGGCGATCAGGGGCGCCTCATGGGCGAAGAAGGGAGGCGTGGCCTTCAGCCAGACCGTCTGGCCGGCCACCGGCAGGCTCCAGAGACTGGAGAGGTTCCAGGTTCGCACCTGGCGTGGCGGGCCGACGAGGCTCAGGCCGCGTTCGGCGAGCGTCGTCTTGGCCCAGGCCAGGTCGGCCGCCGGGCCGCCGAATCTGGCGTAGGCGTTGCGCAGGGGCTGCTCGTCCAGGACGCCGTCCCAGGGCTCGGCGGGAACCGCCTGCGGGACCTCGGCCAGGTAGGTGACCTTGACGGACTTGGTGTTGGCGGCCACCTCCAGCACGCGCAGGACGGTGATCTCGATCCCGTGGGCCTCGCGTACGGCCTCAACCACCGGGGCGATGTCCTGCCACCAGGGGGTGGCGACCGCCAGGGCGGGGAGGGCGCCGCAGACTTCGCCGTCCGGGGTAGCCAGGATCAGGCGCGCCCAGCGCGGCGGCGGGGTCACGTCTCGGGGATGTCGCGGAAGTAGGGTTCGACGGGCCCCTGCAGCTTCACCGTCATGGCGTTGCCCTTGCGGTCCACCGTGGCGCCCACCGACAGGCGCACCCAGCCCTCGCTGACGCAGTACTCGTCGACATTGGTCTTATCCACGCCCTTGAACCGCACGCCCACGCCGCGTTCCAGGACGGCGGCGTCGTAATAGGGGCTGTTGGGGCTGATCGCGAGGCGGTCGGGGGGCGTGTCGGACATGTCTGGGCCTTGAGCTTGGTGGAAGCCGTGGCTCCCTTGGGCCGGGTGATAGCCGCAACGCTCGCAAAGCAAAAGGGCCGGAGATCGCTCTCCGGCCCTTGGCTAGGTGTGGCTCAAGCGCCGATCAGCACTTGTAGTACATCTCGAACTCCACCGGGTGCGGGTGGAGGGCCAGGCGCATGACCTCTTCCATCTTCAGCTCGATATAGGCGTCGATGAACTCGTCGCTCATCACGCCGCCGGCCTTCAGGAAGCCGCGGTCCTTGTCGAGGTTCTCCAGGGCTTCCTTGTGGGAGCCGCAGACTTCCGGGACCTTCTTCTGCTCCCGCGGCGGCAGGTCGTAGAGGTTCTTGTCCTGCGGCGCGCCCGGGTCGATCTGGTTGATGATGCCGTCGATGCCGGCCATCAGCAGGGCGGTGAAGGTCAGGTAGGGGTTGCCCATCGGGTCGGGGAAGCGGGCTTCCAGACGCTTGCCCTTGGGGCTGTCCACGTGCGGGATGCGGATCGAGGCCGAGCGGTTGCGGGCCGAATAGGCCAGCTTCACCGGGGCTTCGTAGCCGGGCACCAGACGCTTGTAGCTGTTGGTGGTGGAGTTGGAGAAGGCGTTGATGGCCTTGGCGTGCTTGATGATGCCGCCGATGTACCAGAGGCACATCTGGCTCAGGCCGGCGTACTTGTCGCCGGCGAACAGGGGCTTGCCGTCGCCCCAGATCGACTGGTGCACGTGCATGCCCGAACCGTTGTCGCCGAACATCGGCTTGGCCATGAAGGTGGCCGTCTTGCCGTAGGCCGCGGCCACGTTGTGGATGACGTACTTGTAGAGCTGCAGACGGTCGGCCATGACGATCATGGTGTCGAACTTCAGGCCGAGCTCGTGCTGGGCCGGCGCCACCTCATGGTGGTGCTTTTCGGGCTTCATGCCCAGTTCGCCCATCACCGCCAGCATTTCGCCGCGCAGGTCCTGGGCCGAATCGATCGGGTTGACCGGGAAGTAGCCGCCCTTCGGACCCGGACGGTGACCCATGTTGCCTTCGGCATATTCCTTGGCGGAGTTGCCCGGCAGTTCGATGGAGTCATAGGAGTAGCCGGTGTTGTTCGGCTGCACCGACCACTTCACGTCGTCGAAGATGAAGAACTCGGCTTCGGGGCCGAAGAACACCGTGTCGCCGATGCCCGAGGCCTTCACGAAGTTCAGGGCCGCCTTGGCGATGGAGCGCGGGTCGCGATCGTAGGGGGTGCCGGTGTCGGGGTTCACGACGTCGCAGAACAGGCAGAGCGTCGTCTGCTGGTAGAAGGGGTCGATGTAGGCGCTGTCCAGGTCCGGACGCAGCTTCATGTCGCTCTCGTTGATGGCCTTCCAGCCGGCGATCGACGAACCGTCGAACATCGTGCCGTCGTTCAGGAACTCATCGTCCACCAGGTCGATGTCGAAGGTGACGTGCTGCATCTTCCCGCGGATGTCGGTGAAGCGCACGTCGACGTATTTCACGTCCTTCTCTTTGATTTCGTTCAGAATGTCCTTGGCGGTCGCCATAGTCGTAATCCCCTTGCAGATGTCTCGATAGGCTAAAGTCTTAGACGGCCGCGGCGCCCGTCTCCCCGGTGCGGATCCGCAGAACGTCGATGATTTCCGACACGAAGATCTTGCCGTCGCCGATGCGCCCCGTGCGCGCGGCGCCGATGATGGATTCAAGCGCGGCCTCGAGCTGGTCGTCGGCCACGACCACCTCGATTTTGATCTTGGGCAGGAAGTCCACCACGTACTCCGCGCCGCGATAGAGTTCGGTCTGGCCCTTCTGACGGCCATAGCCCTTGGCCTCGAGCACGGTCATGCCCTGCACGCCGAGTTCCTGAAGGGCTTCCTTCACCTCGTCGAGCTTGAACGGCTTGATGATCGCTTCGATTTTCTTCATGGCCCGACTTGGTACTCAAACAGCGCCGCCCCAGCGGCTGCCGGCTACGAGCACGCTCCGACGTGGGGCGACAAGGGGGCGCCCGCCGAGGGTTGCGCGGTGGCGGATGGGAATTGGCGAATGTCTATTTTCTCATCAGGAGCTGCGCAAGAAATAACCACCGCCGGAATCGCCTTTGTCGGCGGCGCTCGGGCGCCTAGGATCGCCGCTCAAGTTCGGGCGGAGGCGTGTGAGATGGACGACAGGACCCCAGTTCTTATCGGAGCGGGCCAATTCACCTATCGGGGAGATGCCGGCGCTTCGCCGTCCCCGACCCAGCTGCTGAAGATTGCGGCGGATCGCGCGGCGGCCGACGCCGGGCTGGGGCCCGAGGCCCTGGCGGGCCTCGACGGCCTGGCCGTGGTGGGCTTCACCATCGATGCGCCGGGGGGCGGGCGTTTGGTGCCGCACTCCACCAATCCGCCGGCGACGCTCGCCAAGCGCCTGGGCGCCGATCCCCGCTGGGCGGTCTATTCCCACATGGGCGGCAACAGCCCCCAGCAACTGATCAACATCGCCTGCGAGCGCATCGCCCGCGGCGACAACGAGATGACCCTGGTGGTGGGTTGCGAGTTCCTGGGGTCGGCCACCAAGCGCCTGACCAAGGGCCTGGGCTTCGCCGACTGGGACGACGCCGAGGAACTGCCGGAGCCGGAGCGTATCGGCGATCCGCGCCCGGGCTCCACCCCCTACGAGAACCGCCACGGCCTCGGCCGCCCCATCAACGTCTACCCGCTGTTCGAGAACGCCCTGCGCGCCCGCGACGGCCGCTCCATCCCCGACCACCAGAAGCAGATGGGTGACCTCTTCGCCCCCTTCACCCAGGTGGCGGCCAAGAACCCCGAGGCCTGGTTCCCGGTGGAGCGCTCCTCGGAGGAGCTGATCACCGTCACCGACCGCAACCGCATGGTGGGCTTCCCCTACACCAAGTACCTGAACGCCATCATGGAGGTGGACCAGTCGGCCGGGGTCCTGGTCTGCAGCCTGAAGAAGGCGCGCGAACTCGGGGTTTCGGAGGACAAGCTCGTCTATCTGCACGGCTGCGCCGACGCCTATGACCTGTGGTTCCCCATCGACCGCCAGAACTACCATTCCAGCCCCGCCATGCGCCTGACCGGCCAGCGGGCCCTGGAGATGGCCGGGGTCAGCCTCGATCAGATCGGCCACATCGACCTCTATTCCTGCTTCCCGGTGGCCGTGGAGATCGGCGCCGAGGAGCTGGGCCTGAAGCTCGACGACCCCCGAGGCCTGACCGTCACCGGCGGGCTGCCCTATATGGGCGGGCCTGGGAACAACTACGCCATGCACTCCATCGCGGTGATGATGCAGCGCCTGCGCGAGCATCCCGGCGACTGGGGTCTGGTCACCGCCAACGGCTGGTTCCTCACCAAGCAGTCCACCGGCGTCTATTCCACTCAGGCCCCCGCCAAGCCCTTCGACCGCCAGGATCCCAAGGTGATCCAGGCCCAGATCGACGCCCTGCCGCATCCGACTGTCATCGAACAGCCGCAGGGCAAGGCCACCATCGAGACCTACACCGTGGTCCATGGCCGGGAGGGCTATATGCTGGGCATCGTCGTGGGCCGGGATTCCGAGGGCCGCCGCTTCGTGGCCCAGACCCCCGGCGACGAGGCCACCCTGCGGGATCTGGAATCGCGCGAAGGGGTGGGCCGCACCGGGGCCGTCAGCCAGATCGACGACGGCCAGAAGAACCTGTTCATCCCAGACTGAGATCCCCCATGTCGCGACTTTATCTGATCCGCCACGGCAAGCCGGCCGCCGTCTGGGGCGAGGCCGATGACGATCCGGGCCTGGACGCCGCCGGCAAGGCCCAGGCGCAGGCCGCCCGCGATGTCCTGCTGGCGCTGCCGGAGCACGAGCGGCCCACCAGGGTGGTGAGCTCGCCCCTGCGCCGTTGCCGGGAGACGGCCCAGCCCACCGCCGAGGCCCTCGGCGTCGAGATCGAGATCGACGCCTATGTGGGCGAAATCCCCACCCCCAAGGGCCTCACCGCCGAGGAGCGGCCGCCCTGGCTGCGCGAGGTGTTCCAGGGTCGCTGGCGGGATGTGAAGGGCGATCTGGACTACGACGCCTGGCGTCGGGACGTGGCCGCCTCGCTCAAGGCCCGGGCTGGGACCGCGGTGTTCAGCCACTATGTGGCGATCAATGCGGTGATGTCGCAGCTCGCCGGCGACGAGCGCGTTCTGGTCTTCCGTCCCGACCACGCCTCGATCAGCGTGCTCGAAACCGACGGAAACACCTTGCGTCTGGTGGAGCAGGGGCGAGAAGCCTCCACCGGAGTTCTCTAGTTCCAGGAGTATGCGCGTGCGGCCGATCCTCACCGTCAGCGAGATGGCCGCCGCCGACGCCGCGGCCATCGCGGCCGGAACCCCCGGCCAGGTGCTGATGGCCCGCGCCGGCGCCGCCGTGGCCGACGCCATCAGCGAGCGCTTCCCGCCGCGGCCCACCGCCGTGCTCTGCGGCCCCGGCAACAATGGCGGCGACGGCTATGTCGTGGCCCGCCTGCTGGCCGAGCGGGGCTGGGAGGTCTGGGTCGAGCGCCTGGCCCCGCCGGTCACCCCCGACGCCAAGGCCGCAGCAGCGCTGTGGACCGGCGAGACCATCGAGGCCGGCCAATCGCCCCGGGAAGCGGAACTCTATGTCGACGCCCTGTTCGGCGCCGGCCTGGCCCGGGCCCTGGACGGGGAGGCCGCGCGCCTCTCGCGCCTCTGCGAGCGCATGCCCGAGCGCGTCGTGGCCATCGACATTCCCAGCGGCCTGTCGGGCGACACCGGCCGCCCCCTGGGCGACACCGCGTTCCGCGCCGCCCTGACCGTCACCTTCCACGCCAAGAAGCCGGTCCATGTGCTGGAGCCGGGCGCCAGCAGCTGCGGCGAGGTGGTGGTGGCCGACATCGGCCTGTCCGCCGGGGGCGCGACCCTGCTGGAGAACACCCCGGAGCTCTGGCTCTCGCGGTTTCCCTGGCCGGTGGTCAGCGCCCACAAGCACGCCCGCGGCCGCCTGGTGGTGGTGAGCGGCGACGCCTGGAGCACCGGCGCCGCGCGCCTGGCCGCCCGCGCCGGCCTGCGGATGGGGGCGGGCCTGGTGACCGTGCTGTCGCCCACCGACGCGCTCTCGGTGAACGCCGCCCATCTCGAGGCGGTGATGCTGCGCCCCTTCGAGACCGAGGTTGAGCTGGAGCAGATCGCCGCCGACGTCGACGCCGCGGTCATCGGCCCGGCCGC
>NZ_JAUSLW010000223.1 GCF_030645195.1 Phenylobacterium sp. | reverse complement strand
TAGGGAGAGGGATGGTGCCCAGGAAAGGACTCGAACCTTCACGGCCGTTAAGCCACTGGCACCTGAAGCCAGCGCGTCTACCAATTCCGCCACCTGGGCCCGATCCACCGGATCGCGCGAGGGGGGTTCCTTAGGGCGCCGTCCCTGCCCGGTCAACGCCCGGCTTCACCTTCCTTTCAAGTCGCATTGCGGCGCGGGGTCGCTTCGTCTATCCGAAGCGCCTCAAGACCCACTCAAATCCAAGCGAACCCCATGCAGGATCTGGTCACCGTCTTCGGCGGTTCGGGCTTTCTCGGAGCCCAGGTTGTCCGCGCCCTCGCCAAGCAGGGCCTGCGGGTCCGGGTGGCCGTGCGCCAGCCGCATCTGGCCTACAGGATGCGCCTGCTGGGGGATGTCGGTCAGATCGAGGTGGTCCAGGCCAATATCCGCAACGAGGCCTCCATCCGCCGCGCCGTCGAGGGCGCCGAGGCGGTGGTGAACGCCGTCGGCATCCTCTACGAGACTGGCCGCCAGAAGTTCCAGAGCGTGCACGGCATGGGCGCGCGCAACATCGCCACCGTGGCCAAGGCGGCCGGCGTGCGCCGGTTCGTGCAGATTTCGGCCATCGGCGCCGACTCCGAGTCGCCGTCCAAGTACGCCCGCACCAAGGCCATGGGCGAGGCCGCGGCCCGCGAGGCCTTCCCCGACGCCGTGATCGTGCGCCCCTCGGTGGTGTTCGGCCCCGAGGATCACTTCTTCAACAAGTTCGGCGAGATGGCGGTGATCAGTCCCGCCCTACCCCTGATTGGCGGCGGCGAAGGCAAGCTGCAGCCGGTGTTCGTGGGCGACGTCTCCAAGGCCGTCGCCCGCTGCGTCGTCGATCCCGACTGCGCCGGCCAGACCTACGAGCTGGGCGGCCCCGTCGCCTACAGCTTCCGGCAGCTGATGGAGATCGTCCTGGCCGAGACCGGCCGCAGGCGGATGCTGCTGCCCCTGCCCTTCCCGGTGGCGGCCCTGATCGGCAAGGTCTGCGAAATCCTGGCCCTGACCCCGATCGCCCCGCCGCTGACCGAGGACCAGGTCGAGCTGCTGAAGTCCGACAATGTAGTCTCCGGGACCCTGCCCGGCCTCGCCGAGCTGGGGATCGAGCCCACCGCCGTCGAGGCCATCGTCCCCGCCTATCTCTACCGCTTCCGCAAGGGCGGTCAGTACGCCGACGAGACCGAGCGCCTCGCCGCCGCCTAGACCCTAACTAGCGGCCCACCACGCCGAGCGCCACCAGACCGCCCACACCCACCACGATCCGCCACCAGGCGAAGGGGGCGAAGCCGTGGCGGCCGACGAAGTCCACCAGGGTGCGGACCACGACGAAGCCCACCACGAAGCTGACGGCGAAGCCGACCGCGATGACGCCGGCCTGGTCCATGCTGAGCGCATCCTTGTTCTTGTAGAGGTCGACGGCGAAGGCGCCGGCCATGGTGGGGATGGCCAGGAAGAAGGAGAACTCGGCCGCGGCCCGCTTCTCCACCCGCATCAGCATCGAGCCGACGATGGTGGCGCCCGAGCGGGAGACGCCGGGGATCAGGGCCAGGGTCTGGAAGAGACCCACCACCAGGGAGGTCTTCCAGGTCAGGGTCATGGCGTCGCTCTCGCGCGGCGCCGGGGACCAGCGGTCCAGGGCCAGCAGCACCACCCCGCCGATGATCAGCGACCAGCAGATCAGGCGGGGGCTCTCGAAGAGGACGGTCTTGATCACGTCGTGCAGGGCCAGGCCGGCGATGGCGCCGGGGATGAAGGCGATCAGCACCGAGATCGCGAAGGCGCGGGCCTCGGCGCTGGTGGGCAGGCCGATCAGCACCTTCCAGAGCTTGCCGAAATAGAGGGCCACCACCGCCAGGATGGCGCCCAGCTGGATCAGGACGGTGAAGGTGTCCCAGAAGCCGTCGGGCAGGCCCAGCAGGGTCTTGGTGAGCAGCAGGTGGCCGGTGGAGGAGACCGGGATGAACTCGGTGACGCCCTCCACGATCCCGAGGATGACGGCGTAGATCCAGTCGGACATGGGCTGCTTTCAGGCTTGATGACGTGGTCCCCAAGGAGGTGGAACAGGGTAAATTTGAGGTTCATCCTATTATTGGACTATTTATGCCTGGAGCCGGGTCGGGTGGCGCCTGCGCCTTGGGTGGGGATGCCCAGATAGTCTTATTTATGGATCATCATATTTCTAGGTCTTGAAAAGGCGCGTAAAAGCCCCTTGCCCGCGGATCGGGCGGAGGGACGGCCATGGCCGAGCGGATGCTGAAGTTCACGACGGTGGCGCGGGCCACGCCCCCCAAGCGGGCGGCGGGCGAGCGGGCGGGGGATTTCCACGAGATCTACGCCGACTTCATCGACGCCAAGGCCCGCGAGCAGGCCTCGCGCTGCTCCCAGTGCGGCATCCCCTTCTGTCAGACCCACTGCCCGCTGCACAATAACATCCCCGACTGGCTGCGGATGACCGCCGAGGGGCGGCTGCGGGAGGCCTATGAGCTGTCCCAGGCCACCAGCTCCATGCCGGAAATCTGCGGCCGCATCTGCCCGCAGGACCGCCTGTGCGAGGGTTCCTGCACCATCGAACAGTCGGGGCACGGCACCGTCACCATCGGCGCCGTCGAGCGCTACCTGACCGACAAGGCCTGGGAGGAGGGCTGGGTCCAGCCCCTGGTCCCGGGCCGGCCGCGGGGCCAGTCGGTGGGGATCATCGGCGCGGGCCCCGCGGGCCTCAGCGCCGCCGAGCGCCTGGTGGAGATGGGCTACGCCGTCACCGTCTATGACCGCCACGACCGGGCCGGCGGCCTGCTGATCTACGGCATCCCCAGCTTCAAGCTGGAGAAGGACGTGGTGATGCGGCGCACCGAGCGGCTGGCGGCCGGCGGCGTGACGTTCGAGCTGAACTTCGAGGTGGGCTTCGACGCCAACCTCGACGACCTGCGCGACCTCCACGACAGCGTGCTGATCGCCACCGGAGTCTATGCCGCCCGCGACCTGGTGGTCCCCGGCGCCGGCTCGGCGGGGGTGACCCCGGCGCTCGACTACCTGATCGCCTCGAACCGGGCCGGCCTCGGCGACGAGGTTCCGGAGTTCGTGTCGGGCGCGCTGCACGCCAAGGGCCGCGATGTGGTGGTCGTCGGCGGCGGCGACACCGCCATGGACTGCGTGAGAACCGCCGTGCGCCAGGGGGCGAAGTCGGTGACCTGCCTCTACCGCCGCGACCGGGCCAACATGCCGGGCTCGGCCCGCGAGGTCGCGCACGCCGAAGAGGAGGGCGTGATCTTCGAATGGCTGGCCGCGCCGCGCGCCGTGTCGGGCAAGGCCGACCTCGCCACCGGGGTGCGGGCCGCCCGCATGCGCCTGGGGGCGCCCGACGCCAGCGGCCGCTCGGCGCCGGAGGAGATCGAGGGCGCCGACTTCGAGGCCCCCGCCGACCTGGTGATCAAGGCGCTCGGCTTCGATCCCGAGAACCTGCCGAGCCTGTTCAAGGCGCCCGACCTGGCGGTGAGCCGCTGGGGCACGGTGAAGGCCGACTTCGCCACCCTGATGACCAGCATCCCGGGCGTTTTCGCCGCCGGCGACATCGCGCGCGGCGCCTCCCTGGTGGTCTGGGCGATCAAGGACGGCCGCGACGCCGCCGACGCCATCCACCGCTATCTGACGGAACCCGCGCGCGTCGCGGCGGAGTGAAAATCATGAGCGAACAAGACATCCAGCCCGTCCCTCCCTCCCCTTCATGGGGAGGGGAAGACCGCGCAGCGGTCGGGGTGGGGAAGTCCGGCAAGCTCTCCGGTGTCGGCAGGCTTCCCCACCCGGACGAGGCTGACGCCTCGTCTGTCCCTCCCCATGAAGGGGAGGGAGGGGTTCAGCGCTACCTGGCCAACCGCGCCAAGCTTATCGACGGCCACGCCTACGACCCCGACTCCGAGCGGGACGCCTGCGGGGTGGGCCTGGTCTGCGCCCTGGACGGCAAGCCGCGCCGCGAGGTGGTGGAGCTGGCGATCCGGGCGCTGAAGAGCGTCTGGCACCGGGGCGCCATCGACGCCGACGGCAAGACCGGGGACGGCGCCGGCGTGCTGGTCTCGGTTCCGCAGGACTTCTTCGCCGACCAGGTGAGACGCACGGGGCACAAGCTGCGCCCCGGCCCCATCGCCGTGGGCCAGGTCTTCCTGCCGCGCAACGACCTCAACGCCCAGGAAGCGGCCCGCACCATCGTCGAGGCCGAAGCCCTGAGGTTCGGCTTCTACATCTATGGCTGGCGGCAGGTTCCGGTGGACACCAGGGTCATCGGCGAGAAGGCCAACGCCACGCGGCCGGAGATCGAGCAGATCATGCTGGCCGGGCCCGCGGGCCTGGAGGGCGAGGCCCTGGAGCGGGCGCTCTTCCTGTGCCGCAAGCGCATCGAGAAGCGCGTGGGTCAGGCGGGCATCCAGCAATTCTACCTCTGCTCGCTGTCGGCCCGGTCGCTGATCTACAAGGGCATGTTCCTGGCCGAGCATATCGACGCCTTCTATCCCGACCTGACCGACCAACGGTTCACGGCGGCCGTGGCGATCTTCCACCAGCGCTATTCCACCAACACCTTCCCGGAATGGCGGCTTGCCCAGCCCTTCCGGATGCTGGCGCACAACGGCGAGATCAACACCAAGAAGGGCAACCTGAACTGGATGAAGAGCCACGAGATCCGCATGGCCGCCGACGCCTTCGGCGACTTCGGGGACGACGTGAAGCCGGTGATCCAG
>NZ_JAUSLW010000196.1 GCF_030645195.1 Phenylobacterium sp. | reverse complement strand
CAGCACTCCGCTCGGAGTTGACCGCCGTCAGCCAGTACTGGCTTCACTTCCGCCTGCAGGAAGACTGGGGCTTCGGTCACCTCGCCGACAAGTCGCGCGCCGAATCGATCGAAGAGATGCACCACGCGGACAAACTTATCGCCCGGATCATCTTTCTCGAGGGCCATCCGAACCTGCAGAAACTCGACTCCTTGCGCATCGGCCAGACCGTCCGCGAAACGCTGGAATGCGACCTTGCCGCCGAGCACGAGGCCCGCACCCTTTACATCGAGGCGCGGCGCTACTGTGACACTGTGGGCGATTTCGTGACGCGCGGCCTCTTTGACGAGCTGATCGCGGATGAAGAAGGCCACATCGACTTTCTGGAAACTCAGATTGGCCTGTTCGACACCCTCGGCGTCGAAAACTACGGCCTCCTGAACGCCAAGCCTGCGAGCAAGGCCGACTGACGCCGCCTGATCATCCGGCGCAACCTGCACCCCCACCGTATCGGGTGGGGTGCGGGTCTGCGGCCCGCAAGGCCCGAAGCCCATGCGCCCATGGCCAGACCCGCTTCGCACGGCCCCGTTTGCCGCAGGCACCGATCAGCCAGAAGCAAAGGTTGCGAAATCCTAGATATTCTCAGCCAAGCGGTTGATTTAAGTTATTTTCTGGAAAATGTCCCTCTGGACACTCACGCCAGAAGCCGCGACCCGTCATGGCCCGAGATCCGGACCTCCAGGATCGCCCCCTCCGGCTGATCCGCCGCGAAGGCCACCTCGGCGAACCCCTCGGTCCGCCCCAGTCGCGCGCCCTCGGTCAGTACCCGCTGGACCCGCCCGACCTGCGTCCCCAGATGCCGGCCCAGCGCAGCCGCACCCAGGGCGCGCAGCCGCGCGGCCCGCTCCCGGATCTCTGGCCCCGGGACCTGCGGCATCCGCGCCGCAGGGGTGCCCTTGCGGGGCGAGTAGGGGAAGACATGCAGGAATGTCAGCCCGCAGTCGCCCACAAGGTCCAGGCTTTGCTGGAACATCGCCTCGGTCTCGGTCGGGAAGCCCGCGATGATGTCGGCCCCGAAAACCATCTCGGGCCGCGAGGCTTTCACCTCGGCGCAGAACCGGATCGCGTCGTCCCGCAAATGCCGCCGCTTCATCCGCTTCAGGATCAGATCATCCCCCGCCTGCAACGACAGGTGCAGGTGCGGCATCAGCCGGGGTTCGGTCGCGATCGCCTCGATCAGCGCGGGGTCGGCCTCGATGCTGTCGATGGAGCTGATCCGCAGCCGTGGCACCGTGGTCAGCTTCAGGATCCGCCGCACCAGATCGCCCAGGCGCGGCTCGCCCGGCAGGTCCGCCCCCCAGGAGGTGAGATCCACCCCGGTCAGCACCACCTCGTTGAAGCCGCGGTCCACCAGCCGGCTGATCTGCTCGACCACCACCCCCGCCGGGACCGACCGCGAGTTGCCCCGGCCATAAGGAATGATGCAGAAGGTGCAGCGATGGTCGCAGCCGTTCTGGACCTCGACATAGGCGCGCGCCCGGTCCTTCAGCCCGTCGATGAGGTGGCCGGCGGTCTCCCGCACGCTCATGATGTCGTTGACCCGCACCCGACCTTCCGGGGCCGTGGCGGCATAGGCGCCGGCCGCCGACTTCTCGGCGTTGCCCAGCACCAGGTCCACCTCGGCCATGCCGGCGAAGGCGGCGGGGTCGATCTGGGCGGCGCAGCCGGTGACGATCAGCTTGGCGTCGGGGCGCTCGCGGCGGGCCTTGCGGATCGCCTGGCGCGCCTGGCGCACGGCCTCGCCGGTCACCGCGCAGGTGTTGAAGACGATGGCGTTCTCCAGCCCGTCCTCGATGGCGCGGGCGCGGATGACCTCGCTCTCATAGGCGTTCAGCCGGCAGCCGAACGTCACGATATCCAGCTTGTCGCTCACGGCAGGGTCCCCGTGAATTCAAGCTCCAGCGGGCCGGTCATGATCACGTGGTCGTCGCTCTGCCGCCACTCGATGACGAGATCACCGCCGTCCAGCTCCAGCGTCGCCTTGCGGTCGGTGAGGCCGCGGCGGGCGGCGGCCACCAGGGCCGCGCAGGCGCCGGTGCCGCAGGCCTTGGTCAGGCCGGCGCCCCGCTCCCAGACCTTCAGGCGGATGCGGTCGCGGGCCTTGATCTGGGCGAAGCCGACATTGACCCCCTGCGGGAACAGCCGGTGGTGCTCGATCATCGGGCCCACCTCGCGGACCGGCGCGGTGTCGGCGTCATTGACGAAGAAGACCACGTGGGGATTGCCCATGGAGACGCAGCCGGGCGTGTGCAGGTGCGGGGCGTCGATGGGGCCGACCTGGAGCTCGATGCCCCGGGTGTCCATCTCCTCCTCCAGGGGGATCTGGTTCCAGGCCAGGCCCGGGACCCCCATGTCGACGCTGACCCGCTTGTCGCCGGCGCGCCGCGCGGTGAGCAGGCCGCCCTTGGTCTCGAAGGTGGCTTCGTCCTTGCCCGAGGCCTCCATCAGCAGCCAGCCGACGCAGCGGCTGGCGTTGCCGCAGGCGCCCACCTCCTCGCCGTCGGCGTTCCAGAAGCGGACGGCGGCGTCGGCGCGGGCCGAGGGGTCGATGGCCACCAGCTGGTCGCAGCCGATCCCGCCCTCGCGCGAGGCGATGGCGCGCACCTCGTCGGCGCTGGGCGCAAACGGGGCGGAGCGGGCCTCGACCACGACGAAGTCGTTGCCGAGCCCGTTCATCTTCAGGAACGGACGGCTCATGGCGCCCGCTATATAGGGGACTTTTCCCCGGCAATCACCTTTGGCGAGACAGACCGTGCCGCGCGGTCCTAGATTTGGCCCATGAAAATGCTTTGCGCGGCGCTGACCGGCGCCCTCCTGCTGGCCGGCCCGGCCCACGCCCAGGCTCCGGCGGACCCCTTCACCTGGCTTGAGGACATCGACGCGCCTGCGGCCATGACCTGGGTCGAGGGCCAGAACGCCAAGTCGGCCAAGCGGCTGGAGACCGATCCCCGCTACGCGACCTATCTGGCGCAGGCCCGCGCCATCTTCACCGCCAAGGACCGCATTCCGTGGCCGGTGTTCCGAGCCGGCGGGGTCGACAACCTCTGGCAGGACGACGCCCAGGTCCACGGGGTCTGGCGCCACGCAACGCTGTCGTCCTATCGCAGCGCGCAGCCGGTCTGGGAGACGCTGCTGGACCTGGACGCGCTCTCCAAGGCCGAGGGCAGGAACTGGATCTGGAAGGGGGCGACCTGCCTCAAGCCCGCCCAGACCCTGTGCCTGGTGGAGCTCTCCAACGGCGGCGGCGACGCGGTGGAGGTTCGCGAGTTCGACACCGCCAAGAAGGCCTTCGTGACGGGCGGCTTCCGCCTGGCGGAGGGCAAGCAGGATTTCGCCTGGCTCGATCCCGACACCCTGGTGGTCGACCGCATCTGGACGCCCGGCGACGAGACCCCCTCGGGCTATGCCTATATCGTCAAGACCGTGACCCGCGACGGCCAGGCCCGCGAGGTCTATCGCGGCCAGAAGAGCGACGTCGGGGTCTCCCCCATCGTCCTGCGCGGCGCGGGCGGCCGGGCCGACGGCCTGATGGCGCGGCGCGGCGTGACCTTCTTCGAAAACGAGTTCCTGCTGCTGGAGGCCGGCAAGACGATCCCGGTCGCCCTGCCCCGCAAGGCCGAGCACCAGGCCTATGTCGACGGCCAGGCGGTCTTCGAGCTGAAGGAGGCCTGGGGCGGTTTCGGCGCCGGCGCCCTGGTCGCCTATGACCTGCAGGCCCTGAAGGCCGGGACCGCCAAGCCGGTCCTGATCTTCCAGCCCGGTCCGCGCCAGGCCATCACCGAGGTGGATGACACCCGGGGCCGGCTGGTGGTGAACCTGCTGGACGAGGTGAAGGGCGCCGTCGACGTCTATGACCTGAGCGCCGGCAAGTGGACCGCCAAGCGCCTGGCCCTGCCCAAGGACGCCACCTTCACCATCCGCTCGGCTTCCGGGGACGACGACCAGGTCTTCGTCTCGGCGGAGGGCTTCCTCGACCCCACCAGCCTGTGGCTGGCCGACGCGGCCGCCGGGGCGGCGGTCCAGGTCAAGACCCTGCCCGCCCGCTTCCAGGCCGAAACTCACAAGGTGAAGCAGTATTGGGCGACCTCGTCCGACGGAGCGAAGATTCCCTATTTCGTGGTCCTGCCGAGGGGCGCGAAGCTCGACGGGTCATTGCCCACCATCCTGTACGGCTATGGCGGGTTCGAGGTGGCCAAGCCGCCGATCTACCTACCGGAGATGGGCAAGATCTGGCTGGAGCGGGGCGGCGCCTATGTGATCGCCAATATCCGCGGCGGCGGCGAGTTCGGGCCGGCCTGGCACGACAGCGTGCTGCGGGAGAAGCGCCAGCTCTCCTTCGACGACTTCGCCGCCGTGGCCCGCGACCTGGACGCCCGCGAGATCACCTCGGCCCGCCGGCTCGGTATCTATGGCCGCTCCAATGGCGGGGTGCTGACCACGGTCTCCATGACCCAGCATCCGGAGCTGTGGAACGCCGTGGTGGTGGAGAGCCCGCTGATCGACATGCTGCGCTATCACAAGCTGTCGGCGGGGGCCTCGTGGATCGGGGAGTATGGCGACCCCGACGTGCCCGGAGACCGGGCCTTCATCGAGAGATACTCGGCCTATCAGAACCTCAAGCCGGGCGTGAAATACCCTGAGCCCTACATCACCACCAACACCCGAGACGACCGGGTCCATCCCGGCCATGCGCGAAAGTTCGCCGCCCGGCTGGAAGCCATGGGCGTCCCCTACCTCTATTACGAGCAGACCTTCGGCGGCCACGCCAACGACGCCGACCCCGAGCTGAACGCCCGCCGCTGGGCCCGGCACTATGTCTACCTGACCCAGAAGCTGATGGACTGATGCTGGAGATTACGCCCCTGACGGCGGACGACCCGCCGCGCATCGCCCAGGCCTTCGCCGCCATCGGCTGGGACAAGCCGGAGGCCCAGTTCGCCCGCTACCTGGACGAACAGACCGCCGACGACCGGCCGGTGCTGGTGGCCCGGCTGGACGGGGAATTCGCCGGCTATGTGACCGTGATGTGGGTTCCGCAGTATGCGCCCTTCCGCGAGGCGGGGATTCCGGAGATCCAGGACTTCAACGTCCTGCCCCAGTTCCGCCGGCGCGGGATCGGCACGGCCCTGATGGACGCCGCCGAGGCTCTGATCGCCACCCGCAGCGCGACCGCCGGCATCGGGGTCGGGCTCTATCCCGACTACGGTCCGGCCCAGCGGCTCTATGTGCTACGAGGCTATCTGCCCGACGGTCGGGGAATCGCCTGGAACGCGATCCCCGTGACGCCGATGCAGGAGGTCATGGTGGACGACGACCTGGCGCTGTTCTTCACCCGCGAGCTGATCTCAGACGCAGAATGAGACGGCCGCTCAGGTCCGCTCGATGCGGGCCGCGGCCTCGTCGATGATCCCGGCGATGGCGTCCACCTGGTCCTCGGTGACCCCTCCGCGCTGCATGCGCAGGCGAAGGGCGACCCCCAGGTTCTGCATGGCGCGCTGCAGCTTGGGCCGGGCGCCGGAGGAGTGTTCGGCGGCCTCGTCCAGGCGGGCGAAGATGGCGTCCACCGCGGCGCGGTTGGCCTCCAGCGCTTCCTTGCCGGCCGGGGTGGCCTCATAGGCCTTGCGACCGCCCTCGGCGGCGACGGGGACCACGAAGCCCTCGTCCTCCAGCAGGGAGAAGGTGGGGTAGATGACGCCGGGGCTGGGCCGGTAGGCGCCGCCGGTGCGCTCCTCGAGCTCGCGCATGACGTCGTAGCCATGGCGCGGCTTCTCGGCGAGCAGGGCCAGGACCAGGAACCGCAGGTCCCCGTGTTCCAGCAGGCGGCCGATGCGGCCCCCGCGCTCGCCGCGTCCGCCCCGGAGGTGGTCGCGCATCTGGCCGCCAAACCCATGGCGGCTGCGATGTTCATGTCGGTGAGAAAAGTGTCTATGCATTTTCGATCCTATTTAGACATATCGATATTGCAGATATATCTAACCCCGAGCGGGATGCAATAGAGATATATCGAAATAGATCGCGACCCCGGAGCCTGGAGTCCGGGGCGAGCCGAGGCCCGCCCCGGACGGGATCAGGCGTGGGAGATGGCGGTCTCGATGTCGCCGACCACGTGGCCGGTGAGGTCCTTGGCCAGTTCCCCCAGCAGCTTGCCCTCCAGGGCCTTGTGATAGTGGCGGCGCAGCTCGCCCAGGGTCTTGGGGGCGGCGATGATGTAGAGGTGCTCGATCTTGCCGGCCAGGGCCTGCTCGTTCAGCCAGGCCGCCGTGGCCGCGGCGAAGCCGTCCTCGCGCTGCTGGCCGTCGCTCGGATTGGCCGAGCTGGAATAGTGGTGGTCGCCGGAGCTGCGGTTGACGTGGCCCAGGGCGGCCGGCGGCAGGGCCGTCAGCTTGGGATGAACCTCGTCGCCGGCGTTCCGGTAGAGGTGAAGCGTCACGCCGTCCGCGACGGCGACGGTCGTGCCCTTGGGTAGTTGCATCTTGTTGCTCCGATGGATTGGGGGGAACCCCGTGTGGCAACGTCTGACGCGGCCCATCGGGCCCAACCATGATCTGGCTCAATTGCGGCGTCGCCGTTCAGGCGTCCCGCAGGGTCTCGGCCAGCAGGCGGCCCTCGGCGCCGCGGCTGGAGCCGGCCCGCCAGGCCACCACGATCTCGCGGCTGGGATGCTCGGCCCGCAGGTGGCGCACCGCGACGTGGGCGGCCTGGGTCAGGCCCGCCTCCACGGCCATGGCCGGCAGGAAGGTGACGCCTAAGCCCGACCCCACCATCTGCACCAAGGTCGGCAGGGAGGTGGCGGCGAAGGCCTCCTCGTCGCCGGTGGCCTTTGGCGGCTTCAGGCCGCAGGCCGAGAGCACGTGGTCGCGCAGGCAATGGCCGTCCTCCAGCAGGATCAGGTCCTCCCCCTCCATGGCCGAGGGGGGGAATTCCAGTTGGTTGGCCAGGGGATGGTCGGCCGGAATGGCGGCCAGCAACTCGTCGTCCGAAACGTGGGCGTGGGCCAGGCCGCCCATGTCGAAGGGCAGGGCGATGAGGGCGGCGTCCAGCTGGCCGGCCTTGAGGGCGGCGATCAGGCGCTGGGTCAGGTCCTCCCGCAGATAGAGCCGCAGCTTGGGGAAGCGCGCCCGCAGCAGGGGCAGGGCCTTGGGCAGCAGGAAGGGGGCGATGGTGGGGATGACGCCCAGGCGGAAGCGCCCGGTGAGCGGCTGGCTGGCGTTCTTGGCCGCCTGCACCAGCTCCTCGGCCTCGTTGAGGATGGTGTTGGCGCGGCTGAGCGCCGCCTCCCCCACCGCCGTCAGGATGACGCCGGAGCGGGCGCGGTCCACCACCGGGGCGCCCAGGGTGCGCTCCAGCTCCTGGATGCCGGCCGACAGGGTCGGCTGGGTGACGTGGGCGGCCTCGGCCGCCTTGCCGAAGGCCCCGTGCTCGGCGAGCAGCTTCAGATACTGGAGTTGGCGGATGGTGGGGAGCATGGCGCGATCATAGGCTCAGTCTATTGAAAACCCATAGACGCCATGCCCCCACCCTCGGCTCAGGCCGCCACCGCCTGGGTGGCCTCGGTGGGCAGGTGGATCAGGTAGTCGAAGGCCGAGAGCGCGGCCTTGGCGCCGTCCCCGGCGGCGATGACGATCTGCTTGAAGGGCGTGGTGGTGGCGTCACCGGCCGCGAACACCCCGGGCGCCGAGGTGGCGCCGTGGGCGTCGACCTCGATCTCACCCCGCGGGCTGAGCGCGAGCGCCCCCTGCAGCCACTCGGTGTTGGGCACCAGGCCGATCTGCACGAAGATCCCCTCCAGCTCGACGGTGTGGGCGGCCTCGGTCGGCCGGTCGCGATAGGTGAGACCGGTGACCTTTTCGCTGTCCCCCAGGACCTGCGTGGTCAGGGCCGAGGTGATGACCGTCACGTTGGGCAGGCTGGCCAGCTTGCGCTGCAGCACGGCGTCGGCGCGGAGCTGGCTGTCGTACTCGATCAGGGTCACGTGGGCGACGATGCCGGCCAGGTCGATGGCCGCCTCGACGCCGGAGTTGCCGCCGCCGATCACCGCCACGCGCTTGCCCTTGTAGAGCGGGCCGTCGCAGTGCGGGCAGTAGGCGACGCCCTGGTTGCGGTACTGCTCCTCGCCGGGCACGCCCATCTGCCGCCAGCGGGCGCCGGGCGCCAGGATGACGGTCTTGGCCCGCAAGGTCGCGCCGCTTTCCAGCACGATCTCGCTGAGCTCGCCGGCCGTCTTGGCCGGGACCAGCCTGGCGGCCTTCTGCAGGTTCATGACGTCGACGTCGTAGGCCTTGACGTGCTGCTCCAGGCCCGAGACCAGCTTGGGGCCCTCGGTGTGGGGCACGGAGATGAAGTTCTCGATGGCCATGGTGTCCAGCACCTGGCCGCCGAAGCGTTCGGCCGCCAGGCCGGTGACGATGCCCTTGCGGGCGGCGTAGACCGCCGCGGCCGCGCCGGCCGGGCCGCCGCCCACCACCAGCACGTCGAAGGTTCCCTTTGCGGCGATCTTGGCCGCATCGCGGGCCGCGGCGCCGGTGTCGAGCTTGGCCAGGATCTGCTCCAGGCTCATCCGGCCCTGGGCGAAGGGCTGGCCGTTCAGCAGGACGGTGGGCACGGCCATGATCTTGCGGGCCTCCACCTCGTCCTGGAACAGGGCGCCGTCTATGGCCACGTGGCGGATGGCCGGGTTCAGCACGCTCATCAGGTTGAGCGCCTGCACCACGTCGGGGCAGTTCTGGCAGGAGAGCGAGAAATAGGTCTCGAAGCTGTAGTCACCCTCCAGCGCCTTGATCTGCTCGATGACCTCGGGCTCGACGCGGGGCGGGTGGCCGCCGGCCTGCAGCAGGGCCAGGACCAGGGAGGTGAACTCGTGGCCCATGGGCAGGCCCGCGAAGGTCACGCGGGCGTCGGCGCCCGGCGCGCGGACGGCGAAGGATGGCTTGCGGGCGTCCTGGCCGTCGAGGCGCAGCAGGACCTTTTCCGAGGCCTCGACGATGTCGTCCAGCAGGACCTTGAGCTCCGCCGACTTGGCCGAGGCGTCCAGGCTGGCGATCAGCTCCACCGGATGGCGGAGGTTCTCCAGATAGGTCTTGAGTTGGGACTTCAGGCCTTGGTCCAACATGGCGGGGCTCCGATAGGGACGCGGGGAGTGGGGGAGGAAGGTGCGTCGCCGCCGCCCCTTTTCGAGGCTGACGGCGGCGACGCGGGCCGATCTAGATCTTGCCGACCAAGTCCAGGGACGGGGCGAGGGTCTTCTCGCCTTCCTGCCACTTGGCGGGGCAGACCTCGCCGGGGTGGGAGGCGACGTACTGGGCGGCCTTGACCTTGCGCAGCAGCTCGAGCGCGTCGCGGCCGATGCCGCCAGCGGTGATCTCGACGATCTGGATCTTGCCAGCGGGGTCGACCACGAAGGTGCCGCGGTCGGCCAGGCCGGCCTCCTCGATCATGACCTCGAAGTTGCGCGAGATCTTGCCGGTGGGGTCGCCGACCATGACGTAGGCGATCTTCTTCACGGCTTCCGAAGTGTCGTGCCAAGCCTTGTGAGCGAAGTGGGTGTCGGTGGAGACGGAGTAGATTTCCACGCCCAGCTTCTTGAACTCGGCGTAGTTGTCGGCCAGGTCCTCAAGCTCGGTGGGGCAGACGAAGGTGAAGTCGGCCGGGTAGAAGAACACCACCGACCACTTTCCCTTCAGATCGGCGTCCGAGACGGTGATGAACTTGCCGTTCTGGAAGGCCTCGGCCGTGAAGGGCTTGATTTCGGTATTGATAAGGGACAACGCGAGCTCCTGATTGGTTCGGGAAGGAGCCCGCTGTCTATATGGCGCCGCAGCATTGGGGAAATTGATAATATATGTCGTAAAGATAGATTTCTTCTATAACCAATCCCCAGGCGCTTAGTCCGGCTTGCCGGTCTCGATCAGCGTCTTCAGACGGCTCACCTGCTCGCCGATCACGCCGTCCACCGGCTTGGCCCATTGCTCGGCCAGACCGCCCTTGGCGTAGCCACCGACATCGTAGCTCACCGTGAGAACCGTCGTGGCGGGATCCGCGCCGGCTTTGAGGTTGAAGGCCATGTGACCGCTGGCGCCGGTGAACTGCAGGGGGCCGAGCGCGCCGGAGAGCCGCAGGGCGCTGTCGCTGGCGTAGACCACCGTCATGTGCCGAACGAAGCCGTCCTTCAGCTTCTCACAGAAACAGCCCGTCGCCAGGTCGATGGAGAGGTTGCGGGCCTCGCCCGACCAGCTGTGGGCGGAGTTCCACCAGCGGCCGGGTTCCAACATCGCGGCCCGCACCTTGGCCGGCGACGCGGCGATGGTGACGACGTGGCGGACCTCGAAGCCCTGGGGCGACTGGTCGGTGACCTCGGCGCGGGCGGCGCCGGCAAGCGACAGGGCGGCCACCACCGCCGCCAAGATCATCTTCATGGGAAAGCCTCCCCTAAGCCTGCTCGAAGCTTAGCGGCGCCCCCCAGAAAGTCTCAACCAGCAAATGCTGGGCGCCGGGCTTGCCGGTGGTGAGGAAGATGTGCCGGCCGGTGTCCCCGGCGGTATATTCCGGGTGTTTGGCCAGATAGGCCTCCAGGGCGTCGGCGGTGGCGCCGGGCTGGTGGATCAGGGGCGTGCCCGGGGGCAGGGCGGCGCGGAACATGTCGGCCACCATCTCGTAGTGGGTGCAGCCGAGAATGGCGCGGTCCGGGGGGCGGCCGATGCGGACGCTGACCGCCTTGACGTGGGCCTCCACCGCTGTCGCCAGCTCCACGGCGCCCGCGCCCTGCTCGATCATCGTGGCCAGTTCCGGACAGGGTTCGGAGAAGACCGCCACGTCCTGGCGGCGCTTGTCGATCTCGATCTCGTAGACCCGGGAACGGGCGGTGGCCGGGGTGGCGAAGACCGCCAGGACGTCCAGCTTCTCCACCTTCTCGCCCCGGCGGTCGGCCTCGTGCTCCCAGGGCAGGCCGGTGGCCGCCTCGATGGTGGGGACGATGATGCCCAGCACGTTCACCGGCCGCCCCAGCGCCTTGCGGTAGCCCGGCAGCCAGGTCTGCTGCAAGCGGCGAAGGGCCACCCCGGAGGCGGTGTTGCAGGCCAGGACCACCAGGTCGCAGCCGCGGTCGAACAGCTTTTCGCAGCCAGCCCGGGTGAGATCGACGATCTCCTCGCCCTCGCGGCCCCCATAGGGGGTGTTGGCCTGGTCGGCCAGGTAGATGAAGTCTGCGAGGGGGAAGCGGTCGACGAGCCGACGGTGAACCGTCAGCCCCCCCACCCCGGAATCGAACACGCCAATGGCCATGGATCGCGCTTAGCCGCCTTGGGGGACAGCGTCCAGCATCCGTGGGCGCGGGTGGAAATGTAAACCACTGTTATTTCAGATTGACACCATTGTCAGGCTGACATAACCGTCACCGCCAAATCCAACCTGTGCCCCCACGCAGGGCCCCTCCCTCTCCTCCCCGAGATCCTCAAAGCCATGTCCCTCCCCTTCGCCGCGCGCTCCGGCGCGACCGCCGACGACCCCGCCCTTGAGACCGAACTGGCCACGGCGCTCGCCCTGGCCCGCGCCTCGGCCTCGGCCATGCTGCAGCTGTCGCCCCTGGCCCATCGCGAGATCACCGCGGCCCTGACCCAGGAGATCGGCGCCCTGGAGGCCCAGAACGACCCCACCTCCCTCGGGGCCGCCCAGGCCCTGAAGCATTACCTGCGCGAGGCCGCCTGACCCCTCGGCGGCCCATGCGGGTCAATCTCGAAGCGCGCGCCGCGGCGGCCGAAAGCCGCCGCGCGCAAACCCGCGCGCGCCTGATCGAGGCCGCCATCTCGGTGATCCTGGAGAAGGGGCACGAGAGCGCCTCCATCGAGGACTTCGTGGCCGCCGCAGGAGTCTCGCGCGGCACCTTCTACAACTACTTCCCGACCATCGAAGACCTGCTGCACCACCTCAACGGTCAGATCTCCGAGGAGCTGAACCGGACGCTGGGCCCGGCGCTGACCGGCATCGACGATCCCGCGGCGCTGCTGGCCGCGGTGGTCCACAAGATCCTGGCCACCTTCGTCGCCGATCCGGTGCGCGGCTGGCTGGCCCTGAAGATCGAGTCCACGGCCCTCCCGCGCCAGGCGGTGTTCGAGGCCCGCTTCGACGCCATCCACAGGGCCGCCGTCTCCGGCGGCCGGTTCCGCGATTGCGACGTCGCCGCCGCCCGCAACCTGGTGTTCGGCGGCTTCCGCATGGCCCAGCGCGACATCGTCATGGGCGAAGCCGGCCCCGAGCATGCGGTGGACCTGGTGGCCCTGATGCTGAGCGCCTTCGGCCTGACGCCGGAGGAGGCGCTGCAGATCAGCCGTGACGCCTTCGAGGCCGCCCGCGCCTGAGCGGGCGACATTACGCGGCTGTCATGTGACGTCCGGTTACATCCTGCCTAAGGTCGCCCCACACCTTGAGCCAATCCCCGGAGTCTCCATGCATCGGCGCACCTTTCTCGCCGCGACCAGCGCCCTGGCCGCCACGTCCCTGGTTCCAGCCGTGAGCCTCGCGGCCGACGCCGACGTCCTCACCGCCCCCTGGACCGGGCCCTATGGCGGGGTACCGCCCTTCGACAAGGTCAAGGTGGCCGACTTCGCCCCCGCCATCGAGGCGGCCATGGCCCAGGAACTGGCCGAGATCGACGCCATCGCGGCCAATCCCGCCCCGCCGACCTTCGAGAACACCATCACAGCCCTGGAGCGCACCGGCGACGTCAAGAACCGGGTCGACACCCTCTACGGCATCTGGAGCGGCACGCTCTCGACCCCGGAGATGCGGGCCGTAGAGAAGGTGATGGCGCCCAAGGACGCGGCCCATGGCGACAAGATCCTGCAGAACGCCCCGCTCTTCAAACGCATCGAGGCGGTCTATGAGGCGCGGTCGACCTCCGGCCTGACCGCGGAGCAGCAGCGCCTGTCCTGGCTCTACTGGAACCGCTTCGTGCGCGCCGGCGCCAAGCTGTCGCCCGAGGCCAAGACCCGGGTGGGGGCCATCAACCAGGAACTGGCCAACCACTTCACCACCTTCAACCAGAACCTGCTGGCCGACGAGACCGACTACGTCCTCTATCTGCGCACCGAGGCCGAGCTCTCGGGCCTGCCCAAGGACGTCCGCGACGCCGCCGCCGCGGCGGCGCAGGAGCGGGGCCATAAGGACGAGTTCGCGATCCTCAACACCCGTTCCTCCATCGATCCCTTCCTGACCTATTCGACGAGGCGGGATCTGCGCGAGAAGGTCTGGCGGACCTTCTACAGCCGCGGCGACAACGGCGATTCCCACGACAACAACGCCGTCATCAAGAAGATCCTGAAGCTGCGGGTCGAGCGGGCCAGGCTGCTGGGCTATCCGACCCACGCCCATTGGCGGCTTGAGAACGCCATGGCCAAGACCCCGGACAACGCCATGGCCCTGATGATGCGGGTCTGGCCCTCGGCCATCGCCCGGGTGGGCGAGGAGGTGGCCGAGATGCAGGCCATCGCCGACAAGGAACACGCCGGCCTGCGCATCGAGCCCTGGGACTATCGCTACTACGCCGAGAAGGTCCGGGCGCAGCGCTACAACCTCGATATGAACGAGGTGAAGGGCTACCTGCAGCTCGACAAGCTGCGGGAGGGGATGTTCTGGGCCTCGGGCCAGATTTACGGCTTCACCTACCATCCGGTGACCGATGTCCCGGTCGCCCATCCCGACATCAAGGTCTGGGAGGTGAAGGGCGCCGACGGGGCCCATGTCGGCCTCTGGTACTTCGATCCCTACGTGCGGGCTGGCAAGCGCTCGGGCGCCTGGATGAACGCCTACCGCACCCAGGAGACGTTCCGCGGCAAGATCACCACCATCGTCTCCAACAACGCCAACTTCGTGAAGGGCGCCCCCGGCGAGCCGATCCTGATCTCCTGGGACGACGCCACCACCATGTTCCACGAGTTCGGCCATGCCCTGCACGGCCTGAACTCCGCGGTGAACTATCCCTCCCTGTCGGGCACGGCGGTGCCGCGGGACTATGTGGAGTTCCCCAGCCAGGTGAACGAGAACTGGCTGGCGACGCCGGAGGTGCTCAACCGCTTCGCCCTGCACCACAAGACCGGCAAGCCGATCCCACCGGCCCTGATCGCCAAGATCGAGAAGGCCCACACCTTCCGCCAGGGCTTCGACGTCACCGAGTACCTGTCCTCGGCCCTCATCGACATGAAGCTGCACCTGGCCGGGGACGCCGACATCGACCCCGACGCCTTCGAGCGGGAGGAACTCAAGAAGCTGGGTATGCCCAGGGAGCTGCCGATGCGCCACCGCACCCCGCAGTTCCAGCACATCTTCGCCAGCGACGGCTATTCGGCGGGCTATTACAGCTACCTCTGGTCGGAGGTCCTGGCCCACGACGCCTACGGCGCCTTCACCGAGGCCACGGGCCCCTATGACAAGGCCGTGGCCAAGCGCCTGCACGACAGGATCATGAGCATCGGCAACACCGTCGATCCCGCCGAGGCCTATCGCAGCTTCCGTGGCCGCGATCCCGACGTGAAGGCCTATCTGATCGACAAGGGCTTCCCCACCACCTGACCGGTCCAGCCCAGTCGCGCGCGAACGCCCCGTCGCCAAACGGCCGCGGGGCGTTTTGCGTTTTTGAGGCGCGGCGCCTCGAATTCGCCCTTGAGGGGAACCAGGGTCGAAAACGTGCAATTGCGGCGCGAAGTTCTGGCGCGGAAAATGCACGACGACCGGTATCGTCCGTGACCTTGGGGCCCTTCCAGATGCGCCTTTCTCCCGCCGCCGCCGCGATTCTGGCCCTGCTGAGCGTCCTGCCCACCGCGGCCCTGGCCCAGAATGGGGCGCACGGCGCACGGCGCCCGACCCTCGGCCCTGTCGGCGATGCTGATCTGTCCCGTTTCGGACCCCGCCAAGGCCGCGGTCGCCGGCGTGCGGGTGGGAAAGGCCAAGGGCTACGCCGTCTGCAGGCTGCAGGACGCCGACCGCGACCGGGCGCTCGCAGCCATCGACACGGCCCTCGACCAGGGCGGCTACCAGGTCTGGGACAACGAGCAGACCGGGACCTCCGGCGCCGTGCGGGTGCTCGACACCAAACCCTATGACGGCAAGGCCTCCCTCGACCCGGCAAGCTATGCCGCCCCCGCGCCCCTGCGCGGCGCGCGCCTGGCCTCCGGCGTGAAGCGCGCGCCCCGCTATGACGTGGCCGAGGGCCGGCACACCGCCAAGGGCGCCATCGCCCTGCGGGCCGCCCCGGCGGTCGCCGGCCGCAAGCTGGGCGAACTGAAGGACGGCGAGGACTTCGACGTCCTGGCCCGGGTCAGCGGCACGGGCTGGCTGCTGGCCGGCCGCGACGGCGTGGGCCTGGGCTACGTGCCCGAGACCGTGGCCTGGCCGATCTACGCCTCGCGAGGCGCCTAGATCGACGCCGACAGCCGCCCCCTGTGCCGAATCTTCGAGGTCCACTTCAACCCGCAGGGCGGCCCCGCCGAGACCCGCCGCCACACCGCCTGCCAGGGCGCCGACGGCCAGTGGCTGCTGCGGGGCTGAGTCTCAGCAGGCGATCGCTCCGACGAACCCTGCCGCCGCATAGTCGAGAATCTTCCGGTCCCGCGTGACAATCGCGGCGCCGAGATGACGGGCCGTGGCGATGATCAGTCGATCTGCCGGGTCTCCATGCAACTCGCCGGGCAGGTGCGAGGCGTCGATGGCGATGTCCGGCGTCAGCGGCGCGAGCCTCAGACCGGGCGCGGTCAAGGCGCGGACGAACCAGGTCTTGGGGTCGGGGGTGAACTGCAAGCCGTCCGAACGCCCAATTCGTCGGCTGAGCAGGCCGATTTCCCAGGCCGAGGCTGTCGACACGACGAGCGCGTCATCGCGCGCCGCGCGTTCGATCTCTTCCAGCGCCGGAGGCTGGATCGGCGTCCGGTTGATCAGCCAGATGAGGGCGCAGGTGTCGAGGAGGAGCACGCGCCGCTCAATTGTGAAGCTTGCCGGACTCGGCGAGGAACGGCTCGTCGAGCACGGGCTCGGTCAGGTCGAAGCCGGGCGGAATGGTCACGCTGCCTTCCATGAAGCCGAACAGGCCGCTCACTTCCGCCTCGGTCGGCTTGGGCGGCGTCAGCACCGCCATGACCTTGCCGCGCTTGGTCACCTCCACCCGCTCAAGCTTTCCCGAGCCCAGGCGGTCGAGGATGTCCAAGCACTTGGCCTTGAACTCCGTGACGGTGAAGGTCGGCGTATCGGACATGTTCGATGATGTGGTCATTTGAAATGACCGGTCAAGAGCGACCGCAACCGACGCCACGCCCCTTTCCTTGACCTTTCGGCCCTCCGAGCGCATAAGCGCGCCCTTCCGGCGCAGAGCAATCGCGCCCTCTACCGCCACGGCCCCCAGGTCTTATCTGGGACGAGGGCGGCGAGGCCCCCCGTCGACGTGATCGTCCACGGGGGTCGATTGCGTTTGGGCCACAGGAGCGAAACTTGTTCGACGCGCTGACTGATCGGCTGTCTTCCGTCTTCGACCGGCTCTCCGGTCGCGGCGTGCTGTCCGAAAAGGACATCGACGAGGCCCTGCGCGAGGTCCGCGTGGCCCTGCTGGAGGCCGACGTCGCCCTGCCGGTGGTGCGCGACTTCATCGCCAAGGCCAAGGAGAAGGCCGCCGGCCAGGACGTGATCCGCTCGATCCGTCCCGCCGACCAGGTGGTGAAGATCACCTATGACGGCCTGGTGGAGATGCTGGGCGGCGAGGGCGGCGCCGAGGGGCTGAACATCAGCCTCAACCCGCCCACCGTGATCCTGATGGCCGGCCTGCAGGGCTCGGGCAAGACCACCACGGCGGCCAAGCT
>NZ_JAUSLW010000220.1 GCF_030645195.1 Phenylobacterium sp. | reverse complement strand
TTCCCGGTGGACGCCGCCGACTTCGAGGACCTGCGCGCCGCCATCGGCCGCCTGCGCCTGAACGACGCCTCCTTCACCTACGAGATGGAGACCAGCGCGGCCCTGGGCTTCGGCTTCCGCTGCGGGTTCCTGGGCCTGCTGCACCTGGAGATCATCCAGGAGCGCCTGAGCCGCGAGTTCGACCTCGACCTGATCGCGACCGCGCCCAGCGTGGTCTACAAGATCGGCCTGAACGACGGCTCGGAGATGGAGTTGCACAACCCGGCCGACCTGCCCGATCCGGTGAAGATCGCCACCATCGCCGAACCCTGGATCAAGGCCACCATCCTGACCCCGGACGAGTATCTCGGCTCGGTGATCAAGCTCTGCCAGGACCGCCGCGGCGAGCAGCGGGAACTCTCCTATGTCGGCTCCCGCGCCCTGGTGGTCTACGACCTGCCGCTGAACGAGGTGGTGTTCGACTTCTACGACCGGCTCAAGAGCGTCTCCAAGGGCTACGCCTCCTTCGACTACGCCATCGAGGACTACCGGGTCGGCAACCTGGTGAAGATGTCGATCCTGGTGAACTCTGAGCCGGTGGACGCGCTGTCCATGCTGGTCCACGCCGACCGAGCCGAGGCCAGGGGCCGCGGCATGGTGGAGAAGATGAAGGACCTCATCAGTCCCCACATGTTCCAGATCCCGATCCAGGCGGCCATAGGCGGCCGGATCATCGCCCGGGAGACGGTGCGCGCCCTGCGCAAGGACGTGACGGCCAAGTGCTACGGCGGCGACATGAGCCGCAAACGCAAGCTGCTGGACAAGCAGAAGGCCGGCAAGAAGCGCATGCGCCAGTTCGGCAAGGTGGAGATCCCGCAGGAGGCCTTCATCGCCGCCCTGAAGATGGACGCCGACTAGGCGGCAAGATCTCAATAAGGTTTAAATATAGAAGGTGACTCAGTTCCGACGAGTCTCTTATAGAATTCAATCGCGTATCTGTCCGTCATGGACGCAATAAAGTCACAAACTATTCGATGCTTGAATGGATGGGAGTCGACACTGACACACATCTGACGACAATCTTCCGGCATCATTAGTATGCCTGACGGCTTCATTAACGCTTGATATATAGAAGATAACATGTCCCTCCCCCTATATTCTGATAGCCGAAGAAATGAGGACATAATTAGAGATTTGTAGGCGTACGTCTTCAATACTTCAACGCACAGAAAGTCATCAAAATCCAACCTTGCGTTCCAGAAGATCGGATTTCCGCCCCGCGTCTTCGATGCTACCTTTACTCCTTCAACGAATCTCTTAATCAAATAAGAAGTTAGAGCTGTTCTATAATATCCACTCGACGCCCAAAGTTCAGACTCGCTAAACACCGAGGTACTTACGATTGCAAGCTGCCCCGCAAACGAGGCATCCTCAAGAGCATTGAGAGTAGTGTCACCTAGCGCAAGCGCTTCACTGAATACGTCCTGCACGACGCTATCGACATCAGAAGCAGAAAAGCCTTTCCACTTCTTTTCCATCTCAGGATAGTATCGCTTCGCCCTGGATTTGACCGTGGAAGCAACGTCTTCTTTAAAACTCGTGTCGGCAGCCAACATTTTCAGCGGATTTAGAAAACCCGCCTTTAGCGCGTCTTCCAGATCATATGTCGAATAGGCGATATCATCCGATATATCCATGATGGAGCATTCGATTGTGCGAAAGCTTACCCCGTCTGGGGGATCGCCAACCGATTGCTTGACAAACGAAATTACGTCAGCGTCGTCGTAATAGTAGCCCTTTACAACGGCCTCATGCGGCGACTTATTTGGTGGAATTAAAGAGTCATACTTAAGCATGGCCGCCATGGACCGCGCACTCAAATCCAACCCAAGGCGCAAATCTTTGACGTTATCTCCGATTTCTAAAAGCCGCCGAGGATCGTCGCCAAGCACTTCCTTCTTTTCGAGCTTAGCTACAATTCGAAGCGTCTGAGCATTGCCTTCGAAGCCGCCAGCCCCATTCATGAGGCTATGCAAGGCCTCCTCGCCATTGTGGCCAAATGGCGGGTGCCCAATATCGTGAGCCAGCGCCGCAAGCTCGCACAAACGCTCGCTTATGTTATTCTTGCGGTAGTAAGGGTGGGTTGAATTAATCTTGCGGGCGATAGCACTCGCAATTTGCGCCACTTCAAGAGAATGCGTCAGTCTGTTCCGAAAGAAATCGTTCTCATCGGATGGAAAGAGCTGCGTCTTGCCTGTCAGGCGCCGAAAAGCGGGACTGTGAAGCACCCGCGCATAGTCTCTCTGAAAGTCATCGCGATACCGCGCATCGCCGACGTCGCGTCCAGGATTCTTCCCAGATCGCCGCGCTGCCCCCCCAGGCGGATAGAGCATCTACTTTTTAGGGGGCACAAGCCGTGTGGGCGCAGGCTGCGGTTTGGATGGTTTATAGACCGTTGGATGGCTTCTGAGAGAACTTAGTTTTTCCGCTACTGCGGTATTGGCGCTGCCAACGAGCCTTGCATAGGTAGACGCTGCCATAAGAGCCTCTCTGTCTGACTCGTTGATAACACACGCAGCGAGCTCAGAGGTAAACGAAAATTAGCCATTTCCGGCTGGGAATAATGTTGGTGGCTCAAAGACCGCACCATTCGCACAAGCGGAGATTTTCACCCAAATCGACACATTAATTAGCAGCGTTAGGAAACCAGCCTGGCAACCGGGCGCGCCCTGCGCAAGGACGTGACGGCCAAGTGCTACGGCGGCGACATGAGCCGCAAGCGCAAGCTGCTGGACAAGCAGAAGGCCGGCAAGAAGCGCATGCGCCAGTTCGGCAAGGTGGAGATCCCGCAGGAGGCCTTCATCGCCGCCCTGAAGATGGACGCGGATTAGGCGGACGCCACAGGGCGGCGTTGTGGGACAACGCGGTTATGGGCTAGGCTTGGCGCTTCAACGGTCCGCGCGCGGCTGACACTCAGCCTGGCGGTGGCCGGCCAGAGACCCTTGTCATGTCCCAGCGCGTCCTTCGTCGCCTCGCCGCGGTCGCCGCCATCTCGAGCCTCGCGGGTCTCGCCCACGCGCAGGCGCCGGTGACCGTCTCGCCCGGCGCCCAGCTGGCGGCCCTGCGAAACGGGGTCGTGTCGCTGCACCCCGACAGCCTGACGGTGCTGGCCCGGAACCCGTCGGCCCTGAGCGACCAGGTCGGCGCCCTGCGGGTCAAGTACGTCCCCCGCGCCGGTGACCTCCCGACGGCCGGCGGGGTCAATCCCCTGGCCTGCAGCGCCGAGCCCGGCGGGCCGGGCTTCAACTGCACGCCCGTCTCGATGTCGGTTCCCGGCGAGCGCCTGGGCGCCGGAACGGCGCCGCGGGCTAGATCGCCGAATTAGGCCTCAGCCGTCCAACTCGGGGTCGTGCCGGAGCGGGCGCCAGCGCGCGCCTTGCCGCAGGGCCACGCCCTCGCCTAGAAAGCGCCATCAAGCTTGGCTATGCAGCCGCCATCACTGAGGAGTTCTTCGATGCGTAAGGTTCTGGTTCTCGCCGTCACCGCCGCCGCCCTGCTCACCGGCGCCTGCAACACCGTCTCCGGCGTGGGCCGGGATGTCTCCGCCGCCGGCAAGGCCGTCACCGGCGCCGCCGACGACGCCAAGAAGTAGGACCGGTCAGGCGTCCTCCTCGCGGGAGGCCGCCTGCGCGATCTTGACCCGGTCCTCCAGTGGCGACACCGCCGGATCGGCCTGCGCCATCTTGTCCTCGGCGGGCGTGGTGGGGCCTGTGTGGCCATGCACGCCCTTGTCGCCCGTCGGGGCCGGTCGGTCGGAATTCATGAGCCTTCTCCGCGTCTTGCTCATCAATGGGTTGCGCGGCTGATACGTTCCCGCTGGCGCGGTGGGACCTAACGACGCGCCATAAATGGGGAACCCCAAGCCCCGCCTGGGATTGCGAAGATCATGTACCCGATGCGACCGCCCGTCACCTTGGACTCTTCCGATCCGGCTTCCCATATGCCGGCCATGTCCCGTCACGAACCTCCCACCCTCATCCAGGCCATGACCCGCGGCCTCCGCGGCAAGTGCCCCCACTGCAATGAAGGCGCCCTCTACTGGCGCTACCTGAAGGTCGAGCCCCGCTGCCAGGCCTGCGGCCACGACTTGGCCCAGTACCCCGCCGACGACGGCCCGGCCTATTTCACCATCCTCATCGTCGGCCACCTGCTGGTGGCGCCCCTGCTGTTCTTCCCGATCATCTGGCAGGCGCCCACCGCCATCATGGTGCCCGCCACCCTGATCCCGCTGGCCGGCGCGACCCTGGCCCTGCTGCCCCGGATCAAGGGCGCCTTCATCGGCCTGCTCTACATCCTTCGGGTCAAGGAGCGGGACGCCCACCTGCATACCGCCGACATGGCCGACTAACTCCGGCCGCAACCTTCTCCGGCGACGCTCGTTTCTGCGCCTGAACGCCCGGCCAACCGGCCAGGCTCAAGGGAGGCTAGACGCCATGTCGCTGGGGACCATCCTACTCATCATTCTCGTGCTCGCCCTGGTCGGCGCCCTGCCCACCTGGGGCCACTCGCGCTCCTGGGGCTACATGCCGTCGGGCGGGCTTGGCCTGGTCCTGGTGATCGTGCTGATCCTGGTCCTGTTGGGCCGCATATAGGCAGACCGGCCTTCGCTTAGGTCAAAACACCCTCTAGCATCCTCCCGAGCCAGTATCGTTTGGGGGGATGTATGACGGTCACGGAAAGCGGCGGCGAGCTTTCGCCCGAGGCGATGGCGCCCGGGCTGACGCCGCTGCAGCGCGCCAGGGCGATCCTCGGCGGATCGGCCGGCAATTTCGTCGAGTGGTATGACTGGTTCGCCTACTCCTCCTTCACCCTCTATTTCGCCAAGCACTTCTTCCCCAAGGGCGATGAGACCGCCCAGCTGCTGCAGGCCGCCGCGGTCTTCGCCGTGGGCTTCCTGGCGAGGCCTGTCGGCGCCTGGTTCATGGGGCTCTACGCCGACCGCGCCGGCCGCAAGAAGGCGCTCACCGTCTCGGTCTCGATGATGTGCGCCGGCTCCTTCGCCATCGCCATCATCCCCGACTACGGCATGATCGGGACCGCCGCCCCGGTGGCCCTGGTCCTGGCCCGCCTGGTCCAGGGCCTGTCGCTCGGCGGTGAGTACGGCGCCAGCGCCACCTACATGTCGGAGATGGCCGGCAAGAAGCGCCGCGGCTTCTGGTCCAGCTTCCTGTTCGTGACCCTGATCCTGGGCCAGCTCACCGCCCTGGGCGTGCTGATCCTGCTGCAGAACGTGCTCTCCCAGGAGGATCTCGAGGCCTGGGGCTGGCGCATCCCCTTCGCCATCGGCGGAGTCCTGGCCATCGTGGTGTTCTGGATCCGCACCGGCCTGGAGGAAAGCCAGTCCTACCTCACCGCCCAGGCGGAGGGGGCCGAGCGCTCGCGGACCATGCTGCTGTTCGTGAAGTTCCCGAAGGAGACGGCGACCATCTTCGCCCTGACCTCCGCCGGCTCCTTGGCCTTCTACGCCTACACCACCTACATGCAGAAGTTCCTGGTCAACACCTCGGGCTTCAGCAAGGACGCCGCCACCGCCGTCACCGCCGGCGCCCTGGTGGTCTACATGTTCGCCCAGCCGGCCTTCGGCGCCCTGTCGGACCTGGTGGGACGCAAGACCACCCTGGCCGCCGCCTTCCTGCTGGGAACCCTCTTCACCTATCCGATCTTCTCGAGGATCGCGGTGACCAGCGACCCCATGATGGCCTTCGCCCTGATGTGCGCCCTGGTGCTGATCCTGTCGGGCTACACCGCCGTCAACGCGGTTCTGAAGGCCGAGCTGTTCCCGGCCCACGTCCGGGCCCTGGGCGTGGCCCTGCCCTACGCCACCGCCAACGCCATCTTCGGCGGCACGGCCGAGTACGTCGCCCTGTGGTTCAAGAAGGAGGGCATGGAGAGTGGCTTCTACGTCTATGTCGCCACCATCATGGGCCTGGCCTTCCTGGTGGCGCTCACCCTGCGCAACACCAACCGCCACAGCCTGATCGCCGAGGACTGACCGCGTGAAACTCTCGCCCCTCGACCTCACCGCCCTGATCGTCTTCCTGGTGGTCTGGCTGGCCTATGAGCCCCTGCTCAAGGTCGTGGCGCGGGGCAAGGGCGCCATCACCACCGACATGACCGTCATCCGGGTGGCCTGGATGAAGAACATGGCCGGGCGCGAGAACCGGTTCATGGACGGCCAGCTGCTGGGCCACGCCTTGAACTCGGCCTCCTTCTTCGCCTCCTCAAACCTGATCCTGATCGCCGGGGCCGCCGGCGTGCTGTTCGGGGGTGAATCCACCTTCCGCAGCGCCTCGAGCCTGATCGCCATCCAGACCTCCTCGCGCCTGCTGTTCGAGGGCCAGATCGCCCTGGTCCTGGTGGCGCTCGCCCGCGGCCTGCTCGACTTCATCTGGGCGATCCGCCAGATGAACTACTGCATCGCCGCGGTCGGGGCCGCCCCCGACACCGAGGACGAGGCCTTCAAGGCCGCCTATGGCGAGGCCGCCGCCCGCCTGCTCAACCCGGCGCTCTCGGCCTTCAACGCCGGGGTGCGGGGCTACTACTTCGCCCTGGCGGCTGCGGCCTGGCTGTTCGGACCCGTCGCCTTCATGCTCGCCACCCTGGGCGCCGTCAGCCTGCTGCTCTGGCGCCAGCGCCGCTCCAAGGCCGCCGGGGCCATCTCCGACCTCCGCAAGCTGCTGCAGGGCGGCTAGAGCGCAATTCCTCCCCCGGATCGCGCTTCTGTATAGACGGGGGAGGTGGCGCGCGCGGGAGCGCGTGACGGAGGGGGCTCGGGCCGTTGAACCTGCACAGCCCGAACCCCCTCCACCGCTTCGCGGTCCCCCTCCCCCGACGGGGAGGAATCTAGAGCCCCAGTTCCTTTCGCGCCGCCCGCGTCAGCTTGGCGGCCACCAGGCCGTGCGCCGTCTTCAGCCAATCGGCCACCTCGTCGCGATCCAACGCCGCCAGGTCGTCGAAGGACACCCATTTGGCCCGGGCCAGATAGGGCGCCGGCTTGGCCATGCCGCTCTGGGTCATCACCTCGTAGGCCAGGTCCGTGACCTTGAACATCAGGCCGCCGGCCAGGCCGGCGATGGCGAAGATCCTGCCGCCCACCTTGTAGACGTCGCTGCCGCCCCACTGGACGACCTTGGCGGCCCCGGGCAGGGCCAGGCAGGTCTTGTCCAGCTCCGCGGGGGTCAACGGGCGGCCTCCTCGACGGCGTTGCGCGGCCGCCAGGATAGGGCGTGGCCGACCCGATCCCAACCATCTTGCGGCCGCGACCGGACGCCGCTTGCCCCCGCAACCTTCATGAGTTATTGCCCGCCTTCCGCGAAGGGCCTAGCGCCCCTCGCGGCGGCCGGTGAGGTGGCGGAGTGGTCGATCGCGCACGCTTGGAAAGCGTGTTTAGGTGAAAGCCTAACGAGGGTTCGAATCCCTCTCTCACCGCCAAAATTCCCGCCCAGGGACGTCAGGCTCCGAGCCAAATCAATCAGGGCGGCGCGGCGGATACGGCGCGAACAGGCGGTCGCAGGGCAGCATGTCCTCGGGAAATTCCTTGGGTTCGATGTCCCCGGTGGCGAGTCCGGCGAGGAAATCGGTGAGGCCGCAGTCGAAGGCCTCGTACTCCCCCATCCCTCGGTCCCAGACCACGACGCCCCAGTCGTCCGGCTGGCCGCGTGGCAGCCAGAAGAGATAGTCCCCGAAGTCGGTCTTGCCGAACGGTAGGAGCCCGCCTGGGGCCGGCCAAAGCGGATAGGGTTGATCCTCGTCGTGGCGGAGATCGTCGCAGATTACGCGAACTTCCGACTGAAGCTGGACGTAAGGGCTCCTGGATACCGGGACGTGGACCCCTAGAAATTCCATGAAATCGCCGCATCCGTAAAGCCGCACGAAGTCCTTGTAGTCCTGCGGCAGCACCGTGCCGAGGTCAGCTTCGATCGCCTCCCATGGGCCGAGATACGCCTCCTCCGGGGCCTCCGGCGGTGGAACCACCTTGACCAAGTTCTCGATCGTCATCTGCGCTTCCCCGCAGGATTTTCAATGATCCGCGCGACGGGTGCGCCGCGCGACCCAATCGCCGTCAGGAGAATTCTCGCCGGTGGCAGCACCCCTGGAGCGTATAGTGGCGTAGCAGAATATTCGACGACTTCGCCCGCCTGAACCCTACGCCTTACTCCATCCTCGAATCTCCGCATTTGGGGAGAGTTGGCCGGCTTTTGTGTGAGCGTGACGAGGTTTCGCGGATCAAGACCCGAACCGCCCAGCTGCTTCGCCTGAAGGTGGCCTCTCGATTCGTTGAACTTTCTACCGTTGCCCTGCCAACCCGGCGGAGTCTGACGCCGATCAGCTCTTGTTCCAAAAGCGAGCATGGGCTCCGTGAGAGTCGCCATCACTCTGGTCGCCTGTCCTAGCGCGGTGGGCTGACCATACCGGACGTCGGGTTGTTTCACGACCGGCGGAGCCAAGGCTGCCCGTCTTGGTATCGGCGCCCTGCTGGCCGACGCGATACGGGGCGCCACTCCCAGCATTGCGGCGTCAGCGGCGCCTCCTGCCATCAGCGCCCCATTGCGCGCCCGTGGCGACGCGTTCGCTAGCGCGGCGAGCGCGTAGGCGGCGCTCCCGAGCGGATGGTCCGCCATGAAAAGGGCGCGCGCGACCGCGCGCTGCTGGTCCGCGCGCACGGCTGGCGAAATCGAGGGGTCATCCACTGGGACCAGGACGTTAGCTCGGCCATTGTCGACTTCCCTGTAGGTTTGACCACCGATCGTGACATAGGGGTTCGGGCGAGCGGCCCGATTGAGCAGAGCGAGACGACTGTCAACAGGTGGGAACGACGCCGCTGTCGGAGCAGGCGGCGAGGTCTTCGCATCCCGCCTCACCGAATGCTGTCGGATCATTTCGTCATATTGGTCCCCAAGTGGATCGGGGACGGAACGCGGCTTTCCCTTTGGCATCTCCGCCACTGAGCACCTCTTCGCTTTGTGATTTCACCCGCGCGCACCTAGCCGCAGCATCCAGCTGAATTTTTCACAAGCCTGACCTTTTGTCTAGAACAAATCAAGAACATTTATGGTTTGGCTACCCCCGGCGGCGGCGCCCGTCCAGCCGCCGCGATGGTTGCTCAAGCGGCCAGGTGGTGATCGGAATCTAGGCCCCCAGCCGCGCCTGGCTCTCGATGAGCCGCACCTCCAGCGGTCCTCGCCAGTCGTCAGCCGCCGTGAAGATCCGCTCCAGGGGATCGGCCGAGCTCAGGTGCGAGAAGCGTTCGTGGAACGCCCGCACGTCGTCCAGCACCGCCAGCACGATGGCCCGCTTGGAGCCGAACAGGTTGTAGGGGGTGGCCAGGCTGACCCCCGCCCCGGTCGCGAGCGCCCGCATCGACAGCCCCGCATTGCCGATCTCGGGGAGCAACTATTTCGACAGCCGCACAAGCCACCAGATCTCGTCCCAGGCAGCCTTCGGCGAGATCTACTGGAACATCACCGACGACCTGAAGCTGACCACCGGCCTGCGCTACACCGTCGATCGCAAGCGGGCCCAGCCCTACCAGCCCCGGCTGCTCACCGCCGGGATCGGCCAGGCCGAGCTGGCCCGCCTCTCCTCGCCGTCCGGCGCCCCCGCCGGACGGCGCTTCTTTGGTGATCCTAGAAGCCCTTGGTGATGGCGATCCCGTAGATGCGGGGATCGAGCAGGAAGATATTCCGGGTCGAGCCGAGGTTCTCGTCGGCGATGTCGAAGCCGACGATGGTGTCCTCGTCCATGGCGTTCTTCACGAACATCTGCACCGTCAGGTCGATGTCCGGATTGGCCACGATCAGGCTGGCGTTGAGGTTGTCCCAGGCCTGGATGCCGTCGAAGGCCGCGTTGTTGTAGCGCATGAAGCTTTCGCTCTGCCGGTAGTAGTCGCCCCGCAGGGTGACGTTCCAGCCGCTCTCCAACTCCCACCTGTATTGCGCGCCCAGGGACACCGTCCATTTCGGCGCATTGGGCAGTTCGTTGCCCTTCAGGTTCTGCCGCACGCCCTCGCCGGCCCCATTGGTGTACAGCGAGACATTGGAGCCGTAGCTGTACATGCCCGCCGCCAGGGCCGCGGCGGCGGCCGGGGTGTTGCCGGCCGCCACCAGACCCGCGGTGACCGAGGTCGGACCCGAACAGACCCGGTTGGCCAGGGTCGCGGCGCCGCCCGGAACCGCCAGGATCGCCGCCACCCCGGTGGCCCGCACCACGCAGCCGCCGCTGGTGGAGTTGCCGTAGATATAGGTGCTGTCGCCCCGGGTGCGATCGAAGGTGTCGACCACCACGCCCTGCTCGATCTTGGTGTCGAGGTAGCCGATATTGGCGTTGAGTCTCAGGTTCTCGATCGGGCTCCAGACGCTCTCCAGTTCCAGGCCCTTGATCTTGGCGTCGATGTTCTCGTTGTAGACCGACCGGTTCACGCTGCGGCCGATCTGATAGCCCTTATAGTCGTAGGAGAAGGCGGTCAGGTTCAGCAGCAACTGACCGTCCATCAGGGTGTTCTTCACCCCGACCTCCAGGGCGTTGACGAACTCCGGCGCATAGCTGGGGTTCAGGCCCAGGGCCACGACGCCGGGCGGGTTGAAGCCGCCGCCCTTGTAGCCCTTCGAATAGGACCCATAGACCAGGGTCTCGTCGGTGAAGGACAGGTCGGGCTTCCAGTCGACATTGAAGCGTCCCGTCGTCTCCTTGAACTGCACCCTCTGTTCGGCGGTGTAGACCGGACCGCGGCCCGGGGTGAACAGGGTCGAGCCGGAGCCCCGGGTCCACTTCTTGTCGTCGGTGTAGCGCAGGCCGAGCGTCGCCCGCAGGGTGTCGGTGGCCTGCCAGTAGACCTCGCCGAACACCGCCTTGGACTTGAGTTTGTATTCGGTCCGGCTGACGAAATAGTTGTGGCCGGTGAAGTCGGGCTCGCGCAGCGGGTCGATATAGCCGGTCGGGACCAGCACCCTCAGGGCCGCCGTCGCCGCATTGGTGGCGACATAGGTGATGCTCATGGCGTCATAGTCGAGATAGATGCCGCCGATATTGAAGTTCAGCGGCCCGTCGAACTTGGACTGCAGGCGCAGTTCCTGGGTCACCTGCTCGTTGTGACCGACCCCGCCGGACTCGCTCTGCAGCCGGTCGGTGGCGCCGAACTGCGGATCGTTGAGGATGCCGGCGGGCGTGTAGGGCGTGATCCCGAACGTCACCGAGGAATAGCCGCCGGTGGAGTCGCCGCGAGAGTAGTTCTCGTTTTCGTTGTAGCTGGTGAGCGAGGTGAAGGTCAGGCCCGGCGTCAGGTCCCACTCCACATTGAACTCGTAGAGATCGGTGCGCGGCCGGTAGATCGGCTGGCCCACCACCTCCACCGCCCGCAGGTCGTGGGAGATGGTCTTGCCGAGGAAGGAGTCCAGCGGCTGCAGGCCGATCTGCCGGGCGATGATGCCCGAGAAGGTGGAGAGCTGGTTGGTGGTTCCGTAGGCGGCGGGATCGTAGACCGAGGCCGCCCGGCAGCCCTGGGTGAGGCCCGCCTGGGCCGCGCCGGTGGCCACCCCCAGCACCGAGGTCGGGCCGGGATCCTTCACGCACAGCTGCTTGCGCGCCCCGCGGCTGTCATCCTCGGCGAAGCTCTCCCACAGCAGGAAGCTGCGCAGATTGTCGGTGGGGGTGAAGGCCAGGGTCACCCGGCCCGCCCAGATGTCGCGGCTGTCGATGTCCTGGCCGTTGAGCAGGTTGGTGGTGTAGCCCTCCCGCTGCAGGGCGAAGCCGGCGGCGCGCAGGGCGAACTTCTCGCCCAGGGGAACGTTCACATAGCCCTGATATTTCAGAGACTTGTAGTTTCCGAACTCGGCGGTGAGGGACCCGCTCAGCTGATCGTTGGGCTTGTTGGAGATGATGTTCACCACCCCGCCGGTGGCGTTGCGGCCATAGAGGGTCCCCTGGGGCCCGCGCAGCACCTCCACCCGCTCGACGTCATAGAACTCGGCGTCGGCGATCCGATTGGCCGTGAGCGGAACATTGTTCTCGTGGATGCCGACCCCGTCGTCGCCCGACAGCGAGACCAGCTGGGCGCCGACCCCGCGGATCTGGAAGTTGGTGCGCAGGGCGCGGCGGGTGAAGGTCAGGTTGGGCACCGACTGGACGAGGTTGCCGGCCCCGTCGATGCCCTGGGCCTTGAGCGCCTGTTCGCTGAAGGCCGAGACGGCGATCGGCACGTCCTGCACCGACTCCTCCCGCTTCTGGGCGGTGACGATCAGTTCCTCCAGCAGGGCGCCCCGGCCGGCGTCCTGGGCGCGGGCGAGGTCCGGCGCGGCGCAGATCAGCACCATCGCGGACGCGGACAGCATCAGGGCCTTGGTCATGTCTTCCCTCCCAGGCATCCGCTGATCGGATGCTGTTCTTCCCATGGCCCACCGTCGAGGGAAGGCCTTTGGCGAACGCTAGGTCCGCGCGGGAGGGCGCGTCAAGTATTTGACAGATCAGTGAAATCCGAACACGGTTCGGACTGGGACTGGGGGATGGCCGTCCCGGAGCGGGGTCAGCCCGCCGCGGCGCTGGGGGTGTCGCTCCGGGCGTAGCGCTGGCTGACGCGGCGCAGGCCCTCCAGGATCGCCTTGGTGCCGTTGCTGTCCTTGCCCGCCTCGGTGTGCAGCAGCAGGCGGAAGGCGCGCAGGTGGACGGCCACGGCGTTGGGGTCCCACTTCTCCTGGCTCTTCAGGTAGTCCACCAGGTCGGCCAGGCTGACCAGCGCGGTGTCGATGGGCGCCAGGTCGCAGGCGGTGGGCACGCCGATGGCGGCGCTGGCGATGGCGTAGAGTTCGTCGGCCACCTTGGGATCGTACTCGCCATTGGCGCGGTTGGCGCACAGTTCGGCCTGGTCGAGCGTCACCCGCAACTCGTCGAGGCACTCGGCGCGCAGGCTCGCGAGCCCCGCCCCGGCGCGCTTGACCGCGTCGGCCACCGGAAGGCCGCCTGGGGTGCGCAGCAGCTTGGCCAGCCGCACCACGGGAACATGGATCTTTACCGAGCTCAAAGTGTCACCCGCCGTGTCTTCAGCATGCCGTCAATGCTGTCCTGTTCCATGTTGGGCGAGCTCGCCTCGCCGACGTCGCCGGCCAGGTCGTCCCGCCGGCGTCCGACCTTGCCGGTCGGCACGCCCTCGTTCTTGAAGCGCCGATCAGGCCCCATATAGGTGTCGCATTCCACGAACCTGCGGCCCTCCCGGGCGATCCACAGGACGCGCTCCAGGACGGTGATGGGGGTCAAGGGCTTGGTCATGACGAAGTGGGCGCCGCAATCGCGCGCCTTCTGCACCGCCCCGCCGGGCGTGTGGCCCGCCGTCAGCAACACCGGGGCATAGCAGTTGGGTTCGATCCGCGAGCGGCGCAGCCAGCTGACGAAATCATAGCCCGCGCCGCTGGCGCCCAGGGCGTCGGCCACCACCAGGTCCAGCTCGACCTTGCCGACGATGGCCTGGGCTTCCTCGACGTTCTCGGCCCGGTGCAGCACCTTGGCGCCGAAGCCGGTGAGGATCTGGACCAGGATGTTCATGCCCATGACCGATTCCTCGAGAACCAGCACCGAGGCGCGTTCGAGGTTGAATCGGGCGCGGGAATCCGGGCTGAGACCCATTCTGAATGTAACGTGCGCTCTGGCGGGCAGCCTGCCCGGGACCGCAGCGATCCTTCGTTCCGACGCGTTTCGCGACGCCGACAGTCTCGCCAAAGAGGGTTAAGAACATCTTCCACGGCTTACGGTGCGACAGGGCGTCACAGAGCGCCGGTCTCCCGAGCCTGAACTTCAGAACCGGGTTCTACTTCAGGCTGTTAGCCTCAACCGCCAGGCCGCAGATAGAGGGGATTGGTCAGCAGGATCAGCCGCCCGTCGGCGCCCCTCAGGTCCACCCGCAGCCAGCCGGGTTTCCCGTCGCTCACCAGGTCGAAGACCCGCGTCTCGTCGTCCCCGGCCAGGTCCGGATGGGTCAGAGTCGCCCGGCCCGCCGCGGCGCCCGCCAGGCTCAACCGGGCCCCGGCTCCACCCCGCACATGGACGCTCACCCGTACCGTCGTCCCCGCCGGCGCAACCAGGACATCGCCCATCTCGGCGCTCTGGCCGAGCGCCTCGCCGGTCACCTCGATCAGCCGGTCGCGGGAGCCGCTGACGTCGATGAAGACGTGGCCGGCGCGGATCGCCGCCAGGATCGCGGCCTGCGACTTTTGCGCGGCGTGGACCACCGTGGTGGGCATGCCGACGGCCGGCGCCTTGGCGGGATCGAGGGTCGCGTCGTGATTGTCCGAGCCGCCGATGGCCGTGATCCTCCAGCCTTCGTTCAGCCGCGCCTCCCAGAAGGGGATGCCCGAGAACGGCCCCTCGGCCTTGCCGCCGATCAGGGCCATGCCGCCGCCGTTCACCGCCTCCATCGCCGCGATGGCGCCATAGGGGGTGTCGGCCACGCTCCAGCCGCAGCCCATGCAGGCCTCGCCCGAGGGCAGGGCCGGGTGGTTGATGGAGATCAGGCCGCCGGCCGCGTCCACCTGGTCGAGGATCTTGCCGAGCCTCGGCGCCCGCGGGCCGCCCAGCTGGAAATCGATCGGTCCGGTGGGGCCGAAGACATTGGCGTGGCCCTGGAAGGTGGTGATCTCGCGGCCCGGGATCAGCACCAGGTCGTCGAAATAGGCCGCCAGTTCGCGCAAGGGGCCGGTCTGCGAGGTGGCGTTGTGGTCGGTGACGCTGACGAAATCCAGCCCCCGCGCCGAGGCCGCCTCCAGGGTCTTGAACACCGGACAGGGAACCTTGGCCCCAAGCTGCGACAGGCAGGTCCCGTCCGAATGGCCGGTGTGCAGATGCAGGTCGCCGCGATACCAGCCCGGCCCGCCCGGGGCCTGGGACAGATTGGCGGCCTGCGAGAACCAGATCCTGGCCCTATAGGTGGCGCTCGTCCCCTTGCGGATATTGGGCGCCCCCAGCACCAGCTTCCAGGTCCCCGCCGGCAGCGGCCCGGCCAGGTATGACGGCGTCGCCTCGGCCTCGGAGAGGGTGAAGCCCGCCTTGTTCCCCCCGCTCCAGCCCCGGAACCGCTGCGGGTCGCGCAAGCCCAGGTCGATCGTCGCCTTCTGCTCGCGCCCCGAATAGTCGAAGCCCACGGTGATCCGCGTGACACCGGCCGGAACCTTGAACGGGACCTCGAGGTAGGTCTGGTGATCGGCGCCGGTCAGGGTTCCGGTGAGGGTGAGGTCGGGGGCCTGCGCGCGCGCCGCGCCGCTGAACAACAGGGCCGCCAGGAAGGCCAGGATGTGGAAGCTGCGCCGCATGGGAAGGAAACTATCCACGAACCCCACGAACCACACGAACAAAGCGCGCCGCTTCCCCTCCGTGTCGCCCGGGTTTCCCCTCCGTGTCATCCCGGCTCTCCGCTTCGCTGCGGCCGGGATGACACGCTTGGGGTGACGCGACCCAAGATCCTCCCCCAGGCGCGTAGCGGCGATGTGGGGGAGGTGGACCGCATCGCAGATGCGGGACGGAGGGGGATCGACGTAGTCGACCTCCGCGAAACAAGGGTCAAAGTCCCCCTCAGGCGCTTCGCGCCAGCTCCCCCAGTGGGGGGAGCATCTGTTCGTGAGGTTCGTGGTTCCAAATCCTGTTTTGCTGCGCAGCATTCCGGCACAAAAACGCCCTCCCCCGTCTCCAGGGAAGGGCGAAATTGCTGCACTTGATGCTGCGCAGCATAGAGTGCGGTAAGTCGTTGAAAAAACTCTACGCTTCGTTGCCGAAGATCACCGTGCCGGCGGCGGCGAACATGCCCCCGACGCCCTGGCAGACGCTGATCTTGGCGTCCTTCACCTGGGCCGCGGCGGTGCCGCGCATCTGCCGCACGCTCTCCATCAGGGCGTACATCCCGTACATGCCCGAGTGCATGTAGGAGAGCCCGCCGCCGTTGGTGTTCATGGGCAGCTTGCCGCCGATGGCGGTGTTGCGCTCACGCACGAAGTCCTTGGCCTCACCGGGCTTCACGAAGCCCAGGTCCTCCAGGCCGTACAGCGGCAGGTGGGCGAAGGCGTCGTAGATCATCAGGTGATCGACGTCGGCGTGCTTGATGCCGGCTTCCTCGAAGGCCTTCTTGCCCGAGACGCGGAACGCCTTGGAGGAGTTGAAGTCCTCCATCTGGCTGACCATCGGGGTCTCCACGCTCTCCCCGGTGCCCAGTACATAGACCGGCTTGTTGGGGAAGTCCTTGGCGCGGTCGGCGCTGGTGAGGATCAAGGCCCCGCCACCGTCGGTGACCAGGCAGCACATCAGCATGCGGAACGGCCAGGCGATCATCGGCGAGTTCAGCACGTCGTCGACGGTGATCGGGTCCTTGAACGAGGCGCGCGGGTTCCGCGCCGCCCACTCCCGCTGAACCACGGCGACCATGGCCAGGTCCTCCTCGGTCACCCCGTAGGTCTTCATGTAGCGAAGCACCGGGATCGTGAACATGGTGGGCGGGCTGGTGACGCCGTAGGGCATCTCGAACTGGCCCATCAGCGAGGTGGCGTTACGGCCAAAGCCGCCGGCGCCGACGCGCGATCGGCCTGATTCCCCGTGGGTGATCAGGACAGTCTTGCACAGGCCCTCATTGATGGCGGCCGCCGCGTGGCGGACGTGCAGCATGAAGGAGCAGCCGCCGACGCTGGTGCCGTCGGCATAGGTGGGCGTGATGCCCAGATACTGGGCCAGTTCAACCGGGCTGACCCCGGCGGTGGCGACGCCGTCGATGTCCGAGGGCTTCAGCCCCGCGTCCTTCATGGCGTTGAGGGCGGCGTCGGCGTGCAGACCCAGGACGGAAACGTCCGGAATCTTGCCCATCTTGGTGGTTTCAGCGGCCCCGACGACCGCGACTGATTTCGGTTTCATATGCGCTCTCAGCCCTTCGCCGGTTCGAACAGGGGAAGGGAAATGTCGTCGGTCTGCTTCTCGAACTTCACCTGGACCTTCATGTCCAGCTGCAGGGCTTCCGGCGTCTGCGGACAGCCCACGATGTTGGTCATCAGGCGAGGACCTTCATCCAG
>NZ_JAUSLW010000204.1 GCF_030645195.1 Phenylobacterium sp. | reverse complement strand
CCCCCCCAACCCCACCCACGACACGAACATCACCCGACCAGACGCTCAGGATGCATCTGGGTCCCGGCCTTGACTGCTTCGCGCCGCCCTTCGGGTCGCCGGGATGAGCGGGGGAGGGCGTCCCGCTATCCCCCCGCTACCCCACCGCCACCGCCCCGGCCCGCTCGAGCACCGTCTCGTTGCCGTCCATCAGCAGGTGGGCGGTGATGGGCTTGGCGATGTGGTGGTCGGCGCCGGCGGCCATGGCGTCGCGGCGGTGCTGGATCATGGCGTTGGCGCTCAGCATGATGATCGGGGTCCGTGGCCCCCCGCGCCGCCGTTCCTCGTCGCGCAGGGCCATGGTGGCGGTCAGGCCGTCCATCACCGGCATCTGCATGTCCATCAGCACCAGGTCGAAGAGGCTCGTCCGGAACGCGGCCAGGGCCTGGGCCCCGTCCTCGGTGACCGTGATCTCCGCCCCGAGCGGCGCGAGGATCAGCTGCACGACCTTCTGGTTGATGGGGTGGTCCTCGGCCAGCAGCACCCGCAGGGCGTCGACCCGGGCCAGCGGCGCCCCGGAGGTGTCATCGGCGGGACGGGCGTCAGGGTCGGCCATCCGCACCCGGGGCAGGGGGAAGGTGGCGCGGAACAGGCTGCCGCGACCCGGCTCGGAGCTGGCGGAGATCTCGCCCCCCATCATCTCGACGATGGCCTTGCAGATCGACAGGCCCAGGCCGGTGCCGCCGAATCGCCGGGTGATGGTGGTGTCGGCCTGGCTGAACCGCTGGAACAGGTTGGCGCCCGTCTCCGCGTCGAAGCCGACCCCGGTGTCGCGAATCTCCACGGTGAGATGGGCCGGGCCGTCGCCGGCCTCGGTCAGGCTGACCCGCAGCCGCACCCCGCCCTGGTCGGTGAACTTCACGGCGTTGGACAGCAGGTTGCCCACCACCTGTTTCAGGCGGACGGAGTCCCCCAGGAACGCGCCTTGCGCGGCATCGTCGACGTCGGCGGCGAAGGCCAGGCCCTTTTCCTCCGCCTTCAGCCGGTTGAGGTGCAGCACGCCTTCCAGGGCGTCGGCCAGGTCGAAGGGCGCGGCCTCGATCTCCAGGCGCCCGGCCTCGATCTTCGACAGGTCGAGAATGTCGGAGACCAGCCGCTCCAGGGTCAGGCCCGAGGTCTCGACCAGGCTCACCATCTCCCGCTGCTCGGGCGAGAGCTCGGTCTGGGCGAGCGCCGCCACCACCCCGATCACCCCGTTCAGGGGCGTGCGGATCTCGTGGCTCATATTGGCCAGGAAGTCGGTCTTGGCCTGGTTGGCGGCTTGCGCCGCGGCATGGGCGGCCTTCATCTCGGCTTCGGCGGCCACCCGGTCGGTGACGTCACGCGCCACGGCGAACACCTGGTCCCCCGACAGTCGAGCCCGCCATTCCAGCTGCCGATAGCGGCCGTCGCGGTGGCGATAGCGGTTCACGAAGCCGACGATCTCGCCGTCGGACTGGATGGCCTTCATCAGGTCGGCGGTGGACGGGACATCGTCGGGGTGGATCAGCGGCAGCAACGGCTGGCCCACCAGCTCCTCGGCGGTCCAGCCCAGCACCGTGGTCCAGGACGGGCTGACCCGCACGAACCGGCCCGCCATGTCGCGGATGCACAGCATGTCGAGCGACACGTCGAAGAAGGTCGACAGGTCATCGGACAGCCCCGGGACGGATGACATGGACGCGGTACTCCAGGCTCTTACGGAGCCACCCCCAATATGGGGTCGCAGGGGTCAACCATGAGTAAATTTTGGCGCTTGCGGTGTCACTATCGAGAGTGGTGTGACGCAGGGTTCCGTCTTCCCCCGATCCCCGGCCAGGTGCATATCGGCGCCCGATGACCGACAGCCTCACCGCCTTCGCCGCCGAGAAGCTCGATCAGCTGGAGACCCGCAGCCTGCGGCGGCGGCTGGTCCCCACCGACCGCATCGACGGCCTGTGGGTCGAGCGGGGCGGGCGGCGCCTGCTGTCCTTCTCCTGCAACGACTATCTGAACCTGTCCCATCACCCCGCGGTGAAGGCCGCGGCCATGGCGGCGGTCGAGCGCTACGGCGCCGGCGCCGGGGCCTCGCGGCTGGTGACCGGCGACCATCCGGTGTTTGGCGAGCTGGAGGCGCGGCTGGCGGCGCTGAAGGGCAAGCAGGCCGCCTGTGTCTTCGGCTCCGGCTACCTGGCCAACGCCGGCATCATTCCGACGGTCATGGGGCCCGGCGACCTGATCCTGGCCGACGAACTGGCCCACGCCTGCATCTGGTCGGGCGCCCAGCTGTCGGGCGCGACCGTGCTGGCCTTCCGGCACAACGACATGGCCGACCTGGCGCAGAAGCTGGCGGCCCAGCGGGGCGCGGCCGCCCGCTGCCTGATCGCCACCGACGGGGTCTTCTCCATGGACGGCGACCTGGCGCCCCTCGACGCCATCAGCGATCTCGCCCGCGCCCATGACGCCTGGCTGCTGGTGGACGACGCCCACGGCCTGGGCGTGGTGGGGCCGGCGGGCGCGGGCGCGGGTTCGGTCTATCCCACCGCCCACATCGACCTTTCCATGGGCACCTTCTCCAAGGCGCTCGGCGGCTACGGCGCCTATGTCTGCGCCAGCGCCCCGGTGATCGACCTGATCAAGACCCGGGCCCGGACCTTCGTCTACACGACCGGCCTGCCGCCGGCGAACGCCGCCGCGGCCCTGGCCGCCCTCGACGTGATCGCCGCCGACCCGGAGCTGGTGGCCAGGCCGCTCGCCAACGCGCGGCGCTTCACCCGCGCGCTCAACCTGCCGGAAGCTACATCCGCCGTCGTCCCCATCATGATCGGCGAGGCCGACCGCGCGCTGGCCGTGGCCCAAGCCCTTGAATCGGTGGGCTTCCTGGCCGTCGCCATCCGCCCCCCCACCGTGCCCGCCGGGACCGCCCGACTGCGCCTGGCCTTCACCGCCGGCCACACCGCGCGGGACATTGACGGTCTGATGTCGGCCATAGTCGGCCTGGTCCCATGAGGGCCGTTTTCATCGCCGGCGCCCACACCGACGTCGGAAAAACCTGGGCCGCCTGCGCCTTGCTGAAGGCCGCCCGCGCCCGGGGCCTGACCGTGGCGGCCTTGAAGCCCGTCGTAACGGGTTATCTTCCATCCGTGGCCACCGACACGTCCGATCCCGGTCGGCTCCTCGCGGCCCTGGGCCGGGACCTGACGGCCGAGGCCCTGGAGGCCATGTCCCCCCTGCGCTTCGAGGCCGCCCTCTCGCCCCCCATGGCCGCCCGGCTGGAGGGGGTGACCCTGACCCTGGCCGACCTGCTGGCCGTCTGCCGCCCGGTGCTGGCCGCCCAGCCCGCCGACCTGCTGCTGGTGGAGGGCGCCGGCGGGGTGATGAGCCCCCTGGCCGAGGACGCCACCGGCCTGGACCTGCAGCTGGCCCTCGGCCTGCCGACGGTCCTGGTGGGCGGCTCCTACCTCGGCGGGGTCAGCCACACCCTGACGGCCCTGGAGGTCCTGCGCGCGCGGGGCCTTGCGGTGCTTGGGGTTGTCGTCAGCCAGAGCGCCGATCCGGGCGCCCCGGACTTCCCCCAGACCGTCGCCGCCATCGCCCGGTTCGCCGGCGACGTCCCGGTCCTCGCCGCCCCCCGCGACGACGAGTCCTGGGCCTCAGCCCTGCTCTAGGTTCCGCCGCGCCTGGGACCAGGCCAGCACCCCCATGCCGAGCGCGGTGGACATCAAGGTCCCCACGATCACCCCGATCCGCACCTCGGTCTGGCCGGCCACGTCACTCGGGCTGAAGGCCAGGGCCCCGATGAACAGGCTCATGGTGAAGCCCACCCCGCACAGCACCGCCACCCCATAGAGCTCGATCCACTTGGCCCCGGTCGGCCGCCGGGCCAGCTTCAGCCCCATGGCCAGGGCCGCGGCCCCGAACACCCCCAGCTGCTTGCCCAGGAACAGCCCCAGCGCGACCCCCAGGGCGACCGGGCTGAACAGCTCCTTCAGGGACAGGCCGCTGAACGAGAACCCCGCTGCGGTGAAGGCGAACAGCGGCAGGATCAGGAAGGCTACATAGCCGTGCAGGCTCTCCATGAAGTAGTGCAGCACCCCGGCCTGGCCGGCCCGCCGTGGCTCGATGGGCACGGCCATGGCGGCGGCGACCCCGGCCAGCGAGGTGTTGACCCCGCTCTTGAGGGTGAAGGCCCAGATCAGGGCGAAGCAGCAGGCATAGAAGAAGTAGGGCGCGGTCTTCCAGCGCCCCAGCAGGAACATCAGGGCCAGGGTGGAGGCCGCCCCGCCCAGGGCCAGCAGGTTGACCTTGGCCGTGAACAGCAGGGCGATCAGCACCACGGCCGCCAGGTCGTCGGCGATGGCCAGGGTCAGCAGGAACACCCGCAGCGACGGCGGCAGCTTGCGGCCCACGATGGCCAGGGCCGCCAGCGCGAAGGCGATGTCGGTGGCCGTCGCCGTGGGCCAGCCCTGCGGCGCCCCGCCGGGGCCCATGTTCAGCAGCAGATAGACGGCCGCCGGCGCCGCCATCCCGCCGATGGCCGCCAGAACCGGCAGAGCCAGCCGCCGCGGATTGGACAGCTCGCCGCGCAGAATCTCGAACTTGATCTCCATCCCCACGACGAAGAAGAAGATGGCCATCAGGCCTTGCTTCACCCAGTCGGTGACCGAGTGGGTCTCCTTGAAGGCGCCCACCTGGATGGTGAGTTCGCGGGAGATGAAGCTGAAATAGTGCTGCGACCACGGGGAGTTGGCCAACAGGATGGCCGCCAGCGCGGCCGCCGCCAGGATCATGCCCGAGGCGGCTTCGGTCTTCAGGAAATCGAGGGTGATGCGACGCGCCATGGCCGACCGGTAGCATGGGTCGGGAGGTGCGAATATAATCGCCGCGCTTGCTCCGGAGGGTTTTCACCTCCATCTGGCGACCATGCCCGTCTCCCCCGCCTACCGCCCAGATCCGCGCCTGCCCGGCCTCGGCCCCGAGTTCGCCGATCCCGTCGCGGCGGCCGATTTCCCCCAGACCCTGCTGCGGTTCCGCAATGATCGGGCCGCCGCCACGGTGGGCCTGGATACCCTGACCGACGCCGAGTGGACCGCGCACTTCGGACGCTTCCAACCCCTGCCGGGCAACATCGAGACTCCGCTGGCGCAGCGCTATCACGGCCACCAGTTCCGGGTTTACAACCCCGACCTAGGCGACGGCCGCGGCTTCACCTTCGCGCAGTTGCGGGAGGTCGGGAGCGACCGCCTGCTGGACCTCGGGACCAAGGGGTCTGGGACCACGCCCTGGTCGCGCGGGGGCGACGGGCGCCTGACCCTGAAGGGCGGCATGCGCGAGGTGCTGGCCACCGCCATGCTGGAGGCCCTGGGCGTCCCGACCTCGAAGTCCTTCTCCCTGATCGAGACCGGCGAGGCCCTGGAGCGGGGTGACGAGCCCAGCCCGACCCGTTCGGCGGTGCTCACCCGGCTGTCCCACAGCCACATCCGCTTCGGAACCTTCCAGCGGCAGGCCTTCCTGGAGCAGCCCCAGGAGATCGTCCGCCTCGTCGACTACGTGATCGAGACCTACTACCCGGAACTGGACAATGCGCCGGACCGCCCCTCGGCCCTGCTGACGGCGGTGGTGGAGCGGGCCGGTGCTCTGGCGGCCTCATGGATGGCCGCGGGCTTCGTCCACGGGGTGCTCAACACCGACAACATGAACATCACCGGAGAGAGCTTCGACTACGGGCCCTACCGGTTCCTGCCGCACAACGACCCCAACTTCGTCGCCGCCTATTTCGACCAGCAGGGACTCTACAGCTTCGGCCGCCAGCCGGAGGCGGTGTTCTGGAACCTGCAGAACCTCGGCGGCTGCCTCTCCATGGTGGCCGAACAACAGGCCCTGGTGGACGCCCTGAACGGCTTCGCCGACGCCTATCGCGGCGGCCTGGCGGGCGCGATGCTCAAGCGCCTGGGTCTGAAGAGCCGGGGCCGCGAACTGGACGCCGGCCTGGTCAACGCGGCCTTCACGGCCCTGGCGGCCGGGGGCGAGCGGCTGCGCTGGGAGCCCTTCTTCTTCGACTGGTTCTGCGGCGACGTGGGCCGCGCCATGGCCAGCCCCCGGGGGGACATCTACGGCGGCCAGCCCTTCGCCGACTTCCGACGCCGCGTCGCCGAGACCGAGCCGGATCGCCCAGGCCGCCTGCTGGATCCCTATTTCGCCAAGGCCGAACCCGAGGAACTGCTCATCGACGAGATCGAGGCGATCTGGGACCGCATCGCCGCCGAGGACGACTGGACCGCCTTCCACGCCAAGCTGGCCCGGATCGAGGCCGCCCGAGGAGCCTGGGACCTCTAGGCGGGTTTCGGCCGGCTGGCCCATTGCGCCAGCACCACGCCGGCCAGGGCGACAGCGGCCCCTAGGGCGGGCCAGGTTCCCAGCAGCTCGTTGAACAGCATCCAGCCCAGGGCGGCGGCCACCACCGGCTGGATCAACACCACGACTGAGGCGGTGGCCGCCGGCAGCCGCCCCAAGGCCCAGGCGATGGAGCCTTGCCCCGCCACGTGCATGAGGCCCAGGCCCGCGCAGGCCGCCCAGCCGCCCAACCCAGTGGGAATGATCTGCTCCCCGAGGCCCAAGGCGGCCAGCAGCAGCAGGGGCGCGCCGACCAGGGTGGACCAGAACATGATCCGTGTCGCCGACATCGACTGTCGGGCGCTGGAGACCACCAGGAAATAGATCGAGTACCAGACGGCGGTCGCCGCCGAGAGGGCGTCGCCCAGCGGTGGATTGACCCCCGTCGAACCCGCCCCCTTGGTCAGCGCCATTGTCCAGGCGCCCGCCACCGCGAAAGCCACGGCCAGCAGGAACAGGCGGCGAGGCCGCTGTTTCAGGAAGATCCAGGCGAAGGCCGTCACCAGGACCGGGGTAAGATTGGAGAGCACGGTCGCCTTGGCCACGGAGGTATAGGCGATGCCGTAGTGCCAGAAGCCGAGATCAAGCGCGAAGGCGACGCCGGCCAGCACGGCGGCCATGGGCGCCGTGCCGATGCCGCCACCAGCCTTCTGGGCCATCACCGCCAGCAGGGGCAGGGCGAAGACCAGCCGCCAGAAGCCCGCGGCCGCCGGCCCCGTCTCCGACAGCCGCACCAGCACCGGGCCAACCCCGATCACACAGGCGCCCAGCAGCAGCATGGCCAGGGCCTTGCCGCGATCCTCGGGGGCGTCGGTCACAGGCCCATCTCCGCGCGCAGCTGCTCCGGCGTGACGCCGGCCGTCCTCAGCTCGGCCAGGGTCTGGGCGTGGTCGCGCTTGGCGTAGCGCTTGCCGTCAGGACCGGTCAGCAGGCGGTGGTGGCGATAGACCGGGGTTGGCAGGTCCAGCAAGGCCTGCAGCAGCCGCTGGACGTGGGTCGCCTCGAACAGGTCCTCGCCGCGGATCACATGGGTCACGCCTTGCAGGGCGTCGTCCAGGGTGACGGCCAAATGGTAGGCGACGCCGACGTCTCGCCGCGCCAGCACCACATCGCCGCCCAGTTCAGGCCGCGCGGGGATGAGGCCGGTTTCCCCATTCGGGCCGGAGCCCTCCTCGGTGAAGGTGAGCGGACCGGCCTGCGCCAGGGCCGCGTCCAGGGACAGCCGCCAGGCGAACGCTTCCCCGGCGGCCAGTCTGCGCGCCTCCTGGTCGGAGGGCAGGGGCGAGCCGCGCCAGGTGTCCATGGTCCCATGGGGCGCCGAGGCGATGGCCTCAGCGATCTCCTTGCGGGTGCGGAAACAGCGGTAGAGCAGGCCTCGCTCAGCGAGCCGCCCGATCGCCGCCTGGTATTCCGGAAGGTGCTCAGACTGCCGGCGCACCGGCTGCTCCCATTCGAGGCCCAGCCAGGCCAGGTCCTCGTAGATCGCGGTTTCGAATTCAGGGCGGCAGCGGGTGGCGTCGATGTCCTCGATGCGCAGCAGGAAGCGGCCGCCCGCGGCGCGGGCCGCGTCATGGGCGGTGAGCGCCGAGAAGGCATGCCCACGGTGCAACAGCCCGGTGGGCGAGGGGGCGAAACGGGTGGTGAAGGGCGCGGTCACGCCCCTTGTCTACTTCCCGTGGTCGTCGGCGAAAATCCTCATGTGGTCGAAGACGCCGCGCAGGAAGGCCTCTTCGCTGCCGAGGGCCAATTTCAGGGTGTCGAACTGCTTGAACGAGGCCATCTCAGCCAGGCCGTGGGCGGCGCACCAGGCCGCGGTGGTGGCGAGTTCCAGGGCGATCTCATCGGTGGGATCGGCGCCGGCCTCCACCAGGGTGTCGCGCACCTGGCAGTAGGCGCTGTCGTCCTCCAGGTGAACGTGGGAGGGCAACTCCTCCTTGTTGCGCGAGCCGTCGTACATGATGCGATAAAGGCTGGGATTTTCGCGCGCGAAGACCACATAGGCGACGCCCAGCGCGGTCAGCTTGTCCTTCACCGAATTGGCCGACTTCCGCGCCGCCGCCAGCGACTCGTTCAGCAGGTCCCAGCCCTCGGCGGCCACAGCCTCCAGCAACTCGCCCTTGTCCTTGAAGTGGTGATAGGGCGCGGCCGGGCTCACACCCGCCTCTCGCGCCACAGCGCGGAGCGACAGGGCCGAAGGGCCCTCGGATTCCAGCAGGCGGCGGGCCGCGTCGATCAGGGCGCGGCTGAGATCGCCGTGGTGATAGGGCCGGGACTCGGCGGCTGCAGTTTCTCTCATCGGGCTCACTGTAAAAGTATATCTGGACGCCGTAAAGATCATCTTGACGGCGTTCAGATCGCTGCTATCTTAGCATTGTTCAAATAACAAACGCCCCGCCTCCCCGCGGGTTCAAACTTACAAGGTGTGTGTCATGTCTCTCGCAAACTTCGAACGCTTCTTCGACCGCGTCGCCCCCGCCATCCTTCTGGTCCTGGGCCTCACCGTCGCCGCCGCCACCGCAGTGGCCGGCGCCTAGAAGTCAAAGTCGATCCCTGATCGCAAGGGCCCCTTCGGGGGCCCTTTTTTCTTGCGCCATATTCGCCCGCAAAGGCCATGCATAAACGCATAGCGTACAGTGTAAAATGTATCTGTACATTGTTCAGATGGAGGGTATCTTAGCGTTGTTCACATGAACAACCCGACCGGGGGCCTCCGGTAGACCAGGGACCATCCTCATGTTCATCCATGCCGATCACGCCTTCGCCCGCTTCGTAGACACCACCGTCGTCGTCGCCTTCGCCGCCCTCAGCTTCCTGCTGGCCGGCGCCACCGCCATCGTCGGCGCCTGAGTGCTCTCCGGCGCCGCCCCGCTCGCTTGAACCCTAGGGTCGCGAGCGGGGTTCAGCCTGCCGCTTCGCCGTCATGGCGATGTCTCAGAATCTCTCCTATAATTCTCCTGCGTCGGGAATCTGGGGCCTGAGGGCCCCAACCGGTTCGCCGATAGAGCGGTTGAGAGTGAGGGCTTCGTCTTCAGTTTCCACGCGTACCCATCTGGCGCTGTACCGCACCGGGATGACCGGCGATGAAGGTGCTCACCCACCCGCCGTCCGGTTGGCCCTGCCTCGTGCTGAACGCGGATTTCAGGCCGCTCAGCTACTATCCCCTGTCGCTCTGGCCCTGGCAGGATGTGATCAAGGCGGTCTTCCTCGATCGGGTCGACGTGGTCTCCACCTACGACCAGGAAATCCACTCCCCGTCCTTCGCGATGAAGCTGCCCAGCGTGGTGTCGCTGAAGCAGTACGTCACCCAGGACCGTCCGCCAGCCTTCACGCGGTTCAACCTGTTCCTGCGCGACGCCTTCACCTGCCAGTACTGCCACTCGGGCGCGGACCTGACCTTTGACCATGTCGTGCCCCGCTCTCGCGGCGGCCGCACGACCTGGGAAAACATCGTCACCGCCTGCGCCCGCTGCAATCTCACAAAGGGCGGCCGCACCCCGCAGGAGGCGCACATGTTCCCGCGTCACAAGGCGCGGCGTCCCAGCGCCCACGAACTGCAGGAACGCGGCCGTAAGTTCCCGCCGCACCACCTGCACCAGAGCTGGCTCGACTACCTCTACTGGGACATTGAACTGGAGGCCTAGCGGGCCTTCAGCCCCTGCTGCTCCAGCCGCCATTTGAACTGGTCGAAGCGGTCCTGGCCGAAGAAGGGTTCGCCGTTGAAGGCGATCATTGGCACCCCGTAGTGGCCCGCCGCGCGCTGGGCGACCTGAGACTCTTCAATCACCGCGTTGAGGCGCTCGGACTCGGCGTCCACCGTGGCGGCGAAGGTGGCGGGATCCAGGCCGGCCCGCGCCGTGGCCTGGGCGATGTGGTCGCCAAGGTGCCAGTCGTCGACTGTCCCGCTCCAGATCGCCTTGCTGACCTCGTCAAGGAAGGCGAGGCCTCGACCCTGCTCAGCGGCCAGCGCCCCCATCTGGGTCAGGCGGTGGATGTGCGGCTGATCCTTGGGATAGGTCCGGGTCGCCATGTCCATGTAGACCGGGTCGGGCCGGGGCCAGCGGAAGGGCAGGCCCAGGAACTGGGCCTCCCGGTGGATGTCAGCGAAGAAGTAGCTGAACCAGAGCGGGTCGCGGGTGTCGAAGAACTCCGGGGTGCGCACCGCCAGCGGATAGACCGGCCGCACGTTGCAGGCGACATCGTAATCCCGCTCCAGCGCCGTCAGCCGGTGCATGATCATGTAGGAGTAGGGCGAGCGGAAGGACCAGTAGAGGTCGTAGGTCAGGGTCATGAGGTTCTGTCGCCCGCGTGGTTTCGCTCTGTCGTGAAATAGTGGCATGTATCGCGCCACAATCAAACCGCCTGGACAACACTCATGCTTCGTCTCCTGCCCCGTCTGCTGATCGGCGCGCTCGGCGCCTTTGCGATCTTCGGCGCCCTGCGGATCTGGATCGATCCAACCCTGCCGGCCGTGACCCTCGGCCTGTCCCCCGTCGGCGGCCTTGGTCTGGCGAGCCTGAGGGCCGATGTCGGCGGATTCTTCGGGGGCATGGGGGTCTTCGCCCTAGCCGCGGCGATCCGCGATGACCGCCGTTTGGTCACCGTGCCCCTGGTCTTGGTCGGCCTCGCCCTCGCCGGCCGTCTGATCACGGCGGGCCTGGAGGGGCTTGCGCCGGACATGCTGCTGCCCATCGTGGTGGAGGCGGCGCTGGCGACCCTGTTCGCCTTCGGACGCCGGACGCTGGGGGCTCGTTAGACGGCCGCCCGGGGCTCGCGCCACATGGCCCAGGCGGGCGGGGCGTCGGCCCGCGCGCGGAACTCCTGCATCACCTCGAAGCCGTGGCGGCGATAGAGCGGCACGTTGGCCTCGCTTGAGGATTCCAGATAGGCGGGCAGCCCCTTAGCGTCGACCTTTGCCAGGCCCGCCTTCAGCATCCGGGATCCGACCCCCAGGCCCTGCGCCTCGGGCCGAACCCCGAGGAACCACAGATAGGCGTGAGGCCGGTCCATGGGGTGCAACGCGTCCATCGCCTTGCGCATGGCGGCGAGGCGATCGATCCGCCCAAGGCCCGTCGCGCCCAGGATGGTGGGGAACATGCGCAGCTCCTGCATCAGGCTGTTGGGGCCCAGCGCCTGAGAGGAAATCCAGATGGAGACCGCGCCGCCGCCGGGGGGGCGGCTCACCTCGCCGGTGGGGAGGGCGACCTCCTTCACCAGCATCTTCATGAAGCGCAGGCGGGCGGCCTCGCGTCCCGCGTCGTCGCGAAGGAACCAGCAAAACTGCGGGTCCGTCCGGAAGGCCTCGTTCAGATCGTCGGCGACGGCGTCGAGGTCGGCCGAGCCCGCCAGGACGGGGGCCTCGGCGCCTCGGCGCAGGGCTTCGATCTGCGCGTCGGTCATAGCTTCTCGCTGATCTTGATGGCGGCCTTGCAACCGGCGCGTATCACCGCCGCCAGGATCGGATAGCCCAGGGCGTCGCGGGCGCCTTCCTGCACGGCGTGATCACGATGGGCCAGCTCCTCGTCGCGGAACTTCGAGAGTTCGGCGGCTAGGGCCGGTTCACGATCGCTGAGCTCGGCCACCTGGCCGGCATAGTGCTGCTCGATCACGTCCTCCACCGCCTCGGTGCAGGCATGAGCCGCCTTCTCACCCAGCAGCGCGGTGCCGGCGCCGAGCGCGAAGGCGGCCAGCCGCCAGACCGGGGTCATGGCGGTGGGGCGCACCCCGTGGTCGGTGAGCAGGGTGTCGAAGCGGGCCAGGTGAACGGCCTCGTGGCCCTCCATCTCGGCCAACTGGCCGGCGATCCGCTCATGGCCTTTCGAGCCGCCGAGCACGGCGCGTTGACCGCGATAGATCTGCACCGCCGCCATTTCGCCGGCCTGATCGACCCGGAGGATTTCGGCGAGCCGCGCGGCGGTGGCGCCCTGGCCCGGGCGGGGCGGAATGGGTTTGTCGCTCATGACCGGGGCCTTTCGCGGAGCGCCGCCCAGGCGCTGTAAAGGGTCAGCTTCAGCGAGATCAGGGCGTTCCAGCCGGCCATGGACAGGCCCAGGAACCGCCAGGCCGCCTCGTCACAGGCCGGGGGTTGGATCTTCGCCCCGCCCAGGAGGTCACTCATGGCCTGGGTGCTGACGCCGCCGCCAGTGGACGCGCAGGTCGTGGGGCCAGGCCACCACTTCCACTCCGCGCCGCTGTGATAGACCGCGATCCCCACCCCGACGGCGAAGACCAGGGCCAGGGCGGTGTAGAACAGCCAGCGCCAACGCAGGATCCGGGGCAGCTTGACCGCCAGGATGCAGGCCAGGGCGATCGTCCCGGCCACCCAGTAGACCTCTCGGGCCCGCAGGCAGAGCGTGCAGGGCGCGTAGCCACCGAAGGTTTCGAAGGCATGGGCGATCGCCAGCATCAGGGCGGCGGAGCCCAGGGCGAAGAAGGCCCAGCGGTCGAGGACGGCGCGGATGAGCTGCATCATGGCGCGCGATATGAGCGCAAAACCCGGCTCAGCCCAAGACTTTCAGCGCAACAATGCCGCCGACCAGAACGGTCACGCCGATCACGGTGTACAGGGTCAGGCGCTTTTCGACCTCTTCGCGCACCGCCGGGCCGAAGTACTTCAGCAGGGTGGCGGTGAGGAAGAAGCGCGCTCCGCGGGTCACGACCGAAGCCCAGACGAAGGTGAAGAAGGAGAATTCAGCCAAGCCCGAGGCGATAGTCACCAGCTTGTAGGGAATGGGCGTCAGGCCCTTGATCAGGATCACCCACAGGCCCCACTGGTCGAACCAGGACTTGAAGGCGGCGTCGCCCTCGGGGTGGCCCATCAGGGCCAGCAGCCAGTGGCCCAGGTCTCCCAGGTGGTAGCCGATGAAGTAGCCCAGGCACCCGCCCAGGACCGACGACAGGGTGCAGAGCCCGGCATAGACAAAGGCGCGCTCGGGCCGCGCCAGGACCATGGGCGCCAGCATCACGTCGGGAGGGATCGGGAAGAACGAGCTCTCCGCGAAGGAGACGCCGCACAGCATGACGGGCGCGTGGCGCGACCCGGCCAGGTTCATGACCCAGTCGTACGTTTTGCGAAGCATGGTGATCCGAGGAGGCTGTTCACTCGTTTGCTATCAGCGCCAGACGCCCTTGTCTCCTGGGCGCGGTTCAGGCAAGTGGTTTCATATGATACTATCTCTCCGGGAAGGAGTGCGCAGATGAACGCCCAGGCCACCAGTCGTGACCTCTTCGACAATCCGCTCGGCACCGACGGCTTCGAGTTTGTCGAATTCACCGCCCCCGAGCCGGATCTGCTGAAGGGCCTGTTCGAGAAGATGGGCTTCACGGCGGTCTCCAGGCACCGCTCCAAGAGCGTCATCCGGATGCGCCAGGGGGACATCAACTTCCTGCTGAACATGGAGCCCAGCGGCCAGCCTGCGGACTTCCGCCAGATTCATGGCCCCTCGGCGAACGCCATGGCCTTCCGGGTCAAGGACGCGGCCAAGGCGATGGCGCTCGCCCTCGAGCGCGGCGCCAAGCAGGTGCTGGGGCCGGTCGGCCCCATGGAGCTGAACATCCCGGCCATCGAGGGGATCGGCGGCTCGAACCTCTACCTTGTGGACCGCTATGGCGCCCAGGAGATCTACGACGTCGACTTCGTGCCGATCCCGGGCGCTGCGGAGGCGGAGGCGACCAACAGTGTCGGCCTGACCTACCTCGACCACCTGACCCACAACGTGTTCCGCGGCAACATGGGCAAGTGGGCCGACTTCTACGAGCGCATCTTCAACTTCCGGGAGATCCGCTATTTCGACATCGAGGGCGCCCAGACCGGCCTGATCTCCAAGGCCATGACCAGCCCCTGCGGCAAGATCCGCATCCCGCTGAACGAGAGCCAGGACGACCACTCGCAGATCGAGGAGTTCCTCAAGGACTATCACGGCGAGGGCATCCAGCACGTGGCGCTCGGGACCGGCGACATCTACCAGGCGGTGGAGACCATGCGGGACCGGGAGGTCCGTTTCCAATCGGTGCCGGAGACCTACTACGAGCAACTCCCCGACCGGGTGAAGGGCCACGACGAGAACCTGCAGCGTCTGCGCGCCGATCAGATCCTGATGGACGGCGCCCCCACCGAGGGTCAGGGTCTGCTGCTGCAGATCTTCACCGAGAACATGATCGGGCCGATCTTCTTCGAGCTGATCCAGCGCAAGGGCAACGAGGGGTTCGGCGAGGGCAACTTCAAGGCGCTGTTTGAGTCCATTGAACTCGACCAGGTGCGCCGCGGCGTCCTGCCGGCCAAGGAGGGCTGATTGCCGCCGAAGTGGGCCATTGTCGTGCACGGCGGGGCAGGCGTGATCGAGCGCGCCCACCTCAAGCCTGAGCAGGAGGCGGCCTATCGCGCCGCCCTGACCAAGGTGACCGAGGCCGGCGCCCAGGTCTTGAAGGCGGGCGGCCTTGCCCTGGACGCCTGCGAGACCGCCGTCCGCCTGCTGGAGGACGATCCTCTGTTCAACGCTGGCCGGGGCGCGGTCTTCACCGCGGAGGGCCGCAACGAACTGGACGCCGCCATCATGGAGGGGCGCACGCTGAGGGCCGGCGCCGTGGCCGGCGTTACAAGAGCCCGGCACCCGATCACGCTGGCCCGCGCGGTCATGGAGCGCTCGCCCCATGTCATGCTGATCGGCAAGGGCGCCGACGACTTCGCCGCCGACCAGGGCGAGGAGTTGGTGGAGCCGTACCATTTCCATACCGCGCGCCGCTGGCGCAGCCTGACCAATTTCCTGAAGGCCGAGAAGCTGCCGATCCCGGAGGCGCCGGTCGGCGCGGACCGGCCTGATCCCGCCCAGGGATTGGCGCACGACGAGGGCAAGCATGGCACCGTGGGCGTTGTCGCCCTCGACATCCACGGCGACGTGGCCGCCGCCACCTCCACCGGCGGCACCACCGGCAAGCGCTGGGGGCGGGTGGGGGACAGCCCCCTGATCGGGGCGGGGACCTATGCGTCGAACGCCGGCTGCGCGGTGTCGGCCACCGGGACCGGCGAGTACTTCATCCGCCTGACCGTGGCGCGCGACATCTCGGCCCTTGTGGAGCTGAAGGGGCTAAGCCTGCAGGCCGCCGCCGACGAGGTGGTGCAGCACCGGCTGACCGCTCTGGGCGGCGACGGCGGCGTCATCGCTGTCGCGCCGGATGGTCAGATCGCCTGGAGCTTCAACACATCGGGCATGTACCGCGCCCAGGCGTCGGAGGGGCGTCCGATGGCGGTGGGCATCTACAAGGACGAATTCTGATGGCTCGAAACTGGATCCCGGTGCGCGGCGCCCAAGGTGTCCACTCCCGCCAGGCCCACGCCGATATGCCAGACGGCACCTATGAGCGGGAGATCTCCAAGGAGGGCTTCTTCGGCCCCGCCGCCTTCCTGCACCATCCGCGCCCCCCCACCGGCTGGACCAATTTCGAAGGGCCGCTGCGCCCCCGCGCCTTCGACCTCTCCCGCCTGAACGAGGCGCCGGGTTCGCCCTGGAGCGCGCCCGTCGTGCTGCACAACGCCGCCGTGGAGATGCGCTTCTGGAAGCTGGCCTCGCCCATGCCGGCGCTCGCCCGCAACGCCGATGGCGATCAGTTGCTGTTCGTGCACGAGGGCGCCGGCGACCTGTTCTGCGACTACGGCCGTATCGGCTACGCGGCCGGCGACTACGTCTATCTGCCGCGCGGGACCATGTGGCGGCTTGCGCCCAGCACGCCCACGACGGTGCTGATGATCCAGGCGACCAACACCCATTTCTCGTTGCCGGACAAGGGCATGCTGGGCGGGCACGCCCTGTTCGATCCCGCCATGCTGGACACGCCCGCCATGGACGAGGCCTTCCGCGCTCATCAGGCGGAACCCGGCGAATACCGCGTGGAGATCAAGAAGTGCGGCCAAGTCTCGGTGGTGACCTACCCCTACAATCCCATCGACGCGGTGGGCTGGCATGGGGATCTGGCGCCGGTGCGCCTGAACGTGAAGGATCTGCGGCCGGTGGTCAGCCATCGCTACCACCTGCCTCCCAGCGTCCACACCACCTTCGTCTCTGACCGCTTCGTGGTCTGCACCTTCGCGCCGCGGCCGTTCGAGACCGATCCGGGGGCCTTGAAGGTCCCGTTCTTCCACAACAACGACGATTTCGAGGAGGTGCTCTTCTACCACGCCGGCGACTTCTTCAGCCGCGACGGCATCGACGCCGGGATGATGACCTTTCATCCGTCGGGCTTCACCCATGGCCCGCACCCCATGGCGCTGAAGAACATGCTCAGCCCGCCCAAGCCCGCCACCGATGACTATGCCGTGATGATCGACACCCGCGACCCGTTGGAGGTTGGCGAGGCCGCCGCGACGGTTGAGAATGCCGCCTATGTCGACAGTTGGAAGACCGCCTAGGTGAAAGTCCCCCTCGACCGCAACAAGCGCAGCCTCGCCGCCGTCCCCATGGACGTGCGTATCTGAATGCCCAGCGTCGACCGCCAGCAGGATTTGGCGGACGCCGCCGAGGAAGAACTGGCAAGGGCCTGCGATCTGGGCTGGCGGGAGCTCTCCCAGGTCACCCCCTGGGGCGACACCTACGAAGGCTTTACTCCGGCCGGCCGTTCCGCCGAGTTTGAGCGCAACTACCTTTGGGTCGATGAGCCCAAGGGCGACATCTGCGTCGAGGTCGTCGTCTATCAGCCTCAAGCCTATGAGCGCGGGGTGCGCCTGACCCGCGTCATCCCGCACCGCAATTCAACGAAAACAGAAATGATGGGAGACCAGGAATGAAGCTCGCTTCACTCAAGTGGGGACGCGACGGACGTCTCGTGGTGGTGTCCAGCGATCTCGCCTGGTGCGTGGAGGCGACCAATATCGCCCCCACCCTGCAGGCGGCCCTCGACGACTGGGAGCGGTGCGAGCCGCTGCTGAGGGGGCTGGCCGAGAGCCTGGACCATGGCTCGATACCGCGGGTGCGCTTCCATGAGCACGACGCCGAGAGCCCCTTGCCGCGCGCCTACCAGTGGGCGGACGGCTCGGCCTATGTGAACCACGTGGAACTGGTGCGCAAAGCGCGCGGCGCCGAGATGCCCGCCAGCTTCTGGACCGAGCCCCTGATGTATCAGGGTGGCTCCGATGGCTTCCTGGCGCCCCGCGACCCCATCCCCTTGGCCGACGAGGCCTGGGGCTGCGACATGGAAGGCGAGATCGCGGTCATCACGGGCGACGTGCCTCAGGGCGCGAGCCGGGAGGAGGCGCTTGCCGCCGTCCGGCTGGTGATGCTGGCCAACGACGTGTCGCTACGAAACCTGATCCCCGACGAGCTGGCCAAGAACTTCGGCTTCTTCCAGTCCAAGCCGGCCTCGGCCTTCTCGCCTGTCGCGGTGACCCCCGACAGCCTTGGGGACGCCTGGAAGGACGGCCGGCTCTCCGGCGCCCTGGAGGTGGAGTTGAATGGCAAGCCGCTCGGGGAGGCCGACGCCGGGGTCGACATGACCTTCGACTTCGGAACCCTGATCGCGCACGCGGCCAAGACCCGCGCCCTCGGGGCCGGAACCATCATCGGCTCGGGCACCGTCTCGAATCGTGGCCCCGACGGCGGTCCAGGGAAATCTGTAGCCGATGGTGGTGTTGGCTATTCCTGCCTCGCAGAGTTGCGGACCGTCGAAACCCTTGCCCATGGCGCGCCCAGGACTCCCTTCCTCAAGGCGGGCGACCGGGTGCGGGTTGAAATGCGCGACGCGCGCCGCCACTCCATCTTCGGCGCCATCGAGCAGGAGGTCTTGGCCAGATGACCGTTCCGTCCCAGCCCACGGACACCGCCGCCCCGGCGGGCCTGAAGCTGGACGCCTATCTGCCCTATCGGTTGTCGGTGGCCTCCAACGCCGTCTCGGGCCTGATCGCCCGGGCCTATGAGGATCGCTTTGGCCTGACCATCCCGCAGTGGCGGCTGATCTGCGTCCTGGCGGAGGATGGCGGCCTGACCCAGGGGGCGATCGTGGCGCGCACCGGCATGGACAAGGTGACGGTGAGCCGGGCCGCCCAGGGGCTTTCCAAGCGCCGGCTGCTGGTGCGGTCCGAGCACCATGCCGACGGCCGCTCCCACGTCCTGGGGCTGACCCTGGAAGGGTTGCGGCTGCACGCGGAGATCGCGCCCCTGGCGCTGGCCTATGAGGCGGCCCTGATCGCGGGCCTGGCCCCCGACGAGGTGGCGCTGCTCAAGCGCCTGCTCAATCGCCTGCAGACGGCCGCGGTCGCCCTGGCGGGCGACGCGCCGCCCAAGGCTAGAGCGTGACAGCCTGAAGTGGATACCGGTTCAGGCGCCCGTCACGCTCTAAACCTAAGACGACGAGCCTGTTTGTCCGTTTCAGACTGAAACGGACAGGCTCTAGTGTGCCGTCTCCGGCATCCGTACGCCCCAACGGTGCGACCCCTCGCCGAAGCGCAGGGTGAAGCCGAGGCTCTCGCGTCGGGCCTCGTCGCGCCAGACCTCCTCGAAGCTGGTGATGACGCTAGCTTCGAGGTCCTCGGGGATATGACGGACGTCGTGGCCGGCGTCGCGGGCCATCTGCATGATGACCTCTCGCCGGTGCGCCTCGCCGCCGAAGAGCAGCAAGGTCTGGCGGATGCGCTCGGCCACGGCCTCGGCGCTGGTCTTAGGGCGCGGCTTCCGCCGCCGTTCGGTCTGGATCTTTTCCATGATCACGCCTCCCACCCAGGAGGTTGCGGCAGACCCGTTTATCGCTGCGTTAAAACTCACGCTTAACTTGTGTTTGCACAAATCTACCCGCCGCCGAGCGCGACCGTGACCTGGTAGACGATCAGGGCGGCGAGATAGGCCAGGGTGATCATGTAGCCGAACATGACCGCCGGCCACAGCCAGCTGTTGGTCTCGCGCTTCACCACCCCGAGCGTCGCCACGCACTGCGGGGCGAAGACGTACCAGGCCAGGAAGGACAGACCCGAGGCCAGGGACCACTGGGCCGCCAGGCGGGCCGAGAGGCCGCCGGTGGCGGCCTCTGCGTCGCCGACGGCGTAGACGGTGCCGAGCGCGGCCACCGCCACCTCGCGGGCCGCCATGCCCGGCACCAGGGCCACCGACATCTGCCAGTTGAAGCCGATGGGGGCCAGGGCCGGCTGGATGAAGTGGCCGATCATGCCGGCGAAGCTGTAGTCGATGGCCGGCTCGGTGGCGCCGGCCGGCGCATAGGGGAAGGTCGACAGGAACCAGACCAGGACCATCAGCGGCAGGATGATCCGACCCGCCCGGCTCATGAAGATCTGGCCCCGCATCAGCAGGTTGCGGGCGACATTGGTGGGGTCGGGCTTCTTGTAGGTCGGCAGCTCCATCATGAAGGGCTCGCTCATGCCCCGCCAGAAGAAGCGCCGCATGACGAAGGAGACCCCGAGCGCCGACAGGATGCCCGCCGCATAGAGGCCGAACATCACCAGGCCCTGCAGGCTGAAGATCCCGCCCACGGTCCGATGCGGGATCACCGCCCCGATGATCAGGGTGTAGACCGGGATGCGGGCCGAGCAGGTCATCAGGGGCGCCACCAGGATGGTGGTCAGCCGGTCGCGTTTGTTGTCGATCACCCGCGTCGACATGATCCCGGGGATGGCGCAGGCGAAGGAGGAGAGCAGGGGGATGAAGGCCCGTCCGTGCAGGCCCGCCCCGCCCATGATCTTGTCCATCAGGAAGGCGGCCCGGGCCATGTAGCCGGAGTCCTCCAGCATGATGATGAAGAAGAATAGGATCAGGATCTGCGGCAGGAAGACCAGCACGCTGCCGACGCCGGCGACGATCCCGTCGACGATCAGGCTGCGCAGCAGGCCCTCCGGCAGGACCTGGGCCACCAGGCCGCCAAGCCCGGTCATGGCCGCGTCTATCAGGTCCATCAGCGGCGTGGCGCCGGTGAACACCGCCTGGAACATCACCAGCAGCAGGCCCAGCAGGATCACCAGGCCCCAGACCGGATGCAGCAGGACGCTGTCGACCTTGCCGGTCAGGGTGTCGGGCCGTTCCGGCGGCCGCACATAGGCCTTCATCAGACGCTGGGCCTCGCGGTGGGCGTCGCGGATCTCGCCGGCGTCGGGCTCGCGCCAGGTCTGGGCGTCCAGGGTCGCGGCGGCCAGGGTGGTGGCGTCGATCTGGGCCACCAGCTCCTCGATGCCGCGCTTGCGGGTGGCCACGGTGGTGACGATGGGGGCGCCGATCTCGCGCGACAGGCCCTCCAGGTCGATGCGCAGGCCCTGGCGCTGGGCGATGTCGAACATGTTCAGCGCCAGCACCAGCGGGCGGCCCACCTTCTTCAGCTCCAGGATCAGCCGCAGCACCAGCCGCAGGTTGGTGGCGTCGGCCACGCAGACGATGACGTCGGGCGGGGTCTCCCCGGCCAGCTGGCCCAGGACGGCGTCGCGGGTCACCACCTCGTCGGGGCTGCGGGCGCGCAGGGAATAGGTGCCGGGCAGGTCCAGCACGTGAATGGTGCGGCCGGTCACGGTGGTGACCACGCCTTCCTTCCGCTCCACGGTGACCCCGGCATAGTTGGCCACCTTGGCGCGGCCGCCGGTCAGGGCGTTGAAGAGGGCGGTCTTGCCGGAATTGGGATTGCCGACCAGGGCGACCCGGGCCGGCGACAGGGCGGCCTGGCTCATGGGCGGTCCAGCAGGACGATGACCTCGCCCGCGTCGCGGCGGCGCAGGGCCACCCGCATGTCGTCCAGGCGCACGGCGATGGGATCGTGGCCGATGGCGCCCTCGTGGATCACCTCGATCCGCGCGCCCTCGACGAAGCCGAACTCCAGCAGCCGGCGCTGTAGCTCCTCGACATCGACCCCGTGGTCCTTGCCGTCGAGGTCGGCGCGCACGTCGACGATCACCCCGCGGTCGCCCACGGAGGCGTCGCTCAGGCGCACGGTGATCCCGACCTCGGGGGTCGCGTCGGCCATAGTCACCCGGTCCATCGACAGATTGTTCATGCGGACGCCCTCACTCGTTGCGAGTGATTATCATTCGGATATGATTACGTCGAGAGTGCGTTAGAATAGCCGCTTGCGGCGAAGAGTCCCGCCGCTACATTGCCCGCCGCTCCTGGGGCCCCAGTGGCGAAATGGTAGACGCGGCAGACTCAAAAGAGATTCAAAAACGCGTAGCCAATAAAAAAACCTTGCAAAATCAATCAAATTTAGCTATTTTGACCTGGAATTCGCTAGCGCACTGCTAGCACAAATGGGCGATTTAACACACTGATTGAGCCTGGCTATGGAGACGGCACGACATACAATTCTGGACAACGCGGTGCAGCTCTACATGCGCCCGAAAAGTCCGTTTTGGCAGTGCGCCTGTTCGGTGGGTGGCAAGCAGCTCCGCACATCGACCAAGGAGGAAAGTCTCGCGCGGGCTAAGGACGTGGCGCGTGATTGGTATCTGGGCCTCCTTGGGAAATACCAAGCGGGCGAGTTGAAAACCGGCACGACTTTTCGCAAGGCGTCGGAGTATTTCCTCAACGAATACGAGATCATCACCGAGGGCGAGCGCAACGCAGACTACGTCGCGAGCCATGGGATGCGTCTGCGCGTGCACCTGCTGCCGTTCTTTGGCGACAAGGTGGTGACGGAGATCACGCCGGGGCTGGTCCAGGAATACCGCGTCCACCGGATGACATCGCGGAAGGACCCGAAGACCTGCGAGCCGCTTCGCGATCCAAAGACGGGGGAGCCTCTGCGTGACCCCAAGACCAATCGAATTCTAAAGGATCACCGAACGGGCGTGGCGAAACGCCCGTCGCGAACGACCCTTCACCACGAAATCATCACCCTTCGCCATGTGCTCAAGGCTGCCAACCGACACGGTTGGCTTCCGTATCTCCCGGACCTTTCTGCTCCCTACAAAACGTCGGGAAAGATCAGTCATCGGGCCTGGTTCTCGCCGGAGGAGTACAAGGCCCTCTACGCAGCGACGCGCGAGCGCGCGAAGAACCCGATCAAGGAGCGGTGGCGGAAGGAGTGTGAAGACCTGCACGACTACGTGCTCTTCATGGTCAACACCGGCTTGCGGCCAGACGAGGCCGGAAGAATTGAATTTCGAGACGTCGCCATCGTTACCGATGAAGCGACGGGCGAACGCATCCTCGAAATCGAAGTCCGGGGTAAGCGCGGGGTCGGGTACTGCAAGAGCATGCCCGGTGCCGTGCTGCCATTTCAACGTGTCGTGAAACGCTACGCACTTCAGCCAAAGGACAGGGTGTTCGGCCTTCCCCAGCGCGAACTCATCAACAAGATCCTTGAAGACCTCGACCTGAAATTTGACCGCGAAGGCAACCGCCGCACCGCGTACAGCCTGCGGCACACCTACATTTCCATGCGCCTTATGGAAGGCGCTGACATCTATCAGGTTGCCAAAAACTGCCGAACAAGCGTTGAGATGATCGAGAAGTATTATGCCTCTCACATCAAGAATATGATCGACGCATCGGCAATCAATGTTCGACGGTCTGCGCCTTCGTTAAAGACTAAGTCTGCAACGCGACGGCCCACCAACTTGAATTCTTGAAATCGTCAATCAAACAGGTTGGCATCTGGAATCGGCCTCGCTATAAGGCACCGCGAGCCCCTGTGGTGGAATTGGTAGACGCGCCGCACTCAAAATGCGGTACCGCGAGGTGTGTCGGTTCGAGTCCGACCGGGGGCACCATTCCTTAGATCAGCCTGATATGACGCTGCCCAACTAGGGCCGCCGCGTGAATTTCGGCATGCCATGTGGGCCATCATTGGCCGCTTCCCACTCTGCAAGCAGCGCAACTTCCAAAGCGCTGCGTTGTAAGTGTTAGGGTGGGAGCTCACCGGACCCGCCTACGGCGGCCGCCTAATCGCCCAAACGAGCTTCGCAAGTGCCGCGAACAGGGTGGCCAGGGCTCCAATCAGGGTCGTGATGTCTGTGCATGTCATAAGTCCTCCATCTGATCCCGCGCGCTGAATGCGTGGCGGATGAGGAATTCCCGCCGGGCGCTGGACCGGTGCCGGAACAGGTCGCGCCAGCGCCGCTATGCGGGGCACAGCTGCACAAGCCATCGGTGCGGAAGCGAGCCGCCTTGCAGGTGCCGGACGGCCGGCGACACTCCCTCAGACGTTCGTATTTCTGTGAAGGGCTCAGCCTGGAGGCATGACCTGGGCGGATCACGCCGCTGATTCAGAGTGGCTGCCATTGTGGTGGTGCCTTCCTCGTAAGGTCTGGGCGCGGGGGCCTTGGGCTCTCGGCGCGGTGATAGTGGGTGGACCCCGCCTATCGGCTTGGTGGCGTTGGTCAACGGATCTCCAGCGATCCTTCGCAAGACCAACCACGGCTTCTGGATGTTGAGCGTTCTGGCGACGGCCCGGTGTCGATCAACCCTGTTCGCTTCCTTCGCGGCTCGCGCCGCTGCGTGCAGCTCCACACCCTTCGGGCGCGCTTCGCGCGGGGTGTGACCGTCGCCTCGATGGCCGTCGCCCCTGGCTCCCCATGAAGCCGCGGGATGGTCCCGCGGCGGAAATGAAGGAGACCATCATGACCAACACCACCACCAAACCTGTCGGCGCAAAACCGACCCACCGCCTCTACCGCGTCATCGGCGACGGCAAGGCCTCAAGCTGGACCCCCATCGGGGCGGCCTGGCCCAACAAGGACGGCGCAGGCTTCAACATCAACTGCGATGCCGTTCCGCTCCAGGGCCGCATCGTCATGCGCGCCATCACCGAGAAGGACGAGACGGTGGGAGGTCAGCAATGACCCCCGCCATCGCAACCCGAAACGCCATTCGCGATCTCAACGACGCGTTTCGCACATCCGGCTCATCGGCCAGAGGCCAGTGGATGCTGACCTGCGGCATCCAGGCCAAGGGGGCGGATTTCCTAAGCCTTGCAGTCAAGGCGGTGCGGGAGTTCGACGGCTTCACCGACGACAACGATCCGTATGGAGAGCACGATTTCGGCTCATTCAATCTCGCTGGTGAGACGCTGTTCTGGAAGATCGACTACTACGACCGCACCTTGTCGTTCGGGTCCGAAGACCCCGCCGATCCCGCCGTCACACGGCGCGTCATCACCATCATGCTGGCCTCGGAATACTGAGGCTGGCACCCCATGGCCTCCGGCTGGCGGCCCAGATGGGTCACCAGCCGGAGGCTCACCCACCTGGTCGTGACAGGCGGGTGAGCGGTGGTTTGGCGGCGTAAGCAGTTATGGTCAAGCCGGTTGCTTAAACAGTCGGACATATTAACGGAAAATTAGCAATTATTGCTGTAATATAGGTTCACAAACCCATCGATGTGAGTAATCTATAACGCGCAAAATTACAGATGAGCTTCTTCCATCGGGTCAGCGGACTCTTCCCGCTGACCCGGAGGCTAGCCTCCGCGCCGAACTTTCGGGGCAGATCGCGAATGCTCAGGCGGAGATTGAGACCCATCTTGCGGACCTTCGTCGGGTGGGTGATGGCGCGGGGCTTGCCGCTGCCGACAACCAACTCCAGGGTTTGAGCCGTCTTCAGCAGCGCATCGCTCAGGCCGGACCTGGCTCACTGGCTTCCATCCGCGCCGAGGTGACGGCCTATGTCGCGGCGGCTCAGGTTATCACCAATCAAGCCCTCGCATCCGCCGCTACGGCGCAGTCTGCCGAGGTCGCCCTGCATGCTGCCAGCGAAACGGCGCGGCGCGAGGTGACGTCGTTCGTCGATGACTTTTACGGCAAGAAGATCTTCGATCCTTACCTGCGCTTTGGTTCGGCCGAAGACGAAGAAGCCTACCGCAAGCGGGAGGCAGAACGCGAGCGCGCCATCAAGGAAGCGCTGGCGCTGGGCACGCCGGAAGGAACCCTACGCGCCGTGGAACTGTCCAAAGATCAGATGCGCGATGCGAAGGATCATGGGGCTGATCGCAGCGCGGAATACGCTCCTCGTTGGAATAGCCTCGAAACCTCTGAGCGCGAGCTGACGGCGGCTACGGCCACCACGAAGACCGCCAGCCGAAGTGATGCGCCGACGGTTGATCCGCTGGATGCGGTCGAGCCAACGGCTAACATCGCTCCAGACTTGATCGCTGCCTTCAAGCGGACCGGCGTCGTGGTCGCCGACCAATCCCAAGAAGGCCACGGCGTGGCCGTCCGGGATGCCAGCCCGCAGAAGCGCGGGCTCAGCTAGTTCACATCAATCCCAGCGCTTTGCAGTTGGCCACAATTTGCCGGAAATAGGCATCGTCACGAACCATCGCGGCTAGATGTTCGGCCTGGGCGGCGGCTGCGTCGCGCCCAACTTGCTGCTTGGAAAAGCCGAGGGCGGCTCCCAGCGCCTCCGCCACCCCGTAGGATTCGGCGGCCTTGCTCTCGTAATAGGCGGCCTTGGCGGTATCGCCCGCCCGCTCGCGCATCCCATGCGCTCGACCATTCGCTAGGAAGCACAGAAGCGCTGCGTCGTAGGGTGCGCGTCGGCTGGTCGGCGATGGTGATTGCGCGACGGCGCTTCCGGTAAACATCAGCGATGCGAATAGCACCGTGAGACCGTGACGAATATTCACCAGACGCCCCTGCGTTTACAATAAAATGAAGGGGAAATGTAACATTATGGGGGATTTTGTTGCCGTGAGGGCGGCGGATCGTCAGCATTACGCGCATGCGATACTGTTCTCACACATCAAGCCGAACTGCTTTCACAACGCTTGCTTTTCCCAGTGTTGGTCCGGGTTTGCGCCACGTTCCGTCTTGCAACCCTATCCCCCATACGGGTGCAGCATGAGCTACGGCGCTGCACCCGATGGCATGGCCGCGCTCTTCGACCGCGAAGGCGGGCGCAAGTATGTCTGCGGTGCGGAATGGGGGCGGTTCCTGGCCGTCGCCCGGCGTCGTGACGCTGCCTCAGACGCCTTCTGTCGGCTCCTGGCCTATACGGGCTGCCGCCTCAGCGAGGCGCTATCGCTCACGCCCGAGCGCCTCGATTCCGAGACAGGCCGCGTGATCTTCCGCACCCTCAAGCGCCGTCGGCGCGTGTTCCGCGCCGTGCCCGTGCCGCCGGAGCTGATGAAGGCGTTGCGCGCGCTGGCCCATGGCAAAGCGCCGGACGCGCCACTGTGGTCATGGTGCCGTCAGACCGGCTGGCGACGGGTCAAGTCCGTGATGGACGCTGCCGGCATCACCGGCCCGCAGGCCAGCCCGAAGGGCCTGCGCCATGGGTTCGGCATCGCCAATGCCGAGCAGAACGTGCCCGCCGCACTTACCCAGCGCTGGATGGGCCATGCACGTCTGGAAACCACGGCGATCTACCAACACGCTATCGGTCGCGAAGAGCGCGCCTTCGCCAAGCGACTATGGCGGCGTCACTGAGTCGGCGGTCAGGGCTTGTGATGGAGCGCTGGAAGGCGTCGCACCCGCCAGCGCGGCGCTCAGGACCTGCGCCTCCCCCGACCCATCGAGGGCGGATGTGGCAAGCCTGCCAAGCACGGACTCCAGGCTGAGCCGCACGCCGGTGTCGGCGGCGACAATGTCGGACAGCTGATCCAGAGGGTGCTTTGCGGTCAGGTCGCGCAGCGCTTGCGATGCGCCAAGGCGGATGTTGGCCATTCGAGACGGATCGCTCTCGTGAGCGAGCAGGTCGAGGAAGTCACCGACGGTGCCGAGTTTATGGATGAACTCGCCCCGGTCGAGAGACTGGCGGGCTTTGCTCGCGTCGCCCTCCACCTGCATCATCCGCTGTTCCCGCTCGCGTTGCTGGGCGAGCTGCGCCGCCGACCGCTGCTGCTCCTTCTGTCGCGCCGCGAGCGCCAAGTTGGACTCGACGCGCCAGCGCGCAAAATAGTGCGTCGCGACCAGAGCAAGCGGCGAGATCAACACCGCGGCCAAGACGCCGCCAGAGAAGGCGGACTCAATGGCCCCCTTGTTCCAGGCGCATTTTGCGCCGTTGATGAGGCCTTCGCAGTTCGTGAGCGTCGCCAGCGCCGCGCGCTTTGCGGCGTCGAGCGTCATCCACCGGTAGGCGATCCAGACGGTCGCCAGCACCAGGCCCCAGCCATTACGGATGCGGCGGTATTCCGCCTTGGAGTCCGCCATCATAGGTCGGCTCTCATGCGAGCTGGCGGCAACGCGAGCGGTCCCGCCAGGTCCGCGCCGAACCCGAGATCGACCCCGCCGATCAGGAGGATCACCTCGGTCATCTGCGCGTAGAGCAGATGCGCATCCGTGCGAATGCGGCCCAGCTCCATGTCGATGTCCTTGATGCGCTGGTTCAGCTCGATCCGCAGCAGCGGATCGGATGCGCCGAGTTGGGCATCCGAGAACCTGGCCTGCTGCGTCATGAAATGCCGCGCCTGCGCCGCATACTCGTCGAGGACCAGCTTGAACCCGTCCTTCACCGCATCCACGCGGCGGGTAATGAGTGCGTCGGTGATCTCGGTGAGTGCGCCGGCACGGAGTTCGAACATGGCCCGCTCGTGCTTCTGGCCATGGTGGCTCATCGCCACCTGGGCAGCGGTCGCAAGAGCACTCATGACCAGTTCCGTGTGAATGGCGGTGGTCATCGCGAAGCACCTTCACTCATCGGTCAACGCCGATGTCGTGCGACGGCGCACCAGGATCAGGTGCCGGATCACCGCGTTCGCACGGGGCCCATTGCTCTTCGAACGATGGGCTGGACGGCAGACGCCCCGGCGTCTCGTGGACCGACGGCCCGCTCCAGTCGCGGGCGAGATCCATGCCGCCGGGCGGCGCGGATCGTCGGCCAAACCAGCCTTCATCAACGAGCTTGCTGCGGATGTCCTGCACGGCATCGCGGAACTGCCCGAACAGGAAGTCAGCGATTCCAGAGCGATCAGCGGGATCGCGCATAGCCTGTCCTCTCCGAGGATTGCACCCTTGCAGGTAGTATTCAGTTGTAGGATGCAGGTTCCACTCTCTTATCCTCTCGGTTGAATTTCGGGGTGGGAGAGGGGCGATGAGCTATGTGAGCGATCTCGATACGCCGTTGCTGCGGCTATCGGCCCAGGACAACTTCACCCTCCGGGATGCATGCCAGGGCGTGCATGTGTTCGGCGGTATCGGGTCCGGGAAGACCTCCGGCTCGGGCAAGGCGCTGGCCTCCGCCTACCTGCGCGCCGGGATGGGCGGGCTGGTGCTCGCCGCCAAGCCCGACGAGGTCGAGCAGTGGGTGCGCTACGCCCACGAGAATGGCCGGGCCAACTCGGTCATCCTGTTCGGCGAGCGCGGCGGTGGGTTCAACTTCATCACTTATGAACTGGCCCGCCAGGGCATCGACGGCATGGGCAGTGTCGTTGAATGCCTCATGCGCATTCTCGATGCCGCGCGGCTCACCAACCCCAACGCCGGACGCGGCGGCGAGGCTTTCTGGGAAGACGCCACCCGGCAGGTGCTGCGCAACACCATCCCGATCCTGTTCGCGGCCACCGGTGCGGTGCAGATCCCCGACATCATCCGCTTCGTGGCCAGCGCACCCAACGGGCTCGACCAGCTCCGCGATCCGCAGTGGCAGGAACATTCGTTCATGTTCCACATGCTGGCGACGGCGCGTCGCCAGCCGGTCCACGACCTCTACCCCGGCGACTTCGACAAGATCGCCGGCTACTGGCGCGACGAATACGGCCAGCTCGACAACAAGACCCGCAGCAACATCGCGATCTCGCTCTCCACCGCGCTCGACCGCTTCAATCGCGGACGACTGAACCGGGCCTTCTGCACCGAGACGACACTGGTGCCCGAGCTGACCTTCCATGGCGCGATCATCATCATGGATATGTCGGCCCTGACCTGGAATGAGGACGGCATCATCGCCCAGCAGCTGTTCAAATATATGTGGCAGCGCGCCGTGCTGGCGAGGAATGGGCTTGAGGCCCGCCATCGGGATCGGCCCGTGTTCCTGTGGGCCGATGAGAGCCAGTATTTTGTGAATGCGTTCGACACCGACTTCCAGTCAGCCTGCCGGTCGGCGCGGGCCTGCACGGTGTTTCTCACCCAGTCCCTGCCGACCTACTACGCCAAGATGGGCGGCGAGCAGGCCAAGCACAAAGCCGACATGCTGCTCGCCAACTTCGTCACCAAGATCTTCCACAATTCGGCCGATCCGGAGACCAACCGCTGGGCCGCCGACACGATCGGCCGCTGCATCCAGCGGCGCGGCAGCTATAGCGAGGGCGGCAGCTCCGGCAACTCCATGGGCATGAGCGCCGGTGAGAACAGCAACTGGGGAACCAATTCCTCCTACGGCGGCTCGTCGGACGGCAAGGGCAACGGTTCCTCGTCCTGGAGTTCCGGCAGCAACCGCGGCGGTGGCGACAATTGGGGCCGCAATCGCGGCCTCAACACCAGTGACAGTTTCAGCGGCGGCTACAGCGAGGTCATGGATTACGAGATCGAGCCGGCGGACTTTGCCCGCCACCTCAAGACCGGCGGCCCGGCCAACGGCGGCGAAGTCACCGGCGTCTGGTTCCAGGCCGGCAAGTCCTTCGCCGATAGCGCCCGCAATTACCTGCATGTGCGGTTCCAGCAATGAGGCCCCCCGGCATCATCACGCGCCTCGTCGGCAACGGCCTCGTCATGGCGCTCCTCGGCGTTGGCGTGATCGTGTTTGGCGTCCAGTTCTTCACCACGGGCGAAGGGGGAATTCCAGCCCTCGCTTGCCTCGGGGTTGGCATCCTCAGCAAGCGCGCCAACGACCAGTTGCGGAGCTATCAGCTCTGGAAAATGGAGTGGGAGGCAATGGGCGGTGAAGCCCCCAAGGGCTTCTCCCTGCCGCACATCCCCGGCGCGCGCTATGTCCTGGGGGGCATTGTCTGGCTGTTCTTCGCGCAAGGTGCACTCGCCCTCGGCAAAGCGCCTGGCAATGAGTTGGTGATCGCCCTGTTCTGGCTGGGGAGCGCCATCATGGCGGGGGTCATCCTGTTCCGGGTGTTTCGGCGTTTTGGGGCGCTCATCGCCAAAGGCGCGAAAGGGAAGCGTGTCACGGTCGGCGTATGCCTTCCGGCTCCGCGTCAGTCACCGGCGCTGCAGGAAGCCTACAGCGCTCTCCCGGAGTATTGCTGGGGACTGTTTCGGCAGCCTGCGGCTGTAGCTCAGTGGTAAAGCACGTCATTGGTAATGACGGGGTCGGAAGTTCGATTCTTCTCAGCAGCACCAGTTTTTCTGCGGGTTTCTTAGCCGAGGGTCAAAGTTTGTCCGGGCCCGATTTGAGAAAAGTACGGTATAGGTATGGTTTTCTAAAATACGTTACGGAAAATCAACGCGCAACTTGTGCTGCTACTACTTAAGAGGTACTCAGCACTCTGCGTGTCGCTGCTTGCGCATGCGTTCATTGTGGTTTTCCAAGTGGCAACCTTGCCTGTCGCCGGCTTGCCGTCATCCATCTTTGTATCGATGTTCCACGCATCTGCTGCAGGCATAATTCCGGCAGAAGAAAAATGACCATTATTACCAATAAATAGATGCGTACCCCCGAGAGGATCAAACATCTGGGAGGTCACGTTATAGGTGAAGGCCGACCATCCCCCTTTGGGAAATTTAGAGGCAGGTACATTGACACCCGCTGCCGTGCGGTACCAATCGTTGCAAGTCGGGCAATAGCTTGCTGGGGCGGCGAGGCCGGTGTAGGTGCCCTCGACCAAACCTGCAGCCGAGAGTTGGCGCCAAAACTGGTGCATTTCGCCCGGTTCTTCTAACCCTGGAGATTGCGCAAGCAGGCCGTTGCCATTTCCATCGCAGACACCATCAGTAGTGGCTGACGCTACCCCGCTATTGCTTACGCAGTTTGTATTGGTAGTTTGCCGACCCCAAAAACGTGTCGCATCACGAAAATCTCCAGGTAAGCCGAAATACTTGTCGCGGAAAGAATAGGTCGCGGACACATATCGATTATATTCCGTAGTAACCGCCCGCAACTCACTCGCCCGGATCAGCGATTTTCCCGCCAGCACACCGCCGGTCAAAAGTCCGAGGATGACGAGGACGATAGAGAGCTCAACTAAGCTAAAGCCATTTTTCATATAGCTTTAGTGTATTGTGTAGGTGCCATTTATTCAACAAGCACGTTCAATATATTCATCTTTTACGACTGAATATTACTAAGTGCGGCCATTCAGTGCTTCCGGCCGCACCACCTCAATCCGCTCAATGATCGGCTCGCCAGACGGTGGAGCCGGCCAGACACGCGGATTGTGCCCCGCCAGCTCGTCGGTCACCAGTGTTGCAGGGGGGGGCTACAATGCCCTCCCGGAATATTGCTCGCCGCTGTTCCGGCGACGTTAGAACAAACCCCAAGACAAGAATGCCCCGCTCGCAAGAGCGGGGCATTCAATGACACTGGCGCATGGACATCTGCGGTCATTCACCGGGGAGTCATGCCTCTCATGAAGGGCGATGGCCCGACGGCAGAAAGAGACGGATGATCCCTCTAATCATCTGTTCGACAGTCGCACTGGCGTCTGACGTGAGGAATACGCGCGCGGCAGATCGCCCGATGATGTAGGTTACAAAGCCGTTGGTGCCAGCGTTGCAGATCATCGCCGGAATGGTTCCAACGCCCGTGTAGGCAAGCCAATTGTTGGCGACCTTGATGCCCATGGCCATTCCACCAATTCCCACGATCACGCCGGCAGCGACTTTGAGCGCCGCGTCTCGGCTCATTGCATTTCCCGCCTGACGGGCGAGTGTTACGAACATCGTCGCCCACGCCGCGACAATGACCGCGACGTCAGCGTGCGCTTGGAAGGCTCCGAAGAGTCCAACGAAGCCAAGGCCGAGCGCGGCCAAGATGACAGTGTTGTGCATTTCCGACGGGATAGGCGCACGCCATCCGTCGGCGTTTCCGCCGTTACTCATCTTCCAGTCCCTTGATTGCCCGCAACACCCATTGCTCGCGCGGCAAGGGAAACATGCGCTAAGCCTTACAGTCGGTCAACCACGTTCGTACTAATTAGGTATCACCTCTCGGGGGAGGCCTTGCCCCTTCTGGCGCGGCGACTCATGGCCATCCCCAAGCGGGCAAGATCCCGAGGCGCGGAGGGCATTGCCGCCAAGCCGTCTTGCTCCACTCGGTCAACCCATCGATCATTTTGCTCGCGCAAGGTTGGCAGATCCAGGTCGTCAGGCATCGAGTGCCTCTTCAGCCAGTTCGCGAGCGCCTCGTAGAGCTTCGGATCAAGACGACGTATGTCGGCGCGGGTCAGGCCTTCGCCGAGCCAAGGATCGTAGTGGCGCTTGATGAAGCTCGGCGGCGTCTCGCCGGCCAGCTTGTCACTAGCCCAACTAGCGGGAGCTGCGGTCGGCGGCTCCGGGCGCGCCTCTTGATTGGCCACTCTCGGGTTTAGCTCAGGAAACAGCGAAACTACGTGCCGGGAAATGGGCTGCCCCGGATGGCGCTGCGCGTGCGCATCTAGCCAAGCGAGCTTCTGCTCCAGACTGGCATTAGGGTCAAATGTATACTCTTCTTCTATAACAACTCTATTGTTTATAAAATATATCCGGCTTACCGACTCGGCAATATTAATAAGCTGCCTTATTGTATCAGCAATCTCATCTTCCGCAACAATATCATTGCTGGATGTATAACTTACATATTTCTCCAGGGTATTAAAATACCCTTGAATCGCGCCCCTTATATTTAAATGTCGAATACGCTCATTGGTGTCAAATGGATCTACCCGGTAAATATACTTGAAGTAATTATAGAATGCGCGATTGAGGTATTTCGCCGTTTCAAGGTCGATCAGTCGCTTGGAGCGAAGCCTTCGTATCACGTAGGCCCAAGTGCCGACGCGGCCAAAATCTTGCGTCAACGCGGACGGGCGCGCCGAAATGATTCCTTGGGCTGCATCGGGCATGGCCACATCATTTACTGGTGAGCATAGCGCCCACGATCGAGACGGGGGGTAATTGCATAGTGCGAAGCAAAGGATTTGTCATCGGGAACTTTGGGACTGAATGTCCCCGTTTCTCGCTACGGGGTAGTCTGCAAAAGACCGCTGCAAGCCACCTCCACAACCCTCACCAATAGGTCTGTTACCTTGTCCGAATGGGTGCTTCCACGGGCCGCAAGATTTCGATCCGCTCGACAATTGGCTCGCCGACTGGCGGAGCGGGCCAAACACGCGGGTTCCATTGCTGAATGAAGGTCACGATCTGACGGCCCAACTTCTCACGGAGCTCCCGCAGGCCCTTGCCGTCGATCACCACGATGCAGTCGGGCAGGAAGAGGCGGAGCTGCTCTTCACCCACAAAACGCGTGTGCATCAGAAACCGGTAGGGGAAGGAAATGCCCTCGGCGGTCTCCGTGCCGGCCACCCAACTGCGCACCTCGCAATGCTCGCCGACGTTGCCGGTCGGCAGGAACCCATAAGGCTTGTAGGGCCCCGATCCGGCGACACCCTCCTTGGGCATGCCATCGGGCAAGCCCTGCTCGCGGGCGAGGCGGTCGGTGAATGACGGGCGAGGCGTCGGCCGCGCCCCAAACACTTTGTCAAAGTCATCGGTCATGCGGCACCTCCGGGATGTCAGGTTGTTTGCGGAATGACGCCGCGAACCCCTCGGCCATGTCGGCCAGGCGCAGCACAAATTCGGCGAGCTTCACGGGGTCGCGGCGCTTGTAGTGCTCGACCTCCTCGTAGAGGTCGGCGCGATGCTTGATCGCCACCCACTGGGTGATGCGCTCCTTCAGGTATCCGTAGGCCTTCTCGATATGGCGGGCGATGCCGAGACTGATCTGCGGCGCGCGGAAGATCCCCTGCTTCTCCAGTGTCCGGTGATCGATCCGCGCCTCGGAGCCCACCGCCGCCAGGGCGCGGTTCGCATAGGCCGCCCATTCGGCACGCCAGACATTCACGTTGCGCAGCGCCTCGGCAGCTTCCAGCGCCGCCTTGTCGGAATCGAGCCCGGTGTTGTTGAACCGCTTACGCGCCTCGGCCACGAAGCGCGCAATGTCCTCGCGCTCGTTCCAGTCGCGCTCCTTGGTGGCGGAGAACCCGGTCGGCGACGCGGGGTCGAGCCGCCGCAGGGTCAGCAGCACATGCGCGTGGGGCTGCTCGCGGCCATCGGCGGCGTCGGGCACATGCACCGAGATGTCGGCCACCATGCCCTTGCTGACGAACTCCTCGGCGACGAACCGCCGGACCAGGTCGATCCTCTGCTCCGGTGTCAGCTCACGCGGCAAGGTCAGTTCGACCTCGCGGCAGAGCTGGGCGTCGAGGCGCTTCTCGCAGCGCTCAACGACGTTCCACAGCGTCTGCCGGTCCGACATCCATGCCGGCGCATCCGCGCTCGGCAGCATGATCTCGGTGTAGACGACATCGGGCTTGTCGAAGCTGAACCACTTGCCCTGGGAATCGTCGTAAAGGCGTTGGCCGGATCGGTACGCGGCGGCAGCGACCGCGGAGCGACGGGTAGCCCCGCCCGCCCGGGCAGCGCGCCCAAGGGAACGGGAATGCACCTTGAGTCTGAGGTGGTAGACCGCCAAACCCGACCGTCCTTTCGCCAGCCAAGACGTGAACCAAGACAGAAGAAAAGCGAGATGTGTGCACTTATACATCGCCAGCGATGTGCCCACGAAGTTGTTCACGCAAAGGTTGAGTATGTGGGGCTATTTACTCAACCGTTGAGTCTTGGCGGCAACAGTACGGCCGAGCCGGTCGGGGGCTAACACGCCGCCCCCACACCCCCGCGATCCACCGCTTAGGCTCCGCTACCAGCGGCAGAACGGGACCAGTCCCGAACCCTGGTCAGGGCGCTTCGCGCACGCCCCGACACCCCTGGCGCTTCGCCCCGATTCGACCTTCGATCCTTCGCATCGGGGTGGTTCCCATACATCGCGATGTATGGGGGGAGGCCCCCGGGCAGCTCCAACCACGGGCTGGATGCGGTGAATGCGCGCTCCATTCACCGCGCAGCGTGCGGGGATTATTCTTGCGTTTGCGGTGAATAATCGCCATAATCGCCGCACAAGGAGCGGTGATTATGGCGACTTATATCCATGAACTAGACGGCTGGCCCACGCTGACGTGGGACGCAAAGCGGCTGCAAGAGCAGCTCGCCGCCGTGCGTTTGCGGCAAGGCAAGCTGCTCGGCCGGATGGAAGCCCTCGGCTTCCAACATCGCGCCGAGGCCGTCCTCGAAACGCTCACTGAGGACGTTCTCAAGTCCAGCGAGATCGAAGGCGAACTCCTCGACAAGGAGCAGGTTCGTTCCTCGATCGCCCGCCGGCTTGGCATGGATATCGGCGCGCTCGCGCCCGCAGACCGCAACGTCGAAGGTGTCGTCGAAATGATGCTCGACGCCACCCAAAGCTATCAGATGCCACTCACCCAGGAGCGGCTCTTCGCCTGGCACGCGGCCCTGTTTCCAACCGGGCGCAGTGGCATGTCCAAGATCATCGTCGGCGGGTGGCGCGACGCCACCTCGGGTCCCATGCAAGTCGTCTCAGGACCGATAGGCCGTGAGCGCGTCCACTACGAAGCGCCAGCCGCGGACCGCCTCGCTCACGACATGCAAGCCTTCCTCGACTGGTTTGGCGGCGATGCGCCCATCGACCCCATCTTGAAGGCAGCCGTCGCGCATCTGTGGTTCGTCACCATTCACCCGTTCGATGACGGCAACGGGCGGATCGCGCGCGCTATCGCCGACCTGGCTCTCGCCCGTTCCGAGAACAGTCCGCAACGATTTTACAGCATGTCGGGCCAGATCCGTATCGAGCGGAGCGCCTACTACGACATTCTGGAAGCCACCCAAAAAGGCGACCTCGATATCACCGCCTGGCTTCAATGGTTCCTGGCCTGCCTGGACCGCGCCTTCGATGGCGCTGAGGCCATTCTCGCCAATGTCCTACGAAAGGGGCGCTTCTGGGAAACGCTGGCCGGCCAGCCTCTCAACGAGCGCCAGACGGCGGTCATCAACCGGCTGCTCGAAGGCTTTGAAGGCAAGATGACCACGTCCAAGTGGGCCAAGATCACGAAGACTTCCACCGACACCGCGCTCCGCGACATCGACGATCTCGTCCGCCGGCGCATCCTCGTCAGGGACAACGCCGGTGGGCGCAGCACCAACTATTTGCTCATCGTCACGGCAGCCGACGCCCTGCGTGCCATCAGCGCCAATACGCGCGCTCACTCCGCGATCTCCGTATGGGACGGTGCGCGGATGCCGAGCCCAGACGAAGCTGCTGCTCGACAGCGCACCATCGAAAGTCTCGCCGCTCAGATCGAGGGTTTGGCGCAGTTAAGCGAAACGGCTCCCGTCACCTATCGCGACTTCGAAGCGATCCTCGCTGCGCTCCATGCGGCCGGCTTCCATCCCGAAAATGAGCTGGTGTCGGCCGTTGCCTTCGCCCTTCATCGGGCAGACGGAGGAGGATCATGAGCAGCATCAAAACCATCGACCTGCTTCTGGTCACTGACCTGTTCGAGCCGAAAGGCAGCGCTGGCTACATCCTCAATTTCAATGACCGGACCTTTGCGCAATTCTTCGCTCAGGAACTGCATGTCGATATCGACGATCCGGCCTACGCCAAAAATGGCGGCTCCAAGGGAAAGCGCCTGCGCTGCTTTCTGCAAATCACTGATGACAAGACAGCAGTGCAGACCCTGCGCGCACTATGGGACTTCCGCGAGGCGCTGCGTATGCGTGCGCGCCAGGAGGAGGATGTGCCCAACGCCCATGCTCGACTCCTCGATCTCATCCAGCGCTTGGAGGGCGGCAAGCCCACCCCGAAGCCAACGCCACCACCACTGGCCGCCGACGCTGTACGGGTTGCCCAGCTTCGCGATGAACTGATCGCACTCTCGAAGCTCGACCCGCAACCCCGCGGCTATGCGTTCGAGAAATTCTTGAAAGCCATGTTCGACGCTTACGGGATGGATGGTCGCGAGCCGTTCCGCTTACGTGGTGAGCAGATCGACGGCAGCTTCCAGCTCGGGAGTGAAACCTACCTGGTCGAAGCGAAATGGCAGAGCAGTCCCATCGGCGTCACTGACCTTCACGCCTTCCATGGAAAGGTGGAGACCAAGGCCGCATGGACACGCGGCTTGTACATTAGCCAGAGCAGCTTTTCCGACGATGGCATCCACGCCTTCGGCAAAGGCAAACGTGTTGTCTGCATGGATGGCCTCGATCTCTACGAGACCCTGAATCGCGGCCTCTCATTCACCGACGTGCTCACCAAGAAGATCAGGCGCGCGGCGGAAACGGGTGCGCCCTTCGTGCGAGTGCGGGACCTGTTTCCAGGCTAACGACGCCCCCGTCTTCGCGGCGGCTTCGAGCCCTAGCCTTCAATCGTCAACGCGCGAATACCATCGAGCAGCACTCGAGTCGCTTTGCAGTCGTCCTCATTGTAGTCGAGGATTCGGGCCTTAACCGCCGGGTCGCGCTCCCGCACCCAACGGTCAAACCATTCGATGGAAGCGGCCCCGGACGGGTTCGAATCTCGCCATGCAAAGCCGAGATACTTCGCCAGCGTCTTGATCGAATGGTCGTGCGTTGGCCACTCCGTCGCCTTTGTCACCACGTCGTTGTAGAGGTCGATGGCTCGCTTGGGATCGAACAATGTTTCGATGTCCTGCGCCGAACAAACGTCCGGGTACCGTGCCTGAAGTTTCCGGTAGAGCGTCCGCTCGTATTTCGAATAGTACCAGATCGTCGCTGCTGGCTCGCTGTTGAGATAGGCGACCGATTTGGCGAACGCATCGCGTTCCGCATCGGCCGTTTCGTCGTCGGCGAAGAAGGCGACGAACCGCTCGTCGGCGCTGTCGCCGCCGCGTCGCTCGACGATGCCGTGCAGGTAGGTGAAATCGCGCAGCGGATCGACCTCGATGTCGAAGAACAATTCCACATCGGAGCGGGGCAGAGTGATCGGAGCCTTGAGGTAGGGCTTGGCCATCGGCTCAGTCAGCAGGACCGCCCGCGCGTGGAACACCATCAGACTCTTCTCGCCGACGCCTTTGAACTGCGTCTTATTCTTGGTGATCCAGCCTTCCGGATCGGTCGCGGCCAACGCCGCCACCGTCGGAAATGTCGGCGCCATCGCGTCCCGAATCTTGCGGCCGAGGCGCGGGATCAGCGTCAGATCATCCCCAGCCCGCAGCTCCTTCGTGCAGCTCGAATACCAGTGACAAAGTTTGCAGGAACTCGCCAACGCACCCCTGGGCGTTTGGCTACGTGCGACGATCTCGCGAGCGTTCGCGAGAACTGCTTGGTATTCCTGCCAGAGCGACAAGGGGACCTTTGGTCCGCGTGCCGAGGCCAAGTCGTACAGAACTTCGCGGGCATGCACATCCAGGATGATTCCGCGCCGCCCGGCGGAAAAGCCGAGCCGCTCCAAGACATCCACATAAAGCGCGAGCTGGACGGCGTAGTGCAGCTTCGGCTTGCCGGCATTGCCGTCGCCCTCATCATCTTCACCATCATCACCGCCACCGCCCTCTTTGCCGCGGCCTGATTTAATGTCGATGGGGACGTAGCCATTGCCCTGCCTCCGCAGGAGATCCGGCACGCCCAGAAGGTCGCCGTCGCAGATGCGACCACTGTAAATTAGTGGCTCTCCGCGCTGCATCGCCTCCAGCGTGAGACGCTCTTTTTCGTCGCCTTTGGCATGCGACAGGTCGAGTGCCACGAGGCCGCCGCCTTGCATCACCTGAGACTCATAAAGTGTGCCGCGCTGCCACAGCATCTCGACGAACGGACTCACTTCGTCCCTGACTGCCGGATCACCGAAAAGGTCTAGCTCCACACGCTTTGGGCATTGGACGAGGCTGTAGAGCATAGATGCTGTAATCGTTGGCGTCATTTCTGCTCTATATTTCGAATCTACCTGTGCTGAAAGGAGATGATGATCATGTTGATGGTCACCGTCACCGCCATGGTCGCCCCTTGCCCCGGTAAGGCACGTCATCGCGACCTCACTTCATGGGGCTTTGTGGCCGAACGCGGCTTAGCCTCAACGCGGCTCGCTTCCGCACTCCACTGACATTCCGTTCGTGCAGCTCCGCCCCGGCCCACCGGCCAAGGGCGTTTGAGCCCAAGCCTACCCCGTCCGGCCAGAGCCGCCCCATGAGGTCGCAATCACGCGGCCTCCCACACAGGGGCAAGGCCATGACGAAAGACCGGTTCGACATCCATCAGCACATCACCAACCAGATCATCACCTCCATCGAAAATGGCGCTGGCGACTTCCAGCTCCCCTGGCATCAGGGCGGCATGGTGTCCCGCCCGACCAACATCGCCTCCAAGAAGGCCTATCGAGGGGTGAACATCGTGGCCCTCTGGGCGGCCTCCCAAGCCTGCGGCTTCAGCTCCGGCGTCTGGGGCACCTACCGCCAATGGTCCGAAGCAGGCGCTCAGGTCCGCAAGGGCGAGAAATCCTCCTACGTTGTCTTCTATAAGGAACTCGAATTCGCCCGCGCCGAGGATGGGGCCGACTCCGAAGCCGAAACCCGACTGTTCGCCCGAGCCACCCCGGTCTTCGCTGCCGAGCAAGTCGAAGGCTTCAGTGCGGAGCCAACCAGCAACCGGCCCGACATCGAGCCGATTGACGCGGCCGAGGCCTTCATCCGGGCGACCGGGGCCGCCATCGCTCACGGAGGAAGTCGGGCCTACTATCGCCCCTCGACCGACAGCATCCAGCTTCCCGACCGCACGGCGTTCGTTGGCACCGCGACCAGCACCGCCCAGGAGGCTTACTACTCCACCCTGCTGCATGAGCTGACCCATTGGACCTCGCCGGAGCCCCGCTGCAACCGCACCCTCGGCAAGCGCTTCGGCGATGACGCCTACGCCATGGAGGAGTTGGTGGCGGAGCTTGGGGCCGCCTTCCTCTGCGCCGAGCTAGGCATTGCGCTGGAGCCGCGAGTCGATCACGCCCAGTACCTCGCATCCTGGCTGTCGGTGCTCAAAGCCGACAAGAAGGCCATCTTCGCAGCCGCCAGCGCGGCGTCGAAGGCGGTGGAGTTTCTCCGCCACAGCCCCGCTGACAGCCACCTTCAGACCGCCACGGGCTAGCGGCAAAATTCGCTGTAGAGCGACTACAGCGTTTTGCTACTTGACATGTTTGATCGAGTGGCAGATGCTGTACGCACACTACAGAGAATTATCGCATGAAGCTATCCAGCCTTTGCGCCCTCCAGATGGGCTACACCGCACGCTCCCGGCTCGAACCGGCGAGCGAGGGCGGCGTCCTGGCGCTTCAGTTGCGTGACATCTCCGCAGACGGGGATATCGGCTTTCAGACGCTCTCGCGTGTCCAGCTTCCCGAACTGTCGGAGCGCTACATGGTGGGCAGCGGAGATGTGGTCTTTCGCTCTCGTGGAGAGCGCACCACCGCCACCGCCATCGACGAGTCGATGAATGAACAGGCGGTCGCGATCCTGCCGTTGATCATCTTGCGGCCGAACCCGTCGATGATCGCGCCGCAGTTCTTGGCGTGGTCGATCAATCTTCCCGCCAACCAACGAAACCTCGATGCGTCCGCGCAGGGGTCGAGCATTCGTATGGTCCCCAAATCGGCGCTCGACGACCTGCGCATCGACGTTCCCGATCTCGCGACGCAGCGCCGCATCGTCGCCGCCGCAAATCTCGCCCGCCGTGAAGCGGCCCTTGCCGCCAGCCTCGCGGAAAAAAGCCTTTCCCTCACCACCCTCGCGCTCGCCGACGCCGCCAAACGCGCCAGCGAACGCCGCCCCTCAGAAAGGAGCAAGCCGTGACCGACACGCTCACTCAAACCCAAGTGAATCAAACCGCCTGGGCCGCATGCGACACGTTCCGTGGCGTCGTCGATGCCGGTCAGTACAAGGACTACATCCTGGTGATGCTGTTCCTGAAATACATCTCCGACCTCTGGAACGACCACGTCGAAGAGTATCGCAAGCAGTTCGGTGGTGACGACGCCCGCATCCGTCGCCGGCTTGAGCGCGAGCGGTTCGTGCTACCGGAGGGAGCCAGCTTCTATGACCTCTACGAAAAGCGGAACGAGCCCAACGTCGGTGAACTGATCAATATCGCCCTGGAGCGCATCGAAGACACGAACCGGGCCAAACTCGAAGGGGTCTTCCGCAACATCGATTTTAATTCCGAGGCCAATCTCGGCCGCGTGAAGGACCGCAATCGTCGCCTCAAGAACATGCTCGAAGATTTCGCGAAACCGGCGCTGGATCTTCGCCCGTCGCGCGTCACCGAGGACATCATCGGCGAGTGCTACATCTACCTGATCTCGCGCTTCGCCTCCGACGCCGGCAAGAAGGCGGGCGAGTTCTATACGCCGGGCGCGGTGTCCGGCCTGCTGGCCAAACTCGCGTCCCCGAAGCCGGGCGACACGATCTGTGATCCGGCCTGCGGCTCAGGCTCGCTTCTGATCCGCGCTGCGCAGGAAGTCGGGTCCGACAACTTCGCCCTTTACGGCCAGGAAGTGAACGGCGCGACCTGGGCGCTGGCTCGCATGAACATGTTCCTGCACTCCAAGGACGCCGCCCGTATCGAGTGGTGCGACACCCTCAACAGTCCCGCGCTGGTCGAGGGCGACCACTTGATGCGCTTCGACGTGGTTGTCGCCAATCCGCCCTTCAGTCTCGACAAGTGGGGCGCGGAAGACGCGGGGACCGATCCCTACAACCGCTATTGGCGCGGCATTCCGCCGAAGTCGAAGGCCGACTACGGCTTCATCACCCACATGATCGAGATCGCCAAGCGGCAGAGCGGACGCGTCGCGGTGATCGTTCCGCACGGCGTGCTGTTCCGGGGCGGTGCGGAAGGCAAAATTCGTCAGGCCCTGATCGAGGAAAACCTGCTCGACGCCGTGGTTGGCCTTCCGGCCAACCTCTTCACCACCACCGGCATTCCAGTCGCGATTCTCATCTTCGACCGATCACGCGAACAAGGCGGTGTGAACGAGGCCCGAAAGGACGTTCTCTTCATTGATGCCAGCAAGGAATTCAATCCCGGCAAGACGCAGAACGTCATGGACGATGCTCATATCGCCAAGGTGCTGGAGACCTATCGGTCAAGGGCGGAGATCGAGAAATACTCTCACCGCGCCAGCCCGGAAGAGATCGCTGAGAACGATTTCAATCTGAACATCCCCCGCTACGTGGACACGCTTGAGGCGGAGGACGAGATCGACGTCGCGGCCCTGCAAAAGGACATCCATCGCATCAACGCGGAACTCGCGGATGTGCGCGCCAAGATGGCAGGCTACCTCAAGGAGCTTGGCGTCGATGCTTAATTCAGACGAAGGCCATGTGTCGCTCAGCGGTGGCTATAAGGCCACAAAGATTGGAGCCGTGCCGTCGAACTGGGACGTCGTCAGGCTTGACGAAGTATCTGATCCGACCGCGCCGATCCGATACGGAGTTGTGCAGATCGGACCAGACACGCCGGGAGGCGTTCCTATTGTCCCGATCAAGCACGTTCGACGGATTGGCAAGGTACCGCTTCACCATGCATCCTCCGAGATCGAAGCGCCATACGCCGCAAGTCGAGTGAAGGGCGGCGACGTTCTCATTTCAGTCAAAGGGACGATCGGTGAAGTCGGAGTCGTTCCGGACGGCTTTGAAGGGAATATCGCTCGCGAGATAGCGCGAATTCGCCCCAAGCCGGACATCGACTCTGAGTTTCTTGCATTCCAACTTGATGCCGACCACACGCAACGACGTATCGAAAGCAAGATAGTTGGCTCGACGCGGCTTGAGTTTTCGATTCACGCTGTTCGGGATTTTCTGATCGCCGTTCCGAAATCCCAACTGGAGCAGCGCAAGATTGCCGCGATCCTGCGGAGCTGGGACGAGGCCCTCGAAAAGCTGGAGGCGCTACGCAACATAAAACAGAGCAGGCAGAGAGCATTGACCCGAGCGCTGGTCTTCGGGTCGCTCCGGCTCAGTGGATTCCGGCAAACCGATCAAGCGGTTTCCCACCGCTGGTTCACCCTTCCCGCAGACTGGTCTTGCAAGGCCATCGGCAAAGTCGCAGTCGAGGTGTCCGAACGACATGGCGACGCCGAAGCGGCGGAGGTCCTTTCTTGCTCAAAGTACGCCGGCTTCGTGAGATCTCTAGAGTACTTTAAGAAGCAAGTGTTCAGTACAAGTCTTGCTAACTACAAGCGCATCTGGCGGAATGATTTTGGTTTTCCGAGCAATCACGTCGAGGAGGGCTCAATTGGCCTTCAGGACGTGGTTGACGTGGGCGTTGTCAGCCCGATTTACACAGTGTTCCGATTTGCGCCAGACAAAGTGGACCCTCGCTACGCATACGCGGTCCTAAAGACTAGCCTCTATCGGCACATCTTTGAGGTCAGCACGAGCGCCTCTGTTGATCGCCGGGGCAGTCTGCGGTGGAGCGAGTTTTCGCAATTACCAATCCCGTTGCCCCCGCTTCCCGAGCAGAGGGCTATCGTGGAGGTCCTGCAGACCGCGAGCGCCGATATTGCTGGCCTGAGCGCAGAAATCAGAACCCTGACGCGCCAAAAGCGCGGCCTGATGCAGAAGCTGCTGACGGGCGAATGGCGGGTGAAACTCGACGGAGGTACGCATGGCTAAGAAGCATATCCCGATGGCCATTGCGTACGACTTCGATGGCACGCTCGCCGACGGCAACATGCAGGAACACCAGTTCCTGCCGGACATCGGCATGAAGCCCAAGGCCTTCTGGGAAGAGGTCAAGCGCCTGACCAAGGAGCACCAGGCCGACGAGGTGCTCGTCTACATGAACCTCATGCTTAGGAGGGCCGCGGCCGCCGGCGTTCCCGTGCGGCGAGAGGACTTCAAGGCGCGCGGGCAGACCATCGCCCTGTTCGAGGGGGTGGATGGCTGGTTCGACCGCATCACCGCCTACGGCAAGTCCAAGGGTGTCCGCATCGAGCATGTGCTGGTGTCGTCGGGCAATGCGGAGATCTTCGCCGGCACGCCCATCGCCTCGAAGTTTTCGCAAATCTATGCGTCGAAATTCATGTTCGATGAAAACGGCGTGGCCGCCTGGCCCGCGCTGGCGGTGAACTACACCACCAAGACGCAGTACCTCTTCCGCATCAACAAAGGTGCGCACGACCTGAGCGACAACGCCAAGGTCAACCAGTTCGTCGAGAAGAAGGCCCGCCCGGTTCCCTTCGAGAACATGGTGTTCATCGGCGATGGCTCGACGGACATTCCATGCTTCCGCCTGGTCAAGGAACAGGGCGGCCTGTCGGTCGCGGTCTTCAAGCCCCACACCAAGGGGGCCAAGAGCAAGGCCGAAAAATACATCGCCGACGACCGCGTGCACTGCGCTGCGCCCGCCAACTACTCCGAAGACGGAGACCTCGACCGCATCATCAAAGCGGCAATCGACGTGGTCGCCGCGCGCGCTGCCTTATCGTCCATGTTCGATGAGGCGAGCTGATGAGCTTCGACGCCGCAGAGTTATCCCAATCCCAGATTCCGGCGCTTCAGCTACTCGTCGCGCTTGGCTTCAAGCCGCTGGCGCAGGCTGATGCCTTGGCGTTGCGCGGTGGTCGCCTGCGCAATGTCGTGCTCGACGATGTGCTTGCCGACAGCCTGATGCGCATCAACAGGTTCACCTACAAGGGCCGCGAATATGGGTTTGATCTGTCCGACGCCCACGAGGCGATGCGTCGGCTGAAGCCCACTCCGGATCGGATGAAGGGCCTCAAGGGCACCAACCAGGATGTTTATGACACGCTGGTGCTCGGGACCACGATCACCAAGACCATCGACGGTGACTCCAAGAGCTATTCCTTCCGCTTCATCGACTGGGAGCACCCTGAGAACAACGTGTTCCATGTCACCGCTGAATATGCGGTGGAGCGAACCGGCACCACGCAGACCAAGCGCTGCGACATCGTCGGGTTCGTCAATGGCATCCCGTTCCTCATCATCGAGAACAAGCGCCCGACCGAGAGCCTCAAAAAGGCGGGGAGCCAGCTCGTCGGCTATCAGAACGAAGACAACATCCCGCAGCTATTCCACTTCGCCCAGCTACTCTTGACCATGAACCGCGTCGAAGCCCGCTATGCCACGGTCGGGACGCCGCAGAAGTTCTGGCAGACATGGCGAGACGAGGAAGATTCCGACGCGGCGATCTTCGCGGCAGCCAACCACACTCTGACGGCCGCCGATAAGGACGCCATCTTCTCCGGAGATTTCGCCGGTGCGCGGACCTATTTCGAGGCCATGCAGGCCGAGGGCGAGCGCGCCGTCAGTCCGCAGGATCGGACCACCTTCGCGCTTTGCCGCCCCGAGCGCATGCTCGATCTGGTGCGTCGCTTCACCGTGTTCGACGGCGGCGTGCGCAAGATCGCGCGTCACCAGCAGTTCTTCGGTATCCGCAAAGCGGTGGAGCGCGTGCGTCAGTTCGATATGAACGGCATCCGCAAAGGCGGGGTCATCTGGCACACCCAGGGGTCCGGCAAGTCGCTGACCATGGTGATGCTCGGGCGCTCGCTAGCCCTTGATAAGGGCATCTCCAATCCCCGGATCATCATCGTCACCGACCGTGATGACCTCGACAAACAGATCAAGGGCACTTTCAAATCCTGCGAGATGGAGCCCCGAAGGGCGACCAGCGGTGCCGATCTGATCGAGCTGGTCCGCAACAAAGCGCCGCTCATCACCACCATCATCAACAAGTTCGACACGGCTCTGCGCGGCAATGAGATTGGCGAGAACGACGCCAACATCTTCGTGCTGGTGGACGAAAGCCACCGCACCCAGACCGGGCGCTATGGCGGGCACAGCCAGTTCGCCACCAAGATGCGCCGCCTCCTGCCGAAGGCCTGCTATCTTGGCTTCACCGGCACCCCGCTGCTCAAGAAGGACAAGAACACCCTGTCCACCTTCGGCGGCCTGATCCACAAATACGCCATCGACGAAGCGGTGGCGGATGGGGCGGTCGTCCCGCTGCTCTATGAAGGCCGCCTGGTCGAACAGCAGATCACCGGCAATGTCATCGACCGCTGGTTCGAGAAGATCAGCGAGGGGCTGACCGACAAACAGAAGGCCGACCTCAAGCGCAAATTCTCACGCATGGACGCCCTCGGCAAAACCGGCCAGGCGATCCGTGCCAAGGCCTTCGACATCTCCGAACATTTCCGCCAGCACTGGCAGGGGACGGGGTTCAAGGCTCAGTTGGTGGCCCCGTCGAAAGCTGCCGCTGTCCGCTTCAAAGAAGTGCTCGACGAGATCGGGCACGTCACCAGCGCTATCGTCATTTCGCCTCCCGACGACAACGAGGGCAACGAGGAGGTCGATAAGGACTCGAAGGATCTGGTCCGCGTTTTCTGGGACCGGATGATGGTCATCTATAAGACCGAGGACGAGTACAACCGTCAGATCATCGATGCCTTCAAAGGCTCTGGTGACCCGGAAATTCTCATCGTTGTTTCCAAACTGCTGACTGGCTTCGACGCGCCGCGCAACACCGTGCTCTATGTCTGCAAACCCCTACGCGAGCACAATTTGCTGCAAGCGATCGCGCGGGTGAATCGTCTCTACGAAGGCGACGGCGCGGAAAAGCAGTTCGGCTTCATCATCGACTATGAAGGCCTCCTCGGTGAGCTGGACAAGGCGCTCACCGCCTACAGCGCTTTCGAGGGATACGAGTCCTCAGATCTTGCCGGCACCGTCCATGACGTGCGCGAGGAGATCAAGAAGCTGCCGCAGCTCCATGAGCAGCTTTGGGATCTGTTCAAGCCCATCAAGAACAAGAAGGACATGGAGCAGTTCGAGCAGTTCCTGTCCGACGAAGCCATCCGGCAGGACTTCTATGAACGCCTGCGCGCGTTCAGCCGATGCCTTCACATTTCCATGTCTTCCGACAAGCTCCTCGACGTGTTCGACGAGGATCGTATCGACGGCATGAAGCGTGACTGGAAACGGTTCTCCGAGCTGAAGCGGTCCGTTCAACTCCGCTACCAGGAGACGGTGGACCTGAAGGAGTTCGAGCCAAAAATCCAAAAGCTCCTCGACGACCATGTCGTCGCGTTGCCCGCTGAAACCATCATCGCCCTCGTCAACATCAATGACGCCGATGCGCTGAAGGCCGTGGTCGATGAGACAGGCGTGTCAGACGCGTCGAAGGCGGATCGGATCGCCAGCGCGACACGGCGGGTCATCACCGAGAAAATGGAAGAGGACCCGAGCTTCTATAAGCAGTTTTCCGAACTGCTTGAGGAGACCATCAGGGACTATCGGCAAAAGCGCCTGTCGGAGCGCGACTACCTGCAGAGCATCATCGACCTGGCCAGCAAGGTGGCCCGCAAGGAACGCGGACAATCCGTGCCTGCCGCCGTGGAGGCCAACGAAGACGGCCAGGCTTTCTACGGCCTTCTTGCGGGCAAGTTGGTGACGGCAGACGGCGAGGTGGTCGGCGCGGATCAGACCGCCGCCATCGCCCTGGCCGTGATCGAGATCATCCAACAGCACCACATTGTTGATGTCTGGTCGAACGACGTGGCGCAGAACAACATGCACAACGCCATCGACGACTACTTCTTCGACGTGCTCCGCGATGAAATGGGGATCGAGGTGCCGGTCGATGCACTCGACGAGCTGGAGGCCAGGATCATGAGCCTCGCGCGGGCGAGGTTTCCGGGATGAGCGTCGAACATCTCATCGTCCAGTACGGCGAGCATGAGATCGACGTCAGCTTGTTTCGCCGTGACCGCAAAACCTTGGAAATTGCCGTTGAGCCGGACGCAACCGTCAGTGTGACCGCGCCGCTCGACGCGACGCTAGGTGCGATTGAGGGCAAGGTCAGAAGGCGCGCCGCGTGGATACGGCGGCAACAGCGCTACTTCATGCAGTTCCTGCCCCGGACGCCCGACCGCCAGTTCATTGCGGGTGAGACATTTCGCTACCTCGGCCGCCACTACCGACTCAAGGTGGTGCCCCACGTCCAGGCCAGTGTGAAATTGCGGGGAGGCCATCTCGTTGTGCAGGCGCATCGCCCGCAATGCGCGGAGGCTACCCAGGAGCTGGTCGAGCGCTGGTACCGCGAACGTGCTGCGGTGAAATTCGCCGAACGCCTCGAACATAATTTGCAGCGCTTCGCAGATCCCGAGGCATTTCGCCCGACCGCGATCATCCTCCGCACGCTCAATCAGCGTTGGGGTTCCATGAGCAAGGCGTCACGCCTCCTGCTGAATGCGCGGCTGATCGAGGCTCCTACGGACGCCATCGACTACGTCATCACCCACGAGCTTTGCCACATCGCCGAAGCTCATCACGGGCCCAAATTTATTGCGCTGTTGGATCAAGTCCTACCAGACTGGCGGCGGCGGAAGGCGCGGCTTGAAATGGCGATGTCCTGACCGAGCTGCACTTTTCCTCGGCTCGGGTTAGTCATAATTCTGGCAGGGCGATCCCTTGATCATCTGGTGGCCACCTCCACCCCCGCTCCCTAGGCTGTTCAAACTCACCCTTGGCGCAATGCACGAGCAAGGATTTCATCCCGAGACGTAGCTCGTTTCGGCGGTCGCATTTGCGCTTGAACGATTCCAGTAGGACGAACCGTCCAAGGTAGAAAACTAGCCCCCGGCTTAGCGGAACAGGTCAGCCAGCCAGGCGAAGAACCCGCGGGGCTTCGACGGGAGAGTTACTTCGACCTTGGGGGGCTCGACCACTTTGGCGGGGGCTTCGTACGCACCGTAGTGGCGCACGCGGTCGAAATCGTCCCGACGACGGACGCCGGCAATCTCCTCGGCCGTCATCCCCGGCGCCCACTCCACCATGTCGCGGCGAATCCAGTAGTGCGACTGGCAGGGCAGACTCCAGCTTCCGACGGAGGGAGAGAGCGAGACCGTTTCACCATCGAAGGTTAGCTGCCAGCCCACCGGGCTGATCGGCGTAACCACTTCCGCGCCGCAGCCGCAGAAGCAGCGATGCGAGGCCGTCGCGAATTCGATGGAGATGTAGAGCGTCCGCTCCTCCAGCACATCAGGCATGAAGTCCACGAACGCGTGCTCGATGGCGAAGTTTGCCCTCATTCGCAATCCTCGTTGGTCATCTCGTTGCCATCAATGGTGTAGGTGCTGTGATGTTCGCGTTCGAGGTCGATGTAGAAGCCCCATAATTTCTTCCACTTCATGACCGCCATGATCGCGTTGAGCGCGTTTAGGTCGGCCACTTGGATGTTCCGTTCGTACTCGTTCTCGCCCTCATCCTTGGAAAGGGAGATGCGCTTTCCGTCGCGAACATGGTCACGCATCGTGGGCGTGCTGGTCGTGGTGCGTAGAATGCCTCCCAGCGCGCCGTCCTCCAGGAAGAGACCCATGCCGGCGTCAACGAAGCTGACGCCGAACTCCTCCAACTTAGCGATGATGAGGCCCTTAGACGGCCCATCATCAATGCAGAGAAAGACGAAATCCGCATCGCGCAGTTCTTCGATGTTGGATGCCCCTACGCGCTCTGGATGGGCAACAATCCCGCGCCGCATTTTGCAGTAGATGCCGGCCAGATACGCCACCTTTGTGGAGTTGGCCGATAGTTCGTCACCCGAGGCGGCACCCGGCGCGCGGAAGGCGTTGTGCTGTTCGAAGGTGTCGTCATCGTAGAGATGGACCTCTTCGACGGGGGTCTTAGCGACGAAATCCAGCACATAGCAGCCCGTGCCGCCAAGCCCGACAATTACGACCTTCTTGCGCTCAAGTTTGGCGGTGACGGCGGTGATCTCGGCGCGCGGGGAGGCGGTGTCGAGATACAGGAAGACGGAGTCGTCGTCTTCCTCGGCCGGGATAAAGCCGCCGGGGTTTGGCTTCACACCAGGATCGATGGTTTGCGCCGGCCCGCTCAACAGCGCCGCGTAGGTCACGATCTTATGGTGGAAGTCGTCGTATTTGCCGGAAGGTTGGGGCTTGGCCGAAAAGCGATGGTCCGTAGTGAGATTCCCGATGCTGGTCCGCTCCGGGCCGTTGCGAATGGCCTCGATGGGCTGGCCGTTCGCGTCGCACGGATATTCGCCCACGAAGTAGATGGTGTGATCGTCCGGCGGGAGAGTGACGTCGTTTTGCAGGCGCAATACGGTGACAAGCATCCCGTATTTGATCTGCCTTTCAGCATTCACGTACGGGATGCGTTTGACCACCAAGTGGTTGGCCTGGATGGAAATGTCGTAGCCCTCAGCGAGGAGCTGCGACAAATCCGGGCTACGAGCGATTGGTCTGCGTGACAACGAAGATCATCCCGTTCTTGATGGTGACCGTTCCACCCTCGGGCAGGGTTCCCTTGGGGTTAGCCGGCGGCCCCTTGCGATAGGTGACCGTGAAGATCACGTCCGGCCCCGTCGGGACCGGGTTGAAAGCCAGCGCAACCACCTGGGCGTAGGTGAGGTCCCGCGAGGTCACTTTGACCTTCCGCGCATTCACGACGATTTCGTATTCGCGTTGCTCGGTGCGGATGTGCTCGGTGCCGCTCCCATCCAGATCGACCGAGGTTCCCGGCTCGATCATATGATCCGGCTGATCCGTACGCTCCAAGATCAGCGCCTTGTTCTCTGGCGTGTCGGAGATGGCGCGCAGTTCATCCTCGGTGATCGTCGGCGCACCCCACTCGTAGCCGCGCTCGTCGATGGTGAAGTTGAACGTCCGGTCGGACCGGAAGGCGCGGAACTCCTCGCGGCCGGGTTGGCTGAGATCGACTTCTTCATCCAGTCCGACCGAGGTCGCACCGGGGTGTTTCAGTTCGATCAGCACGTGTTCGCTGGCGGGGTTGAAGCCCGCCTTCTGCAACAGGTCCCGGCCTTCTTTGACGGGATCGTTGGTCGCGTAGCGCACCCCATTCACGGTGAAGGCGTAGCGTTCGTTGCCGGAAATCTCCGGCGAGGCGTCATCTAGGGGCATCCCAAATCTCCTTGCCAAGTCGCCGATCATCCGGCATGTATAGATTAATCGAACGCCGCGTTGGGGTCAAGCCCGAATGAACGTGACGTTCGATTGGTCTTTACGACGCTGCCGGGGAGGGTCCATGCCGATAGGAGACAAGATCAAGGAAATGCGGGTCAGGAAGGGCCAGTCCCTTCAGGGAGTCGCTGACGCAATCGGCGCATCCAAAGCCCATATCTGGGAACTTGAAAGCAATCGCAGTAAGAACCCGTCGCTGGATCTCCTGCAGAAACTGGCCTCGCATTTCGGGACGACGGTCGCGTACTTGATCGAGGAGCCCGAAGGCGATCTCAGCCGAGCCGACCAGTTCTATCGACGCAACAGTGAGAAGTTCGCCGCCATGGGCGACAAGGACTTCGACGTGCTCGAACAACTTCTCGATATGATCGCAAAGCGCGAAGATGGCCGCGGAACCTGAGATCGAGATCGATATGATGGAGCTGGCCGATATCGGCCAGCCGATGAAGCTCGCCCTCGAAATCCATCGACAGCTTCGCGCCCAATTCGATCAGGTTCCGACACAACTTCCTTTGGCCAGCTTGGCGAAGGCCGTCGGCATCGTGGGCATCAAGGAAATCGCCACGGACGATTTTGAAGGCACGTTGGTCGTTCAGGATGGGTTCGGCGCGATAGGGCTTCGCAAGGGCCTGCGCTCCGGGCGCCGCAACTTCACCATCGGCCATGAGATCGGACATTTTGTCATTCCGAACCATCGGTTCGGCCGTGACAAATTCCAATGTGCGATAGTCGATATGGGGAGGGAGCGTTCAGGCGGTAATTGGGATTCCCGGCCGCCACTTGAGCGCATTGAAGTGGAGGCCAACGAATTCTCCGCAGCGCTTCTCGTACCTGTCCCTGAGTTTCAAAAGGAACGCCGCCGGCTTGGCACCGCCTGCGATATCGTCCACATCCGGCAGCTGGCGGAGACATTCGACGTCTCCCAGGAGATGATGGCTAAGATCTACGTCAACGCTTCCGACGAGAGCGCCGCCATCATTACATCCCACCGGGGTCTGGTTCGGCGCGTGATCCCCAAGTCCGGCTTTCCGTATCTGGGCCTCCGGCGTGATGCCCCGATCCCCGCGACCGCACTGACTTCGACTTTTCGACCCGGTGGGGGCCAGTCTTCCATTTCCGATCTTTGTGAAGTCGCCACCCACACCTGGCTAGATCGCAAGGGGAGCGTCTCCGCTCTCTACGAACAGGTCTTCGTTCAGGAAGACGGATGGGCGATGACGCTGCTCATCGCCGACGAGGAAGACAGCGACGACGAGGATGATGACCGCGATTGGAATCGTCGATCTGATCGGCAGATGTAGGGTCACTTAGGGCTCCGCCCTCAGCGCACTTCGAGCGGCTTCCGCCCAGCTTCGGTCGCTGACGCTCCCTGCAGCCGGTTCCCCGCGAAGCCGCTGCTCCGCTTGCACACCCGCTATTCGCCATGAGGCAGGGTTGCTGGCGCGCCCCTTCTCTATTCATCGAAGATATTCAGGAGGGGCTGGCGCGAGGTCATCGCCCAGATGCGGGGCGTTGCCTCCGCATTCTCGCGCGGGTCCCCTCCAAGGGTAATTCCCCCATAGGCCCGGAAGCACCAGATGCTCAGCAGTGGGTCGTCCAACGCTTGCAGCCCGTTGTACTCAAACGCGCCTCCGCCGATCGAGGCCGTGGCACGGGCCCGGCCATTCCCGGCCAGCATAGGCGCAAGAAGTGCCTCGCCCGCTTCGGTCAGAAGGCCAGCGCTGGCGTTATGGGTCGGAGGCACATGTACCCCCCAATGGTGGGTCATCAGCCCCTTCATGATCAGTGTGAAGAGCTGCCGAAATTGATTGGCATCGATGGGGATGGTCATAGTCGGAAGGATGACGCCGCCTCGGTTGATCCAGGCGCGCGACTGCCCTTCGGAAAGGGCGTTGTGGAGCCTCACATTCTTCGCCAGGCGCGGCGGCACCATGCTGTTGAGCATGTGGCTCGCATCCGGGTGCCTGCCACCAAAGGGAAGGACCGCCGTCAGGTAGTGCTCAAGCTTGGACTTGTCGTTGTTGCAGGCCTGACAGGCCGCCACCTTGGGCAGGTTACTGCGCTTGTTCAGGGGGAAGAACTCGCGGGCGAAGACGTGGTCGCCCGTGGTCGAAGCGCCCTCGGTCGCGCAGTAGGCGCAGGTCAGACCCTTGAAGCGCTTGCTCATCGCTCCAGAATTTGGGGCTTTCCAGTCGCGCGGCAAGTCGCTGTGGCCAGAAGCGTGGCGGCAAATGCGCCCGTCAGGGGAATCTGATATCCATTCCGCACCTACCCCCCGGTGTGTTTAGCACACAAGCTAGCACACTAGCCCACCGACTAACAAAATAATCTAATTAATACAATGTCTTACGTGTTCTCGGATTAGACTCAAAATCTGTTGCCGAGAGGCGTGTTGGTTCGAGTCCGACCTGGGGCACCATTTTCCTGTTCGCCGACGTGCGCGGACAGGTACAAACATCAAGAAAATCAGGTATGTATTTGAGCGATAGGGTCGCTCATTTGCTCTGCCGATGAGACAGATTCAGGCCAAGGCCTGGGCCAGGCCGGGGAGGCGGGCGATAACCCCGGCGTTCAGCTCTTCCCGCCGATCCCAGAGCTCGCGGTACCAGGCGCGGCGGTCGGCGCTTTGGTGGGCGAACATCCGTTCGGCGCGGACATAGTCCCAAGCCCGCCGCGCCATGGCCTGGCGGGCGGTCTCGTCGCGCAGGGCGCCGGTCAGCAGGGGCGCCCAATCCGTCAACCGGTGAGCGATCAGGCCGGTCAGACCGTGGACGATGGTCTCAGCATAGATGGTGGGGGAGGCCAGGGTCACCACGCCGCGGGCCGCGGCGTCCAGGAACTTGGCGTCGCTCTTGGTGTCCTCGTAGAGCCGTCCCTCTACCGGCGAGAGGGAGACCGCGCAGGTCGCCATCAGGTCGAGATAGGCATTATAGGGCAGGTAGTCGTGGAAGCTCTTCCGGGCGGTGGGCAGGGCTTCGAATACCGCCCGGTCGCCCACCACCACAAACTCGACCTCGGGATACTCCTCGCTGACGGGGCCAAGAGAGGCGGCCACGCGGGCGGCGAGCCTGCCTCGTGACAGGGCACCGTAGAAGACCCGCCGCGGGGCCGGCGCGGTGGGGAAGGGGTGCAGGTCGAACACGGCGTTGGGGAAGACCTTGACCACCGGATTGTACCTGGAAAACGCCGTGGCCAGCCGCTCGGTGGAGGTCTGGATGGCGTGGGGGAAGCCGTAGGTCAGCCAGTCGGCAGGCGTCAGCTTGCGCCCGGCGACGGCGGCCAGCAGGGCCGGATGGTCATCGATCTCCAGCACGGGGACCCAGCCGCGGCGGATGCTGTTGGCGGTGGCCGCGCGCCAGGTCTCCACGGACGGAAGGGCCGGGCGTTGCAGCACCAGGATCTTGGGGGTCTCGGGGGGCAGGGGCAGGAGCTGAACCGGCGCCGCGCCATAGGCCACGATCAACTCTGGATCGCCGCGCAGGCCATGGGCCGGCAGGCGGGTGCGGATGTCCATCAGGCGCGGAGCAAAGGCGGCGCTCTGCACCACCAGGGGCTCGGGCGGCGGGGGCCCGGCGCCGCGCTTCTGGACCACCAGCAGGAGGTCGCGGTCGGAGACCTGGTCGATGCTGGCCGGGTCGCGGCGTGGGGCGAGGTCGTTGAAGTGATCGTCGCCGGGGACCAGGACCTGCAGCTTGGCGATCCGGAAGCCATCCCCCAGGGCCGCCAGCACCGCCGCCACGTGAGGACCGGATCGCGAGGCCGCCACCAGATAGCCGCCCGTTTCGATCGCCTCGGCGGCGGAGAGGACGTCCCGCGGGGGCGTCGCGTCAAGATCGGCCAGGACCAGGACCTCGACGGATTCGCCTGGCCCGGCGAAGGTCGCCTGTGGGTTGCGGGCCAGGTAGTCGTCCGCAAAGCCCTCGCGGCCGGGTCCCACAAAGGCCAGCCGCCGGACGGTCAGCGGCGTGCGACCGGCGAGCAGCTGAAAGAACATGGACACCCCAGGGCGGACGGCGCCCCTTGCCGCGCCGTGGAAGTCTAGAAGACTTTGGCGGGGTCGGGCAACGGCGCGCCACACTTGATCGCCCTACCGTTAGAGCCTGGAAGTACGCTCGAACATCTCCCGGGTATGGTATGGGATCCCATCAACGGACGAGGAAATCGAGCAGCAAGGATCATGAGCGAAGAGATCAGCAGCAGTCCGCCGACGCCTAAGCGCAAATCCCTTATTGGGCCAACCTACATCGCCTATATCCACGAGCTGCTCCGCAAGCGGAACGCCCGCAACTATATGGAAGTGGGCGTGCGCGCGGGCCTCTGCCTGGCCGGGGTCGAGTGCCCTGCCATAGGGATCGATCCGAACTTCATCTTCGACCGCAACCCGATGGGCAAGAAGCGCGCCCTTCACCTGTTCCAGATGACCAGCGACGAATTCTTCGCTGAGCACGATCCCACGCGGATCTTTGGCGCAGCTGTGGACGTGGCGTTTCTCGATGGTCTGCATCAGTTCGAGTATCTGTTGCGCGATTTCATCAACACTGAAAAGCACTGCGGGCGAAACTCGCTCGTGCTACTCGACGACTGTCTTCCGATCAACATCGAGATGACCGAGCGTCTCCACAACCCCACAGCCCGCGTCGACCGCGAGATCGCCGAGTGGTGGACCGGTGACGTCTGGAAAGTGGTCAGCATCCTGCGCGAGTACCGGCCCGATTTGCGGGTCGTGCCGGTTGATGTCCGGCCGACTGGCAGCATGGGCATCTCCAATCTCGATCCGACATCCACCGTGCTCGAAGACCGCTATTTCGAGATCGTCGACCGCTACCACGAGGTGGTCATGGACGCGCCGGAGTTCGAGGCATATTGGGCTGCGAATAAGCCGTTGAACGGGCTCGAAATCCTCAAGGATTTCGAGATGTCGCGCTACTTCAAAGTCTGATCGTACAGCGTTTCAGACGGGCTTCAGGCGGTTCTGCAGATAGCGTTGCAGCGCCTGCAACGCTCTCTGATCCTCGGTGACCTGCTGCTTGTTCAGGACATCGGCGTTTCCATAGACGTAGCCGTTCCCCATAGCCTTAAATGTGGTCAAGATGCGGTTGGGGTGTTTCTCGACCTGGGTGCTATCCTTCAAGAAGACCGCCACGAAATCGTTGAAATAGCCCTCTTCCTGTTCGGACGTATAGGATTCCAACAGCACCACGTCGTAGCCTTGATGGACCGCCCAGCGCGCGAGCGCGCGCCCGCTGTCGGGATAGAAGCGCCAGCAGTCGACCGGATAGCCATGCACCGGACCATTCGACGGCGCGTTAAGGTAGAATAGACCGCCCGGCCGCAGGATGCGGATCACCTCGAGGAAGCTCAGCCAGAAGAATTCGGAGTGCTCGTAGCAGGAGCTTGAGACCACCACGTCCGTGCTGGCGTCCGGAAACGGCAGCTTGTACGGGTCCTCCAGCACCACATCGACGCCGCGCGCCGCCACGAAGTCGACCCCGGTGTAGCGGTTGTTCGGGCCCAGGGACGCTCGAATTCCACCGTTGACGTCCTGGGATCCAATCTCGACGATGGACACATCCCCCAGCCGCGCGACATAGGCGTCGTAGAATCGCTTGGCGTTGCTGATCGCCGTTCTGTGAACCATCGGTCCTACAAATCTCCTGGTCGAACGACGCGCCGATCCGGACCGCGCCGGGCCGAGGATAGAACTTGCGCTAGCATGCTATGATGCGGCCGGCCAGGAAAGCGGCGCTCCATCCGTCTGGCGCAGGCCGACCTAGGCGGCCGGCGAGCTACTCGCTGCGCCGCACGACGAAACCCGACCAGAAATGCCAGTAGTCGCGCAGCAGGTCGGGGACGATCCAGAAGCCGTGGCGATAGGGCTGGCTGACGCCGATCACCAGGTTGGGCTCCGCCCCGCCGTACCAGGTGCCGAACAGGCGGTCCCAGATCGGGGCCATGGCGAAGTGGCCGGTGGGGTGGGTCATGTCGAGCTTGTGGTGCAGCCGGTGGTGCAGGGGCGACTGGATCACCCAGCGGCCGACCCAACCCCAGTCTGACTGCAGTTGCGAGTGGATCAGGAAGCCCACCGTGGTCACCACCACGCTGACGAAGATCATCACCGCCGGAGTCGCCCCCAGGATCGCCAGGGGCAGGTTGATCACAAAGATGGCGCTGAAGGCGGCCGGATGCTGCCGCGCCGAGGTGACGACGCAGAAGTCCTCCGCGGAGTGGTGATAGCGGTGCAGGGGCCAGAAGAACCGGCTGTGGTCCAGCCGGTGGGTCCAGTAGTCGAAGAAGGTGTAGACGTAGAAGTAGATCGGCACCTGAAGCGCCAGCGGCAGGCCGCTGGGATCGACCGCGAAGCCGGTCCGGGCCTGGATCCAGTCGCGGATGGCGATGCCCGAGATCATCGAGGCGCCCAGCATCATCACCTTGCCCGCCAGTTCCAGCACATGGCCCTGGCCCAGCACCAGGACCGTTAGGTCGGTGCGCATCGACGGGGTGGGGCCAAGGATCAGGCGGCGGGTTGAGCAGCGCTCCCAGCCCACCGCCAGGCACTCGATCCAGAGCGCGGTGGGCAGGATGGCGGCCACCAGGCCGATGCCGGTGACGATGCGGTTGTGGAGGTCGCTGACCGTCTTGGACTTGCCGAAGGCCTGCAGGGTGATCTGGTCGGGGAGCAGGTTGACGACCGCCCACCAGGCCCCGCCCAGCAAGGCGGCATAGACCAGGAGGCCAAGGACGATGGCGGCGCGCCCCATGATGGCGCGGCGGTCGCCCTCCAGCGTCAATGAGGTCTCGGCAAGCGCCATTGGTCATCACTCCAGTCGGGCGGGCGGCCCAATAGAGCGAAGCGGCGTTGAATGGCCGTTAACGGGGTGGGGGCGCAGTGCGCCTCGCCTACTCCGCCGCCTGGGCCATGGGTTCGTGTTGCGGGCCGCGGATCAGCTTGCCGGGCATTTCGCCGGTGGCCTCGCCGTTCTCGAAGGTGACCACGCCGCCGACGATGGTGGCGACATAGCCCAGGGCGCGCTGGATCAGGCGGCGGCCCTCGGCGGGCAGGTCGAAGGCCATCTCCGGCGCCAGGATCGCCAGCTTCTCGAAGTCGATGAGGTTGAGGTCGGCCTTCATGCCGGGCGCCAGCGTGCCGCGGTCATTCAGGCCGTAGAGCCGTGCGGTGTCGCGAGTCTGCATGGAGACCACCTTCTCCAGCGACAGGCGTTCGCCGCGCGAGCGGTCGCGGACCCAGTGGGTGAGCATGTAGGTGGGGAAGCTGGCGTCGCAGATCACCCCGCAGTGGGCCCCGCCGTCCGACAGGCTGAGCACCGTGTTGGGGTGGTTCATCATCTCGTGGATATGGTCGAAGTTGAACTCGGCATAGTTCAGCAGCGGCAGGTAGATGTAGCCGCGGCCGTCCTTCTCCATGAGCATGTCGTAGACGATGGCGTCGGGCGCCTGGCCGGTGGTCTTGGCCAGGGCGGCGATGGAGTCCTCGGCGCGGGGCTCGTAGTCCAGGCCGCTGGCGTGCTCCAGGCGGAACATCCGGTCGAAACCCTGGGTCAGGATCATGCCGATGGCGCCCATGGGCCGCGACGGCTCGGCCAGGATCTGGGCGCGGACGGCGGGATCGCGCAACTGCACGATCCGCTCGGCGAAGGGCAGGGCCGCCAGCTTGCGGTATGTGTCGCGGCCGATGAAGGGATGCACCGTGCTCTGCCAGCCCAGCACCATGCCGGTGGGGCGGCAGGCGATCTGGGCGGTGATCTGGGCGCCCTGCGCCCGCGCCTCCTCCGTCAGCTTCAGCAGCCGGCGCCAGCCGTCAGCCTTCACCGGGGATTGTAGCAAGCCATAAGTAACTGGCACGCCCGTCTCGGCCGACAGGGACCGCATCCAGTTGAACTCGTCCTCGGCTGGCGCCATGTCCGAGGCCATCTCGAAGACCCCGTGGCCGGCCTGCCCCATGGCCCGGCCGATGCCCAGCAGTTCGTCCTCGGCGGCGAAGGTGCCCGGCACCGGCTCGCCGTCCTTGGCCAGGTGCAGCATGGTCCGCGAGGTGGAGAAGCCGAGCGCGCCGGCCGCCACGCCCTCGCCGACGATGCGCGACATCTCGGCGATGTCGGCGGCGGTGGCGGGCTCGTTGCGCGCGCCGCGGTCACCCATCACATAGGCCCGCACCGCGCCGTGCGGCACCTGGGTGGCCACATCGATCACCCGGGGCTGGCCCTCCAGGCTGTCGAGATATTGCGGGAAGGTCTCCCAGGTCCACTTGATGCCTTCGGAGAGGGCCGCGCCGGGAATGTCCTCGACACCCTCCATCAGCTCGATCAGCCAGGCGTGGCGGTCGGGACGGACCGGGGCGAAGCCGACCCCGCAATTGCCCATCACCGCCGTGGTGACCCCGTGCCAGCTCGACGGCGCCAGATAGGGGTCCCAGGTCACCTGGCCGTCATAGTGGGTGTGGATGTCGACCCAGCCGGGGGTGACGATCAGGCCCGCGGCGTCGATCTCGCGCCGCCCCGCCCGGGTGATCTTTCCAATGGCCGTGATCTTGCCGTTGTCGATGGCGATGTCGGCCGTGAAGGCCGGGGTCTCGGCGCCATCCACCACGCGCCCGTTACGGATCACCAGATCATGCATCGTCCGCCCTCCGTCGAGGTTCCACGCAGACGTCATTCACGGTCGCGCCTGCGGACCCAACTTCGGAGAGCATGGACCCAAGATGCGCGCCCGAACAGCATGACCCGGCGTCAGGCTACCATGCTCGCAGGTTTCAGTGCTGAGCCAGGACCACGCCCATCAGCACCGCGACGTACTGCAGGACCGCGCCGCCCACCACATGGCCGTGCCAGATGGCGCGGCGGAACTTCAGACGCTCCAGCAGATAGAAGACCGCGCCGGTGGAATAGATGGCGCCGCCCAGGGCCAGCAGCAGCAGGGCCACCCAGGACAGGCCCTCCACCATCGGCTTGATGGCCACCAGCACCAGCCAGCCCAAGGCCAGGTAGAGCCCGACCCAGAAGCGGCGGCCCAGGCCCGGCAGGAACAGTTTTCCGAAGATGCCCAGCGCCGCCAGGCTCCAGACCGCCGTGGTCATGGCGATGGACCAGGCGCCGGTCAGGTTCTGGGTGGTGAAGGGGGTGTAGGAGCCGGCGATCATCAGGAAGATGCCGGCGTGATCGAAGCGGCGCAGCAGGGGCCGCCAGGCGGGCTTGGCGAAGTTGTAGGCCGTGGACAGGGCCAGCATGGCCACCATCGCCAGGCTGTAGACCCCCACCGCGGCCACCTGGCCCAGGGTGCCGATCTTCACCGAGAGTCCCAGCAGGACGCCGCCCCCGATGAGGGCGAAGGTCAGGCCGGCGACGTGCACGACCAGATCGGCGCACTTGGCGGCGGGCGTGGGGTAGTGTCTCGGCGGGAACATGAAAGGCACCATAGCGCCAGCTTGTGGCGGGCGCATGACTGAATCCGTCGGCGCCGGGCACGACAATTCTCTTTGCCGACGCGCGGGGCAAGAGCATCCGCGGAGCCTGGTTTTACGTAAGGTCAGGAATCTCGATAGCCTCGGTCCGCGAGCCAAGGCGCGTAATCAGGACCTAGATGCCCGACCCGGACGCCCTTCCCAGCGACGTCAGCCGCCATGTCATGAGTCTTGGCGGCGATTTCTTCGTGAACGCCAGCCAGATCATCACCACCTCCATCGACTCCGATCTGGTGACCGGCATGCTCTTCCTGGCCATCGTGCGGGCCAATGTGCGGCACCTGCTGGCGGAGCCGGACCTGGCGGCGGTCTATTTCGAGCCCGGGGACCTGCCGCCCGAAGCCCTCCGCCGGCCGGTGAGCGTCTACGCCATCGCCCGGGAGCTGCATCTTCCCTACGAGACCGCGCGGCGCCATATCGGCAAGCTGCTGGCGTCGGGTCTGTGCGTCCGGGGCGGCGACGGTGGGGTCGTGGCGCCCGCCGAGGTGAACCATCGCGAGGACGTCCGCGCCGCGGTGCGTACCAATTTCGAGGCCACCCTGCGCTTCGTCCAGGCCCTGGCCGACGCGGGCGTGACGCCCACCGGCGGACCGGCGCCCGGGGCCGCCGCAAAGTCGGCGTATCTCCCGCGCGAGGTGGTGCGGCTGTCCAGCGACTATTTCCTCAACGGGGTCGAGCTGCTCATGACCAACATGAACCTGCAGCTGGCGGAGGGCCTGATGTTCCTGGCCATCGTCGGGGCCAACACCCGGCATGCGACGCGCGACCCGGCCCTGGCCGACACCTTCGGCGGCGTCGATGAGAGTCCCGACGACGGGCCGCGCCGAACCGTGAGCATCTACAACCTGGCCCGTGACCTGCGCCTGCCCTACGAGACCACGCGCCGCCATGTGCACAAGCTCATCAGCGTCGGGATCTGCCGAAGGAGCCCCGACCGTGGGCTCGTGGCGCCCGCCGAGGTCTATGCGCGCGAGGACTTCAAGCGCGGGGTGGTGCAGACCTTCGACATGACCCAGGCCTTTGTGAACGACCTGGCCGCGGCGGGCCTGGTGGTTGCGCCCACCCGCCCCTGACCCTGATGCGATCGGGCGTCCCGTCGTCGCACGGGATGGCGCGGTCAAGCCGAACCGCATATGGCCTGGGACATGACCGCCAGCCCTCCGCCCGCGCACATGACCGTCCAGCGCAATGGCCTGGGGATCGCCCTGCGGGTGGCGGCGATGGTCTGCATGGCGGGCCTGGCGGCGCTGGTGAAGTGGTGCTCCAGCCGCGGCGTGCCGGTCCTGGAGATCATCTTCTTCCGCAACGCCTTCGCCTTCGTCCCGGTCCTGCTCTACATCTCCCGCACCAGCGGCTTCTCGGTGCTGAAGACCAAGCGGCCGCTGGGCCACCTGATGCGCTCCACCGTCGGCCTGACCGGCATGGTCTGCGGGTTCACGGCGGTTAGCCTGCTGCCGCTGACGGAATCCACGGCGCTCTCCTTCTCGGCCCCTCTGTTCATGACGGCGCTGTCTGCGCTGATCCTGAAGGAAACGGTGGGCCTGCACCGTTGGGGAGCCGTCATCGTCGGCCTGGCCGGCGTGTTGATCATGATCCACCCCGATCCGGCCCAGATGGCGGTGAAGGGGACGATCTTCGCCCTGGTGGCCGCCGTCGGCTCGGCCGGCGCCATGATCGCCATCCGCGAGATCGGCCGCACCGAGCCCGGCGCCACGATCGTCTTCTACTTCACCCTGGCGGGCATGGTGCTGGGGCTGGCGAGCCTGCCCTTCGGCTGGGTGATCCCGGACCTGCAGACCCTGGGCCTGCTGATCCTCGCGGGCCTGCTGGGCGGGGTGGGGCAGCTGTTCCTGACCGAGGCGATCCGCCGGGCGCCGGTGGCCGTGGTGGCGCCCTTCGACTACACCCAGCTGGTCTGGGCCAGCCTCATCGGATTCCTGGTCTGGGGCGAGACCCCCCGGCTCGCGACCCTGGCCGGCGCCCTCGTGGTGGCCGGCAGCAGCGTCTACATCCTGCTGCGCGAAACCCGCCGTTTCCGCCGCACCTGACCGCCCGCGGCTTGCAGAAAGCCTGCGTTGACAGACCCCCGTTACGGGAAGAATCTGGCGGTGAAGTCAGGTTCCGCGAGGGCCTCGCGCGCTCCGGGCCGGCTCCAGGCGATGGAGGCCAGGCATGTTCAGGACAGTATCGATGGCGGGCGCCCTGGCGCTGGCCTGTGCGGCGGGCTCGGCACAGGCCGCGGTCACCGTGATCGGCGGAGGCCTGGCCCAGGCCTGCTCGCAGGCCGCGATCGGCGGCGAGAGCGACGTCAAGTTCCAGCAGCTCTGCACAGAGGCCCTGGACACCGAGTTTCTGAACGCCCGCGACCGGGCCGGAACCCTGATCAACCGCGGGGTCCTGAAGCTGCGGCGCGGCGCCTATCCCGAGGCCACCCGCGACTTCGACCAGGCCGTAAGGCTCAAGTCCGACATGGGCGAGGCCTATGTGAACCGCGGCGCGGCCTCCATCGGCCAGCGGCGCTATGCCGAGAGCCTGCCCGACATCAACAGGGGGCTGGAGCTGGGGGTGCAGGAACCGGCCAAGGCCTACTACAACCGCGCGCTCGCCTATGAGGGCCTGGACGACGCCAAGTCGGCCTATTTCGACTATCAGAAGGCTCTGGAGATGCAGCCCGAATGGGCCGCCCCCCGCGAGCAGCTCACCCGTTTCAGCGTCTCCCGGCGGTAGGGGCCGGGACCCGGCCCGGTCCTGCGCGTTATGATGGGTATGCGTCTCCTGCTTTCAGCTGTCGCCCTCTCCGCCGTCTTCGCCACAGCCACCTCGGCGCAGGACCCCGGCTGGGCCGCCCGGGACTTCGATCTCTGGCAGCAGCAGCAGCTGGCCAATCAGCGAGCGGTGGCGCTGGAGAACCAGCTCAACGCCCTGGAGGCCCGCCAGCAGACCGAAGCGCGTCTGCGCGAGCTGGACTCCCAACGCGCGACGATCCGGCTGCCCGCCGACGACGCCCGCCCGACGCCCAACCCGGCGGCCAGCCTGCTGCCCTCCAACATCGAGGCCTGGATGGCCGCCTCCAACGCCCGCGTCCGCGCCGCGGCCGAAAACCGTCGGTAGAGTCCGCAAGCTTCACAATTGAGACTTGCCCGGTGGGCGTGCGCCGGGAATATTGCGTGACCACCTGGGGTCGTTGGTGGCGTTTCGGTTCCGGGGGGAACTCTCATGTTTCGAATGGTCGTGGCCGCCCTGTGTGCGGCCCTGTTCGCCTTGCCCGCCGCCGCCGCGCCGCCGCTGGAGGTCTTTGGCCGCCTCCCGACCCTGGAGCAGGTGGAGGTCTCGCCCGACGGCACGAAGCTCGCCTACGTCCGCCCCGAGGGCGAGAGCCGCAAGATCATGGTGCAGAGCCTGGCGGACGGGAAGATGCTGGCCGCCGTCGGCGTGGGCGTCGAAAAGCTGCGGGATCTGTTCTGGGTGGGCGATGGACGCATCGCCTTCTCCACCTCCACGACCTCCAGGATCCGCAGCAACAGCTCGTCGGTGGAGTTCACGGGCCGCAGCGAAATCTTGCAGACCCGCGTCTACGACCTTGAGACGCGGACCTTCCAGCTGGTCCTCGACAAGACCCCGGGCGTCGGCAACTTCACCAATGGCGGTGTCCATGTGCGCGTGGCCGAGGGCGTGCCCAGCATCTATGCGGTCGGCCTGAGAATCAGCGGCGTGGACAGCCTTCAGAGCCTCTACCGGGTGGACGTCGCCGGTGGTCCCACGCGTCTGCTAGATTCGGGGCCGAGCATCGGCGACATCTCCACCGATTGGGTGTTGGACGGCTCCGGCGCGGCGATCGCTAAGACCGAATACGACCGCAAGGACGGGGACTGGCGGCTGCTCGTCCGGGTGGGCTCCAAATGGTATCCGGTGCTGGCCGAGACCGCGCCGCTGGATGAGCCCTCGGTGGTCGCTCTTGGGCCCGCGCCCGACACCCTGCTGCTGGCCCGCCTTGAGGACGGCCATCAGGTCTTCAAGCCCGTCTCCCTCAAGACCGGCAAGCTCGGGGAGCCCCTGGAGCTGAAGAACGGCGTGCTGGAGTTCCTGTTGGACGGGGTGACCCGGCGGATCATTGGCGTCGTGGAGAACGACGACGCCCATACGATGACCTTCTTCGCCCCCGAGGATCAGGCCGGCTGGAACAAGATCAAGCGCGCCTTCCCCGGCGAGCGGGTGACGCTGGAGAGCTGGTCCGACAACCGCAAGCAGGTGGTGGTCAAGGTGCAGGGCCCCAAGACCGGGGCGGCCTACATGTTCGTCGACCTCGCCGTCGGCCGCGCCTCCATGGTGGACGACATCCAGACCGGCCTGGGGCCGGACGAGATCTCCACCGCCACCCTGATCACCTACAAGGCCGCCGACGGACTGGAGATTCCCGCGGTCCTGACCCTGCCCAAGGGGCGGGATCCCAAGAACCTGCCCCTTGTGGTCATGCCGCATGGCGGGCCCCAATCCTTCGACACCCTGGATTTCGACTGGTGGAGTCAGGCGCTCGCGTCCCGCGGCTATGCGGTGCTGCAGCCCAATTTCCGCGGCTCCGACGGTTACGGCCCGGCCTTCACCGCCGCCGGCTACGGCGAGTGGGGCCGCAAGATGCAGACAGACCTCTCCGACGGGGTGAAGCACCTCGCGGGCCAGGGGATGATCGATCCCAAGCGGGTCTGTATCGCCGGCGCCAGCTATGGCGGCTACGCGGCCCTCGCCGGGGTCGCCCTGCAGCCAGGGATCTACCGCTGCGCGGTGGCGGTCTCCGGCATCTCCGACCTCCATCGGTTCCTGATGTGGAAGCGGGGAAATCTCGGCGGCGGCCGGAACGACACCCTGCGTTTCTGGCGTCGCTTCATGGGCGTGGAAGGCGAGGACGAGAGCGGGCTCGGCGCCTACTCCCCGGCGCTCCAGGTCGCGGCGATCAAGGCGCCGGTCCTGCTGATCCACGGCAAGGACGACCTGGTGGTGCCCTATGAGCAGAGCCAGTTGATGGCCGACGCCATGACGGCGGCGGCCAAGCCGGTGGAGTTGGTGACCCTGAAGGCCGAGGATCACGGGCTGTCGCGCGGTGCGACCCGCACCCAGATGCTGCAGGCGACCGTGGACTTCCTGGAGAAGAACAATCCCCCCCGCTAGCTGACAGCGGCCCCGTTCCGCCGCATCCTCGGCGGTGTTGGCGCGTTGAGGGCGCTTGGGTTTCAGGAGATGGCCATGCGTTGGCAAGGCGGACGGCGCGGCGGGAACATCGAGGATCGCCGCGGGCTCGGCCCGGTGGCGGGCGGGGTCGGGATCGGCGGGCTGGTCCTGGCGGCCATCGGCTATTTCGTCTTCGGCATCGATCCCTCGACGACGCTGAGCGTGGTCAATCAGGCCGGCGGCGGGGCCGAGCAGCAGGAGGGCGTGCGTGGCACGCCCCAGGACGCCGACGCCCAGTTCGTCGATGTCATCGAGACCTCCACCAGCGACGTCTGGGGCCAGGTCTTCAAGGCCTCCAATCGCAGCTACGATCCGCCGGCCGGGGTGGTGATCTATGACCGCGCCACCGGCACCGGCTGCGGCATGGGCCAGTCGGCCATGGGGCCGTTCTATTGCCCGCAGGACCGCAAGGTCTATCTGGACCTGGCCTTCTGGCAGGAGCTCTCGGGCCGCTTCGGCGCCCAGGGTGACGCGGCGCGGGCCTATGTCATCGCCCACGAGATCGGCCACCACGTCCAGAACCTCACCGGCCAGATGGAGCGCTCCAAGCAATATGGCGCGCGTGGCGAGGATTCCGGCTCGGTGCGGTTGGAGCTACAGGCCGATTGCTATGCCGGGGTCTGGGCCGCGCGGGCCTCCGAGACCTCGGGCGGCCAGGTGGCGCTGGACCCCAAGGACGTGGAGGACGGCCTGCGCGCCGCCGCCGCGGTGGGCGACGACACCCTGCAGAAGCAGTCCCAAGGCCGGGTCATGCCCGACGCCTTCACCCACGGCACCAGCGAGCAGCGCATGCGCTGGTTCCGGGCCGGGGTGCAGAACGGCGACCCGGCGTCCTGCGATACGTTCAGCGCGTCACGACTCTAGAACAGGCACGGGCTCGTAGCCCAGGCAGACATCGACACAGCGCTTGGCGAGCAATTCGCCGGCGTCCAGCAGCGGCTTGCGGACGTCCTTGGGGGAGAGCACCAGGGGAACCTCGGTGCAGCCGGCGATGATGGCCTCCGCGCCCTCGGCCACCAGGATCTGGGCCAGGTCAGCCATGCCCTGGCGGACCTCCGGACCCAGGTCGCCGGCCTTGATCTTGGCCAGCAGGGCCATGAAGCCTTCCTGGGCCTCGGCCGGCAGGGTCACGAGGCCCATGCCCTGGGCGGCGAGGTATTCGCGATAGAGCCGGATGGCCTGCTTGGTGCCAAGGACCCCGGCCCGCCGGGCGCCGGTGTCGCGCGCGGCATGCGAGGCTGTGGCGATCATGTCGACCAGCGGGAGGCCCGAGGCCCGGGTGATCAGGTCGGCATGGGCATGCGCCGTGTTGCAGGCGATGGCCAGGACCTCGGCCCCCGCGCCGTGCAGGGCGCCGGCCATCTCGGCCAGGACCGGTCCGGGCTTGGCGAAGGGGTCGTTGCGGTCGGGGACCTGGGGATTGATGTCGACGATGACCCGGATGTGGTCCTTCTCCGACTTCACCGGCGTGAAGGCCTGGAGCTTGGCGAGGAAGTCGAGGGTGGCGGCCGGACCCATGCCGCCGAGGACGCCGAGGACGAGGCTCATTCGAGGTTTCCTTCCAGTTCCGAGGCGTAGCCGAACAGGCCCTGGGCGCCGCCGGTGTGCAGGAAGACCACCGTCTCGTCCTGGAAGGCGCCGGCCTTGGTGAGCGCGATCAGGCCCTTCATGGCCTTGCCGGTATAGACCGGATCCAGCAGCAGGGCCTCGGTGCGGGCCACCAGCTTCAGACCCTCGATCACCGCCTCGTCGATCAGGCCGTAGCCCGCGCCGACATAGTCGCAATCGGCCACGGTCATCTCGCGGCTGACGCGGTCGGGGTGGCCCAGCAGGGCCGCGGTCTCCACCGCCAGCTTGTGGACATTGGCCTCCTGCACGTCCCGGGGCGCGCGGACCCCGAAGCCGAGGATCGGGATATCGGCCCCGATCAGGGCCAGGCCCGCCACCAGTCCGGCGTGGGTGCCGGCGCTGCCGGTGGCCGTGACGATGCGGTCGATGACGATCCCCTGCTCATCGGCCTGGCGCACCAGCTCGATAGCGCAGTCGACATAGCCCAGCGCGCCGATGGCGTTAGAGCCGCCGCCAGGGATGATGTAGGGGATTCCGCCGCCGGCGCGGACCTCCTCGGCCACCTCCGCCAGGGCGGCGTTCATGTCGGTTCCGGCCGGCACATTGCGCAGCTTTCCCCCCAGCAGGCGGTCCAGCAGGACGTTGCCCGAGGTGTTGTAATCCACAGCCTTGGAGCCGGTCCGCTCCTCCAGGATGATCTCGCAGGCCAGGCCGAAATGGGCGGCGGCGGCGGCGGTCTGGCGCACGTGGTTGGACTGCACCGCGCCTTGCGTCACCAGGGTGTCGCAGCCCTGGTCGAGGGCGTCCCCCAGCAGGAATTCCAGCTTGCGGGTCTTGTTGCCGCCGCCGGCCAGGCCGGTGCAGTCGTCGCGCTTGACCCACAGCTCGGGGCCGCCCAGGGCCGCGCTGAGGCGGGGCATGGGCTCCAGCGGCGTGGGCAGGTGCGCGAAGCGGGCGCGGGGAAAGCGGGCCAGGTGCATGGAGGTCTCCTCGAGCCTCCTGCCTAGCACGGCCGGCGCGGGCTTCGCGAGACGCTTAGGGCTTCAGCTTGGGCGGCAGGGCGGCGATCTGCGCCGGGGTCAGCTTGGTGATCTTGCTGACGATGCAGGGCGACAGGCCGATGGTCCCGGCCACCTTCAGGTCCAGGTCGATGGGCTGGCAGATGAAGTCATTGCCCCGGCTCTCGATCACCAAGGGATCGCCGAAATTGGCGCCGGCCAGACAGGCCCCGGCCATGTCGATCCGGTAGACCTCCTTGCGGGCCACCCCGACATAGAGGGTCTTGGGGTCGGCGACGGTGTGGCCGTTCATCTGGCTGACGCGGAAGCATTGCCGCGCCGGGGCGGGATCGGCCGCCAGGGCCGGGGCGGCGCGGGCGCTCAGGGCCGCGGCGGCCAGGAGAAGGGGGAGGAGACGGGTCATGGGGTGATCCTTGCGGGTGACGGAAGATCAGCGCCCCAGGATGGCATTTGTCGGGCGCCTCAGCTAGCGTGAGGGCTTCTCCGGGGAGTCGCCGCAGCGGCTGAGAGGCGGGTTCGTCCCCGCGACCCGCCGAACCTGATCCGGGTCATGCCGGCGAAGGGAGGGAACGCGGGCCACCGCACGACCACTCTGCGCGACACGTCCGGGTCTCCCTATCAAGGCCGGAGCCCGCGCATGAATGTCCAGACCCCCGTCCCCAGCAATGGCGCCATCCCCACCGGGGAGCGGCCCGGCTCGCGCAAGGTCTACGAGGCCGGCGTGTTGTGGCCCGACATCCGGGTGCCGTTCCGCGAGGTGGCCGTCCACCCCAGCGCCAACGAGCCGCCGGTGACCATCTATGATCCGTCCGGCCCCTATACCGACCCTACCGCGACCATCGACATCGAGCAGGGCCTGGCCCGGACCCGCGAGCCCTGGGTGGTCTCACGCGGCGATGTGGAGGTGGTGACCAACCCCCGCGCCGTGAAGCCCGAGGACAACGGCGGGGCCAGCGGCCAGCATCTGGCGCCGGCCTTCACCGCGCCGCGCCGTGTCTACCGGGCCAAGGGGGCGGGATGCGTCACCCAGATGGACTACGCCCGGCGCGGGATCATCACCCGGGAGATGGAGTACGTGTCCATCCGCGAGAACCTGCGCCGCCGGGAAGGCGACGGCTTCATCCGCGACGGGGAGGACTTCGGGGCCGAGATTCCCGACGTCTGCACCCCGGAGTTCGTGCGCTCCGAGGTGGCCCGGGGCCGGGCGATCATCCCGGCCAACATCAACCACACCGAGCTGGAGCCGATGGCCATCGGCCGGAATTTCCTGGTCAAGATCAACGCCAATATCGGCAACTCCGCGGTGCTCTCCACCGTGGCCGACGAGGTGGACAAGATGGTCTGGGCGATCCGCTGGGGGGCCGACACGGTCATGGACCTATCCACAGGCCGCAACATCCACAACATCCGCGACTGGATCATCAGGAACAGCCCCGTTCCGATCGGGACCGTGCCGATCTACCAGGCCCTGGAGAAGGTCGACGGGGTCGCCGAGGACCTGACCTGGGAGGTGTTCCGCGACACCCTGATCGAGCAGGCCGAGCAGGGGGTGGACTACTTCACCATCCATGCCGGGGTGCGGCTGTCCTATGTGCCGCTGACGGCAAAACGGGTGACGGGGATCGTCTCGCGGGGCGGGTCGATCATGGCCAAGTGGTGCCTGGCCCACCACAAGGAGAACTTCCTCTACGAGCACTTCGAGGACATCTGCCAGATCATGCGGGCCTATGACGTCTCGTTCAGCCTGGGGGACGGCCTGCGCCCGGGCTCCATCGCCGACGCCAATGACGCAGCCCAGTTCGCCGAGCTGGAGACGCTGGGGGAGCTGACCCAGGTGGCCTGGAAGCACGGGGTCCAGACCATGATCGAGGGCCCCGGCCACGTGCCGATGCACAAGATCAAGGCCAATATGGACAAGCAGCTGAAGGTCTGCGGCGAGGCGCCCTTCTACACCCTGGGCCCGCTGACGACGGACATCGCGCCGGGCTACGACCACATCACCAGCGGCATCGGGGCGGCCATGATCGGCTGGTTCGGGACGGCCATGCTCTGCTACGTGACCCCCAAGGAGCACCTGGGTCTGCCCGACCGGGAGGACGTCAAGCAGGGGGTGATCACCTACAAGATCGCCGCCCACGCCGCCGACCTCGCCAAGGGCCATCCCACCGCCCGGGCCTGGGACGACGCGCTCAGCCGGGCCCGGTTCGAGTTCCGCTGGGAGGACCAGTTCAACCTGGGCCTCGATCCGGAGACGGCGCGGGAATACCACGACGAGAGCCTGCCCAAGGAGGCCTTCAAGACCGCCCACTTCTGCTCCATGTGCGGGCCCAAGTTCTGCTCCATGAAGATCAGCCAGGAGATCCGGGAGACCGCGGCCAAGCAGAACGACGTGGCGGCGGGGATGGCCGAGATGAGCGCCAAATTCCGGGCCGCGGGGAGCGAGATTCAGGTCAAGCTCTAGGCACATGTCGGTCGCCACGGATGGAAGAAGATGGCTTTTGCAGGCGGGGCGACCGACGAAGACCTGTCGAACGCCGACTGGACCGACGCCGACTGCACCGACGCGGTGTTCGTGGGCTGCACGATCACGGGCGCGCAGTTCTCGGGGACGGTGCTGGAAGGCAGTAAATTCAAGGGCTGCCGCATCCTGGGCGCCCGGTTCGCCAGCGCCAATCTGCGCGACGCGCACTTCGAGGCCTGCGTGTTCGCGCAAGGCCAACAAGGGCCGACATTTGCCCATTGCGGTCTCGATGAAGTGCGCTTCACCCGCTGCGACCTGTCCTTCGCGCGGTTCGAACGGTCGAGCCTGTATGGCGCGCGGTTCGAGACCTGCAACCTGCGGGGCGCGGCCTTCGTGGGGGCGGACTTCAGCCGGTCGTTCGGCCGCAAGGTGATCCGCACCCAGGTGTCGTTCTCCGGCTGCAGCCTGGAACTGGCCGACCTCGCCCAGGCGCGGCTGGCGGGCGCCGACCTGACCAATGTCTCGCTGCGGGAGACCGACCTGCGGGAAGCCGACCTGACGGGGGCGGACATGCGCAGGTGCGATCTGTTCCAGGCGCTGACCGGCGGGGCGAAGTTCGCCGACGCCGACCTGCGGGGCGCAGAGGTCAGCGGCCTGAATCTTTCAGGGCTGGCGAACTGCGAGGGGATGAAGATCGACGTCGGCCAGCAGTACCGTCTCCTGACGGCGCTGGGCATCGACGTCCACCCAGACTAGTCCTCGCGGCGGGCGCGGACCTTGACCGGTTCGGGCTTGGGCCAGGTGCGGACCATCACCACCAGCATCGAGGAGCCGAGGATCGCGGCCAGGCCCGAGAGGCCCTGGGCGGTGTCCATGCCAAGCGCCGCCTGGCGGCCCACCAGGGCGCTGGCCAGGATGACGAGGGCCATGGCGGCGCGCTCGGCGGAAAGACGGGCGGTGATCGACTTGAGCATGGGGTCTCCTATGCCCTCCAATTGACGTGCGATTTCAGGGTCGTGGATCAGGGTAAATTTGGAATGTGGTCGGCCTGCGGCGAGTGGTCACGCTTGAGGCGGTCGGGAGACCGGTTTGCCGGGTGGGCTCAACTGATCGCTGCAACACACTCGGCAAAGGTCTCGGCTGGCGTCCGATAGAGCAAGGTCTTTCTGGGCCGTTCGTTGAGCTGTCGAGCGATGGCGCTCAGCTGGACTTGGCTGTGCAGTGATAGGTCGGTCCCGTGGGGCAAGTATTGGCGCAGGAGCCGGTTGGTGTTTTCGTTCGAGCCTCGTTGCCAAGGTGATCGAGGGTCGCAGAAGTAGACATCGACGTCGGCGGCTATCGCCAGTCGCTTGTGATCGGCGAGCTCCTTGCCCCGATCCCAGGTCAGGGACTGGTAGAGTTCGCTGGGCAGTTTCTTCGACTGTTTGATCAGGGCCGAGACGACGCTTTCGGTGTCCTTGTTGGCGACCTTGACCAGCATGACGTAGCGCGAGTGGCGTTCGACCAGTGTCGCGACGTAGCTGTTCCTGGATCCGCCGACCAGGTCACCCTCCCAGTGGCCGGGCACGGCCCGGTCCTCGACGGACGCAGGTCGTTCGCGGATAGAAACTGCATCCTTGATCTGACCCAAGCCATTCCGTTTCAGGCTGGCGTGCCTTGAGCGCCGAATGGTCCGCCGGGCCCTCAGGTGCTCCAGCAGCTCCTTCTTCAGTACGCCTCGGGTCTGGATGAACAGGCTGCGATAGATGGTTTCATGCGACACCTGATTCTGCGGCTCCCCAGGCCAGGTGCGCTTGAGCCAGCCGGCGATCTGCTCGGGCGACCATTTCCGCCGCAGCTTAGCCGATACTGTCCGGGCCAGCGCAGGTCGGCAAGCTAGCTTGCAGCGCTTCGGACGCAGAGCCCGGTTCCAGGCCGCCTGATCCGAACCTGTCGCCCGATACCGTTCCGGCCCGCCGTTGCGCAGAACCTCGCGACTGATCGTGGACGGAGATCGACCCAGCCGGCGAGCGATCCCCCGCAGCGAACAGCGCGTGCTGAGCCCTCGCGATATCTCCTCGCGCTCGCCGAGACTGAGCGCCCGAGAACTCCGCGTCCGATCCGGAGGCCGGATGCCACCCGTCGGCGAAAGCACCGAAAACACCGACGAGGACTCCCGGTCGAACCGCCGCCCGATCGAACTCATCGACTCGCCGGCCTTCCAGCGATCCCAAATCTCAGCCCGTTGGGCCGCCGAGTAGTAGATCCGCCGCCGCTGCTTCATCACCCACGCTCCATCTCCGAAGAAAAGTTAGCGTGTTGCGTTCACCCGTTGAGCCCACCCGTCTTTGCGGTCAGTCGTCCTGGCGGGCGGTGATCTTGGCGGCGACGGGCGCGGTGCGCACCCAGACGGCCACCGTCACCGAACCCAGCACCGCGGTGGCCGCGCCGGCCCACTGGACCAGGTCCATGCCCTGGGCCGCGTAGCGGCCGGCCAGCAGGCTGACCACGAAGACCAGGGCCGCGGAGGCCCATTCGGCTCCGGTGCGCGAAAACAGCGTTTTGAGCATGGGGTCCCTTGGCGGGCGGGATGTTGGCGAAGGCCTTACAGGACCACGGATCCGGCCATATTGCGATGTGGCATTGGAGCGCGCCGCCTTGGCGGCGTTCGGCGCCGACCGCCAATAGACAAAGTCTATTCAAATGAGAAAATCAATCAATTGGACCTATCGAAAGCTTGACGCCTATCAATGCGGGAGCGTCAGGCACAGCCATTGTTGATCAGGTTGGTGGCGCTCGGAGGGCGCCGTCAGGTCGCCCAGCCAGGATCGGAGAGAGACATGGACGGGAATGATGCCGGAAACGCGGGCAAGTGCCCAGTGATGCACGGGGTTCTCCCCAAGGCGACTCTGGGGGGCAGGTCCAACCGTGACTGGTGGCCGAACCAGTTGAACCTCAAGATTCTGCATCAGAACGCCCCCCCGTCCGATCCCATGGGCAAGGATTTCAACTATGCCGAGGCGTTCAAGACACTCGATCTCGAGGCTCTGAAGACGGACCTCTACGCGCTGATGACCGACTCGCAGGACTGGTGGCCGGCCGACTACGGTCATTACGGGCCGCTCTTCGTCCGGATGGCGTGGCACAGCGCCGGCACCTACCGCACCGGCGACGGCCGCGGCGGCGCGTCTTCGGGCACGCAACGTTTCGCGCCGCTCAACAGCTGGCCGGACAATGCGAACCTCGACAAGGCGCGCCGGCTGCTCTGGCCGATCAAGCAGAAGTACGGCGCCCAGATCTCCTGGGCCGACCTCATGGTTCTCGCAGGCAACTGCGCTCTGGAGTCGATGGGGTTCAAGACCTTCGGCTTCGGCGGCGGGCGGGCGGACGTCTGGGAGCCCGAAGAGGACATCTACTGGGGGAATGAAGACACCTGGCTCGGCGACAAGCGCTACAGCGGCGACCGGGACCTCGCCAATCCCCTGGCCGCGGTGCAGATGGGCTTGATCTACGTGAACCCGGAAGGGCCCAACGGCATTCCAGATCCGCTCGCCGCCGCGAAGGACATCCGCGAGACCTTCGCGCGCATGGCCATGGATGACGAGGAGACCGTCGCGCTGATCGCCGGCGGTCACACCTTCGGCAAGACCCATGGCGCCGGCGATGCGTCGCTGGTGGGCCCGGAGCCGGAAGCCGCCGGCATCGAGGAGCAGGGCCTCGGCTGGAAGAGCCGCTTCGGCACGGGCAAGGGCGGCGACACGATCACCAGCGGCCTGGAGGTCGTCTGGACCACGACGCCAACCAAGTGGAGCAACAACTTCTTCTGGAACCTGTTCGGCTACGAATGGGAACTGACAAAGAGCCCAGCCGGCGCGCATCAGTGGAGACCGACGCATGGCGCGGGCGCCAATTCCGTGCCCGATGCGCACGACCCGTCAAAGCGTCACGCGCCGGCCATGCTGACCACGGACCTCGCCCTGCGGTTCGACCCGGCCTACGAAAAGATCTCGAGACGCTTCCACGAGAACCCCGATCAGTTCGCCGAGGCCTTCGCCCGGGCGTGGTTCAAGCTGACGCACCGCGACATGGGCCCGCGCGCGCGCTATCTCGGCCCGGAGGTCCCCGCCGAAGAGCTTCTGTGGCAGGACCCCGTTCCGGCCGTCGATCACCCGCTGATCGATGCGCAGGACGTCGACGCCCTCAAGGCGATGATCCTTGCCTCGGGACTGTCCAACTCGGAACTGGTCTCGACCGCGTGGGCGTCGGCGGCGACGTTCCGCGGCTCCGACAAGCGCGGCGGCGCCAACGGCGCCCGCATCCGCCTTGCGCCGCAGAAGGATTGGGAGGCCAACCAGCCGGCCCAACTGGCCAAGGTGCTCGAAACCCTTGAGGGCATCCAGACCACGTTCAACGCCGCGCAGACCGGAGGGAAGAGGGTCTCGCTGGCCGACCTGATCGTCCTCGGCGGCGGCGCCGCCGTCGAGCAGGCTGCGAAGACCGCCGGGCATGTCGTGCAGGTTCCCTTCACGCCGGGCCGCGCGGATGCATCGCAGGCGCAGACCGACGTCGAGGCCTTCGCGGTGCTCGAACCCGCCGCGGACGGGTTCCGCAACTACCTGAAGACCGAATACGCCGTCTCGGCGGAGGCGATGTTGCTTGATCGCGCGCAGCTCATGACACTGACCGCCCCTGAGATGACGGTGCTGGTCGGCGGCATGCGCGTCCTGGACGCGAACGTCGGACAGTCTCAGCACGGCGTCTTCACAAAGCGCCCTGGGACGCTCACCAGCGACTTCTTCGTGAACCTGCTCGACATGGGCACGACCTGGAAGGCGCTCTCGGACGCCGAAGACGTGTTCGAAGGCCGCGACCGCGCAACGGGCGAACCGAAGTGGACCGCAACCCGAGTCGACCTCGTCTTCGGTTCGAACTCCCAGCTGCGGGCCCTTGCGGAGGTCTATGCGTGCGGCGACGCGCAGGAGAAGTTCGTCCAGGACTTCGTGGCGGCGTGGACCAAGGTGATGAACCTCGACCGCTTCGACCTCGCCTGACCCTGGGGGAAGGGCGTCCAAACGTCAGGTTCCGGGCAGACTGGGCGCGCTGTCGGGCCGCAATCCCGACAGCCAGCAACGGATGGCGGCCAACTTCACCGACGCCGCCGCCGACTACAGAGCGCGGGTGGCGGCCGGGCTCGGGGCGAAGGCGGCGGCGGAGTAGGGGCGGGGTGGCCCTTAGGTGAGAGGCCGCCCCATCCAGCCCCGGCGCGCGCCGGGGCTGGATGGCGCTCGCGCGCGGGCCTAGCCTGACCCGATGACCGACCTCGACATACGCCCCGAGCGGACCGACGACGCGGTGGGCGTGCGCAACCTGGTGACGACGGCGTTCGGCTCCGACGACGACACCGCCGATTTCGTGCAGGCGGTATGGGAACGCGCCGAGGTCTGCCTGGCGCAGGTCGCGGTGGCGGGCGACGCCATCGTCGGGCACGCCCAATGGTGCGCGGCGCCCCTTATCGTCGACGGGCGCCCGGTGCGCGGCGCCTACCTCACCTGCCTCTCGGCGGCGCCGGACCTTCAGAGGCGCGGCGTTGGATCACGTCTGGTGACGGGCGGCCTGGACCGTCTCCGGGAGATGGGGTTTCAAGTCGCCAGCCTCCTGGGTGACCCGGCCTACTACGGGCGCTTCGGCTTTTCCTCTGACCTGGCGGCCCGTATCGACGCGCCCCATCGGTCGCGAGGGGTGGGGTTTCAGGCCGTCGAACTCGTGACTGGAGCACTGGACGGTGAGGTGGTGCGCGGCGACTTCCCGGCGGTGATCGCGCCGGGGGACCCGGGTGATGCGCCGCCTTAGATGAGGCGCGCGAACGCAACCCGAGCGTCGCGACCCATGCCGGCGAGATGGTCACGAACGGGCTTCGCCGTCCCCGGACATCACGTGCGGAAAGTATTCCCGGTCCCAGTGGTCCGGTCGAAACGACACCTTGCCGTTGAGCAGGACCCGATCGTCGGGCCTGTAGGGGATGGCGGACAGCGGCGCCTCGGTGGCGTCGGCCATCTCGGGGTCATCCCAGTGATCCAGGTGAAAGTGATCCCAGCGCTCGCTCAGGTGCTGGAGTTCCTTGACCAGCAGTTCCCGGCCCGCCTCGTTCACGTGGATGTCGAAGCTGCCGTCGGGTTGGACGCTGACGGTGATCCTTGGTTTCATGGCGGCCGTCAGGTTGGAGGTTGGGGCATTCAGCGGAATAGGGACACGCGCAATTCGCTCCGCGCAACCCCCATGGCCAGCCCCGGTGGCGCTCCCTCTCAATCAAGCCCCGTCATCCCGGGCGACCGCAGGGCGACCCGGGACCCAGGGGATTGATTGCGGCCCCTGGGTCGTGGCTCTCCGCCTCGCTGCGGCCGGGATGACGGAGTGGGTTAGCTGTCCCTATCCCAGGTTTGGATCGCGGCCCGGCGTCGCCGGTAGCTCCGTCCGGGCGCCCAGCTCGGTGGCGGCGCTCACCGTCCGTCGTAGAGTTGGTCGAGCAACTCCACCGAGGTCAGGTCCACGCCCCTGCGCCTCAGGCGGCGCGCCTTCAGCCACGCATAGCTGGCTTGCGAGGCCTTGTGGTCACTCATGGCGATGGGACGCAGCTCGGCCAAGGCCCTGCCGTGCCGGGAGATGGTGACCGTCTCGCCCGCCAGCGCGCGGTCGATCAGGCGGGACAGGCCCTTCCTGGCGTCGGTGATGCTGTAGGTGGTCAAGGCGGGCCCCCCACCGTCAACCGCACCGGGTCGAGCGCCGCGCCGGCCGGGTAGTGGTCGCCGAGCCATTGGCTGCCGAACATCATCAGGGCCGCCGGGAGGATGAGGCCGCCGGAGGGGTCGGGGGCCGTGGCGGCGAGGTCGAGCTTCGCGGCCTCCAGGCGGTAGGTGCGGGTGGGGTGGTCGGCGACGGTGAGGACGGCGCCGGCCTCGGTGATCTCCAGGATGGGATCGACCATCCAGACCTTGAGCATGCCGCCGTGGGCCTCGAAGTGAACGATGCCGGTGAAGGTCCCGCGTCCGGTCAGCCTGCCGGCCTCGTCGATGGCCAGGGTGCTGTCGGGGCCGGCTGGGAAGACGAAGCCGC
>NZ_JAUSLW010000191.1 GCF_030645195.1 Phenylobacterium sp. | reverse complement strand
CGGATGGACCGGATACTACGGAAAACCCGGCCCCGTCGTCATGCTCAACGGATGGCTCGACTTCCAGGCCGCAAAGCGAGGCGTCGCACTCTTAGCCCCCAACGCCGATGTGTGAATCCGGTAGCCCCTTCATGGGGAGGGAGGACGAAGCGAAGCTTCGGACGGGTGGGGGAGTCTGGCCGGTATTCCCCACCCCGATCGCTTCGCGATCTTCCCCTCCCCATAAAGGGGAGGGAGGCGAACCCCCATCCTTGCGCCGCCCTGCCGCGCGGGCGAGCCTCGCCCGGGCCGCCGCACCCCCAGGCTGAGAGCGCCGCGCGCCGCGCCCGGCGAAAGGCGTTGCGCTGGCCCCGGCTTCGGCGGCTACTGCGGCGCTTGACGGCGGGCCGGCGTCCGGCGCGCGTCACGACTCCCGGAGAAGGCCCGCCGCCATGACCCCAAGACACGCTCTCAGGGGTCGAATCCTCGCCCTGGCCGTCCTGGCCCTCGGTCTTCTGGCGTCCTCAGGCGCGATGGCCCAGGACCTCATGACCAAGTTCTCCGCGGGCGGCGGCGCCGTCGGGCAGCAAGCCGAGAGCCAGATCTTCGTGCAGAACATGGGGCCGGGGGTCTTCGGGCTTGGCGGTCAGAACGCGCCCACGGTGCAGTTCTCGCTGCAGCTGCCGACGGCCTTCACCGGGGTGGCGTTCACCGCCCCCGGCTGGGCCTGCAACATCCTCTCCACCTCCGCGGGGCCGAAGGTGGCCTGCATCCGCAAGGGCGTCCTGGCGAAGCTGCAGGAATATGACGCCATCTATGTCCGCTACGCCTCCCCCAACATCGGCCAGCATCAACTGTGCGCCAAGGTCACGGTGGCCCCGGGGATGGCGGGCGGCTTCGATCCCAACCCCGGCAACAACAACCCCTGCCAAATGGTCAGCTTCGTGGCTCCGCCGCCCCTGTGCCTGATGGGCGGCACGGGCCCCCGAGTGCGCGGCGGGACGCCCCTCATGGTGACGGGGACCGGAACCGACGTGCAACCGCTGGCCGCCGACGCCAAGGCTCAGGGCGATTGGACGTACCAGGTCCAGATGACCAGCAACTTCATCTACAGCGACTGGACCAAGGCCAAGCTCAAGTCGGGAAGCTGTGCGCCCTCGGGACCGCCGGCCAGTCCGACCTTCACCTGCACCCGCTCGGCCCAGCCCTGTCGATAGGGCGGTCGCCTTGCGCCGCCCTGCCGCGCGGGCGATCCTCGCCCCAGGGAGAACCGCCATGGATCCATTCACCCACGCCTGGGACCACCTGACCGTCCGCCGCGTCGGCGCGGTGGCGGAGGTGGCGCTGAACCGGCCCGCCGCCCGCAACGCGCTCAACACCGCCCTGATGGAGGAGCTGACCGCCTTCGCCCGCGCGGTGCGGCGCCGCTCCGACCTCACCGCCGTCATCCTCACGGGCGCGGAGACCTACTTCTCCGCCGGCGCCGACCTCGCCGCCCAGGGGGAACGCCGCAAGCCCACCCTGCTGGAGACCCGCGAGGCGGGGATGGCCGGCCCCGACATGTGCGAAGCCTGGGAGGCCATCGAGGCGGTGACCCTCGTGGCCATCGAGGGCTTCTGCATCGGCGGCGGCTGCGCGTTGGCCGTGGCCTGCGACTTCCGGATCATGGGCCAGGGCGCCTATCTGCGGCTGCCGGAGGTGCCCCTGGGCATAAACATGAGCTGGCGCAGCCTGCCGCGCATCACGGCCCTGGTGGGGCCGGCCCGGGCCAAGCGCTTCGTGATGTTCGGCGAGGCGACGGACGCTCAGGCCTGCCTGGACTGGGGTTTCTGCGACGAGGTGGCGCTGGCCGGCCAGGCCCTGGCCGCGGCCCGGACCTGGGCCGCGAAACTCGCCGCCCTGCCGCCCCTGCCGGTGCGCATGACCAAGGAGGCGGTCAACGCCGCGGTGGCCGGCGGCGCCCACGCGGCGACCTTCATGGACCGCGACCAGTACCTGCTCACCAGCCGCTCGGCCGACTTCCGCGAGGGCGTCACCGCCTTCTTCGAGAAACGCCCGGGCCGCTTCCAGGGGGATTGAGCGGGCGGCTCCACCTGCCGAGGCCGGGGGCTAAGGCGTCGCCCGCCGCCGCACCAGCGCCCAGAACACCAGCCCCACCAGCACCGTGAACCCCATCCGCAGCAGGTCCTCGTGGAGCTGCGACACGGTGAGGTGGAGGTTGCTCACCACCCCTTCCTCGATGGAATTGCCCGCCCCGTGGGCGACCGCCGCGGCCCAGAAGCTGCCGGACTTCAGCGTCAGCCAGCCGAGGAAGAAGGACACCGCCACCAGTTCGATGGGGAAGATCACCAGGGCGCCCAGCACCGGATGCTGCGGGAAATTGTAGCCCGCCAGCAGGGAGGGCAGGTGCCAGAAGGACCAGATCAGGCCCAGCAGGGCGATCCCCCGCACCGTCCCCAGCCGCGCGATCAGCTGGCCCTGCAGCAGGCCGCGCCAGCCCGCCTCCTCCCCCATGGCCACCAGGCCGTTCATCACCGCGAAGGCCGCGCCGGTGGCCGCCACATTGGCCAGGAACAGCGGCCAGGCCTGCGCCCCCTTGCCCAGCAGCCAGGGGCCGCCGGAGATGGTCACCCCCGTCTGGCCGAAGTCGAACCAGCGCGACCGGCCCCAGGCCGCGGCCTCCACCGCCGCCACCACGCCAAAGGCGATCAGGGTCGGAACCAGGACGGCGACCAGCATCAGGGGCGCCATCCGCCAGGACGGCTTCCAGGCGAACGCCTTGCGGGCGCTCTGGTCGAGCCGCACGAAGGCCAGGGTGACCAGGGCCGGGACGAACATCGTCGCCAGCAGCCAGGGCGCCGCGTCGGGCGACTCCAGGTCGCCCACCGTGGCGATGGCTCCCAGCTGCACGCCCCAGCTGAGCAGATAGATCAGGGCCACATAGGCCGCCAGCTTGCGTCGGCTCATCGCGCGGCCCCTTCCAGGGTGGTGGCGGGCCGGTCGCGGGCGATGCGGCGCAGGGCGCCCACCAGGATCAGCCGCACCGCCAGCCAGGCCAGGACCAGGCTCAGGGCCGCCAGGGGGAAGATCCAGAAGCCCAGCAGTTCGCGGGCGGTGGCCGGATCGTCGATGATCCCGATGAAGAAGCCGGCGCGCCCCGACCACAGGCCGGCATGGGTGGGGTCGAAGACCTTGTACGTCGCCGTCAGCACCACCACGAAGGCGCCGGCCGCCAGCAGGCAGGCCGCCGCCACCGCGGCCAAGGCCAGCAGGCTGTGGTGCGCCCGGCGCAGGATGGCGGCGGCCAGATCCCCGGAACGCTGCGAGCCCAGGGCGCCCGACAGCTCGAAGTCGTCCAGGAACCGGCGCGCATAGGCCTCCGGCGCGCCGAACCCCGCCAGGACGTCGGCCGGAGCCTGTCCAGACTGCGTGCGCTCACGGAGATGGTCGGCGATCTCGGCGACGATGTCCTCGCGCTCCGGGGTGGGGATGGCGGCCAGCGACCAGCTCAGCCGGCGCAGCCAGTGAGCGATCTCCGGGGACGGGCTTGCAGGGCTCATCGAAGGGTCCGTCGGTCAAGGAAGGGGTTGAGGGACGCGTTCAGCCGGCGCCATTCGGCGAGCTGGCTGGCCAGCTCGGCCCGGCCGAGATCTGTGAGGGCGTAGTACTTGCGCGGCCGGGCGCCGTCCTGCTCGATCCGCCACTCCGAGGCCATCAGCCCGGCCTTCTGCAGCCGGTGCAGCAGGGGGTAGATGGTGCCCTCCGCCAGATCGACCCCGGCGTCGGCGCGCAGCCGGTCCAGCAGTTCCAGGCCGTACTGTGGGCCCTCGTCCAGCAGGCTGAGCAGGGCCAGCTCCGCCACCCCCTTCAGGAGCTGGGCGCGGCGGCTGTCGGCTTCGGGTCTTTCATTGTCTGTCATCTTGCAATGCAAGATAACATTTTTGGCAATGTCGTCAATCCGAGGATCACATGTCGGCCCATGTCGGTCGGTCTGTCGGCCCGCAAACCCAGGCCCGGCAAGGGATGGCGGTCCGGCGCGCGAAAGGGCGTTTTCCTCCATCCGCGACGACCGACATGTGCGTCAGCCGGCCGCCTTCCGCGACAGCTCCCGCGCCTTGGCCAGCCGCTCGACGCCCCCGTCCAGGGTCGCGTCCCCCTTGGAGAAGCACAGCCGCAGGATGCTGGTCACCGGGTCGGTCTCGTAGAGCGCCGAGACCGGGATCGCCGCGACCCCGGCCTCCTTGACCGCCCGCAGCGCGAAGGCCCGGTCGGCCTCCACGATCCCCGAGGCCGTCAGGTCCACATTGAGGAAGTAGGTCCCCTGGCTCGGCAGGACGGCGAACCCCTCCCGGGTCAGGCCCGCCGCCAGCCGGTCCCGCGACCGCTGCAATCCGGCCGGCATGGCGGTGAACCAATCGCCCGGCTGCTCCAGGCCGAAGGCCACGGCGGCCTGCAGGTTGGGCGGGGTGGTGAAGGTCAGGAACTGGTGGGCCCGCGCCAGAGCCTGGGTCAGCTCCGGCGCCGCGCAGAGGAAGCCCACCTTCCATCCGGTCAGCCCGAACATCTTCCCCGCCGAGCCGATCTTCACCGTCCGCTCGCGCATTTTCGGCAGGCTCATCAAGGGGATATGCACCCGCCCGTCAAAGATCACCTGCTCCCAGACCTCGTCGCAGATGGCGATGACGTCGTGGGCGAGGCAGTACTCCGCCAGCAGCTCCAGGTCCTCCCGGGGCAGGACCAGGCCGGCCGGATTGATCGGGTTGTTGAGCACCACGAACCGGGTCTTGTCGGTGAAGGCGGCCTCCAGCATGGCCCGGTCGAACCGCCAGTGCGGCGGCTCCAGCCGCACCAGCCTGGGGGTCCCCCCGGCCCGTCGGATCAGCGGCAGATAGGCGTCATAGACCGGCTGGAAGACCACCACCTCGTCGCCGGGCTGAACGAGCGCCAGGAAGGTCGCGGCCAGGGCCTCGGTGGCGCCCGAGGTGATGGTGACCTCGCTCCTCCAGTCCAGGTCCAGGCCCTGGCTGCGGCCATAGTGGGCCGCCACCGCCTCCCGCAGCTGCGGCAGGCCGGCCATGGGCGGGTACTGATTGTAGCCGTTCAGCACCTCGTCGGCGGCCTTCCGGCGGATGGTCAGCGGGCCGGGATCGTCGGGGAATCCCTGTCCCAGATTGATCGCGCCCAGCTCGCGGGCGAGGCCTGACATCTCCTCGAACACGGTGGTCGGAAGGTTGGCGAAGACGGGATGGACCATGCGCGCTCCTGGGACGACCGTTGCCTAGCATAGCTTTGGCGGGGATATTGAGCCCATGGAGATCATCGCCTTCGAACCCCGGGCGGCGGGGTTCAGGGACCTGCCAGCGCGGCCGACCCCCTATGCGCGGGCCGACGTCTTCATGGAGCTGCCGCTCGTCTAGAGCATTCTGCGACCTGATTGAATCATTGGGGATTCCCAGGGACCGCGGATTCTGATTCAAGCTCTGTGCTGGTGACGGAGGCCGGCACCTATGAGCAAGGCGCTGTCAGTTGATCTTCGTGAGCGTGTGATC
>NZ_JAUSLW010000026.1 GCF_030645195.1 Phenylobacterium sp. | reverse complement strand
CGTCACGACCAGGCTGTTGTAGCCACCGAAACTTCCGGCGGTTGCACCCACGCCAATTTCCTTGAAGCCTTCTTTCATCGTGGATGTGCGATGGGCGGCACTCAGAAACAGATTCTTGTGCAATGTCAAAACATAGGCATTGACGTCAATTGCTGCGGAAGAGCCGGCCCATGCGAGATTTTCGCCCCACATCGAGGGTGAGCCAGAAAAATTGTACCCCGCCGCCGCCATGCGCTGGCCCGCGGTATTGTTGCCGGGACCTGCATGCTGGAATAGTCCCGTGCTCAACATCCATGCCGTATGGCCATCGGCTGAGTCGTTGAGAAGTTCGTTGAAAGTCAAAACCTGCTTCTGCGCCGTGCTGATGGTGCCCGCAGTAAGGCCCGCGTTCAGATCAATGCCATAACGCACCGCCTCGCCCAAGGGATCAAGGCGGGCCCGGTTGATCAGTTCAAGAAACAGTTGCTCTTGGGCCGTAGGCGTTGCCATCGTGATACCTTTTGGATGTGCAATTTTGTATGGCCCAATCAGTATCACTGCGTATTTTCGATAGGTTTAACCTGTTCCCTCCGATTTTAGCGAAACGCTGCCGGCAAGCTCCCGATCATGGTTAGCAAACAAATAAAAAGGCGCGGGAGATGTCCCCCGCGCCTTCAGAATTTGAAACGTATGAGCTTATGAAGCGTCGGCTTCTTCTGCCGGTGCGGCTTCAGCCTGCTGCTTTGACAAGTCTTCGCCGGTCACCTGGTCAACCTGCTTCATGGAAAGGCGAACTTTGCCACGGTTATCAAACCCTAAAAGCTTGACCTTCACGGCGTCGCCCTCGTTAACCACGTCGGAGACTTTATTCACGCGCTTCTGCGCAAGTTCCGAAACGTGAACCAGGCCATCCTTCGCGCCGAAGAAATTGACGAATGCGCCGAAGTCCACGACCTTGACGATCTTGCCGTCATAGATCTCGCCAACTTCCGGTTCCGACACGATTGACTTGATCCACTTCATGGCAGCCGTAATGGCGGCGCCCGAAGAGGATGCAACCTTCACCGTGCCGTCATCCTGGATGTCGATCTTGGCGCCGGTCTTTTCCACGATCTCGCGGATGACCTTGCCGCCCGACCCGATCACTTCGCGGATCTTGTCGACCGGGACCTTCATGGTCTCGATCTTCGGGGCGAACTCGCCGAGTTCCTGACGCGGGGCTTCCATGGCCTTGGCCATCTCGGCCAGGATGTGCTTGCGGCCACCCTTCGCCTGCTCCAGGGCCTGCTTCATGATCGCTTCGGTGATGCCGGCGATCTTGATGTCCATCTGCAGGGAGGTGATGCCGTCCTCGGTGCCGGCGACCTTGAAGTCCATGTCGCCGAGGTGGTCTTCGTCACCCAGGATGTCCGACAGGACCGCGAAGCCGTCACTCTCGAGGATCAGGCCCATGGCGATGCCGGAGACCGGCTTCTTCAGGGGCACGCCCGCATCCATCAGGGCCAGGGAGGAGCCGCAGACCGAGGCCATCGAGGACGAGCCGTTGGACTCGGTGATCTCGGAGACCAGGCGGATGGTGTAGGGGAAGTCTTCCTGGCTGGGCAGCATCGGCCGGATGGCGCGCCAGGCGAGCTTGCCGTGGCCGACTTCGCGGCGACCGGGCGCGCCCATGCGGCCGGTTTCCCCCACCGAGAAGGGGGGGAAGTTATAGTGCAGCATGAACTTCTCGTAGTACTTGCCTTCCAGGGCGTCGATCAGCTGCTCGTCGTCGCCGGTGCCCAGGGTGGCCACGACCAGGGCCTGGGTCTCGCCGCGGGTGAACAGGGCCGAACCGTGGGCGCGGGACAGGACGCCCACTTCCGAGACGATCTGGCGAACCTTGTCGACGGTGCGGCCGTCGATGCGGATGCCGGTGTCGAGGATGTTGCGACGCACCACGTCGGCTTCCAGCTCCTTGAACACGCCGGCGAGCTTGTCGGGGGCGTAGCCCGTGGGGTTGGCGTCGGACTTGCCGAACTTCTCGGTGGCCTTGGCCTTGGCCTTGGCGACCGCGTCCTGGCGCTGGCCCTTGGCGACGATCTTGTAGGCCGCGGCGAGATCCTTGCCGATCAGCTTCTTCACCTCGGCCTTGATGGCGTCGGTGTCGTCGGGGGCGAAGTCGAAGGGCTCCTTGGCGGAGTGCTCGGCCAGTTCGATGATCGCCTCGATCACCGGCTGGATGCCGGCGTGGGCGAACATGACGCCCTTCAGGACCTCATCCTCGCTGAGCTCCTGGATCTCGGATTCCACCATCATGACGGCTTCGTTGGTCGAGGCCACCACGAGGTCCATCTTGCTTTCCTTCATCTCGTCGAGAGTCGGGTTCAGGATGTACTCGCCGTTCACGTAGCCCACGCGGGCCGCGCCGATCGGGCCCATGAAGGGGGCGCCGGAGATCACCAGGGCGGCGGAAGCCGCCACCAGGGCGACGATGTCGGGATCGTTTTCCAGGTCGTGGGCCAGGACGGTGCAGACCACCTGGACTTCGTTCTTGAAGCCCTTGACGAACAGCGGGCGGATCGGACGGTCGATCAGGCGCGAGGTCAGGGTTTCCTTCTGCGAGGGCGCGCCCTCGCGGCGGGGGAAGGAGCCGGGGATCTTGCCCGCGGCGTAGAACTTCTCCTGGTAGTTCACGGTCAGGGGGAAGAAGTCCTGACCGGGCTTGGCGCTCTTGGCGAACACCGCGGTGGCCAGCACCATGGTCTCGCCGTAGGTGGCGAGAACGGCGCCGTCGGCCTGGCGGGCCATGCGGCCGGTTTCCAGGGTCAGCGTCTTGCCGCCCCACTCGATGGTCTTGCGTTTGATATCGAACATTTTGCTTCTTTCTCATCCCGCGGGCGTATTCCCGGCGGGGGCGGACAGGGCGTCGGGCTCCCGAAATCCTCTCCAGTCAAACAGGCGGGGTGAGGATTACTATGGAACCCTCGGCGTGTTCGGGCGCCCACCGAAAGGGGCGGCCCATCGCCGCTTTTGATCCCCCGGCCTGTCGCGGAGGAAGCGGCGCAATGGAATAGAGCCTGATACGCAAAGCCCCCGCTCTCGCGGGGGCTGGACTTGAGGTCCTAGCGGCGCAGACCCAGCTTCTCGATGATGGCCTGATAGCGTCCGATGTCGGTCGACTTCAGGTGATCGAGAAGGCGGCGGCGCTGGGACACCATCTTGAGCAGGCCCCGGCGCGAGTGGTTGTCTTTCTTGTGCATCTTGAAGTGCTCGGTCAGGTTCGCGATCCGCTCGGTGAGGATCGAGACCTGCACTTCAGCGCCACCCGTGTCAGCCTCGGAGCGGCCATGGGTTTTGATAAGCTCGGCTTTACGTTCAATCGTAATCGACATCGGTCAGTCTCCGCTCTTTGTCAGATGAAAGACTCGCGACGGCTCGAGCTTGCCGGCGCGCATCTCGCAGAGGGCGACCATCATCCCCTCCGACAGCACTGAAACGGTTCGAGAACCCAGCGTGAGCCGAGCTTTCAGGGCTTCAACCTGTCGGGGAACGAGAAGGATGGACCGTCCCTGCTTAAGGCTGAAGGCGTCTTCGGCGGTCACGGCCAGCTCCGGGATGTCGTCCAGGGCGGTCTCGACCGGAAGCAAGGCCTCCAGATGGCCGGGCTTATGCCCCAAATCCTCAAGCAATTCCAGTGTTATCGCCCGCTCCTCAGAGAAGGGCCCGACCCGGGTGCGGCGCAGGGCGCTGACATGGGCGCAGGCCCCCAGCATCTGCGCCAGGTCGCGGACGATGGCGCGGACATAGGTGCCCTTGCCGCAGGTGACCTCGATCTCGACGTGATCGGCGTCGGGGGCGTCGGTGACCCGGGCCGAATGGATGGTGACGGGGCGGGCCTTGAGCTCCACCTCGTGGCCGGCGCGGGCCAGGTCGTAGGCCCGCTCGCCGTCCACCTTGATGGCCGAGAAGATCGGCGGGATCTGGGAGATCTCGCCCACGAAGGCCGGCAGCTTCTCCTCCACCTGCGCCACCGTCGGCCGCACGTCGGAGGTCGCCGTGGTGGCGCCCTCGCGGTCGAAGCTGGCGGTGGTGCGGCCCCACTCGATGACGAAGCGGTAGGTCTTGTCGGCGTCCATCAGGAAGGGGACGGTCTTGGTGGCTTCGCCCAGGGCGATGGGCAGGATGCCGGTGGCCAGGGGATCCAGCGTGCCGGCATGTCCCGCCTTCTGGGCGTTGAACAGCCGCCGCACGCGGCCGACCGCGCTGGTGGAGGTCAGGTCATAGGGCTTGTCGAGGCAGATCCAGCCGGAGACTGGATCGCCCTTCTTGCGTCGCGCCATGGGGGAGATCAGTCCTCGTCGGAGTCGGGGGCGGACGCGATGTCCTGGGCGACCTTGGGGTCCTCGAACAGCGCGTTCATGCGGCTGGCCTGGTTGAAGGTCTCGTCGTGGATGAACTTCAGGTCCGGCGTGAACTTCATGTCGATGGAGCGGCCGAGAAGCCCGCGCAGGAACTTGGCGTGGCGGTTCAGGGCGTCGACCACCACCGAGGCCTTGCCGCCGCCGAGCGGCTCGACGAAGCAGACGGCGTGGCGCAGGTCCGGGCTCAACCGCACCTGGGTGATCGTCACCGAGACGCCGGCGAGGTCCGGATCCAGGATCTCATGGTCGCGCATCACCTCGACGAGGGCGTGGCGGGTGAGTTCGCCGGCGCGCAGCTGGCGCTGGCTGGGGCCGGAATGCTTCCCGGCGGAATGACGTTTCATATCGCTGAACCTTCGCAGGCCTGGCCCGCGGATCGGACGCGGGTCTCAGGCAAGCGGCGGCTTCTAGTGGGATGGACGGAGGAAGTCCAGCCTTACGCCCCGGTGCGTTCCTTGAAGAAGGCGATCACCCGCTGTTCGGCGGCCTTGGTGGGGCCGCTCTCGGCGAGATTCACCGTCAGCACCGAGTGGGCGTGCTTCAGGGGGCCGGGGGCGGCGTCCTTGGGGTCGATCTCGATGGCTTCGAACTTGTCGCCGAACTCTCGCTTGTAGGTGTCGAAGCGGGCGTCGGGGACGAAGGGGTCGCCGTAGAAGCGCAGGCCGATCATGGAGAGGCCCTCCTGCGCGAACCGCGAGCGGGCGCAGGCGATCTCCTGCGGCGAGGCGCCGATCCCGGCCGCGCGCCTGGGGTTGCTCGATCCCAACGGCAGGGAGGGCTGGGAGACCACCGGCGCCACGACGCTGGGCTCGGTCATCATGGACAGCGCGAAGCCGCCGGTGAAGCACATGCCCACGGCCCCCACCCCCTTGCCGCCGCAGTCGGCGTGGGCCTTGCGGGCCAGCGCCCGGAGCCAGTCGACGATGGGGCTGGACTTGTCGGTGGCCCAGACATTGAACTCGCGGCGGATGCAGATGCCGCCCAGCATGGTAGCCGCCCCCAGGGGGTGGGTCGCCGGACGGCCGGCGACGCCGAAGAGGTTGGGGCAATAGACGCTCATGCCGGCCGCGGCGACCTGATCGGCGAACCGCACCACCAGGGGATGGAGGCCCGGCATCTCGTGGATGACGATGACGGCAGGGCCCGAGCCGCGCCTGTAGACGTCGCGGGTCCAGCGCCCGTCATCGAACTGGAACTTCTCGTAGGCGCTGAGCGCGGCCTCGTAGCCCATGGCGTCCCCCCGCTTTTCGGGGAGCGTAACCCGGTTACAGCTTGATGCGCAGGGTCGAAATATCGCCCTCGAAGCCCGAGAGTTTCCAGACCCCCTCCTCCCGCGTGAAGATCAGGATGCAGGGGCCGTCCTTGGTCCGGGTGGCGCAGACCCGGCCATCGTCCATGGCCTTCAGCGAGCCGGCGATGGCGATCCGGTTGGGAAGGGGCTGGCCGGCCTTGTAGCCGTAGGACTCGGCGACCTTGTGGAAGACCCGGGGCTGGACCAGGGCGTCGCCGGCGATGTCAGCGATGGCCGGCGCCAGGATGGCCCCCAGGGCCTGCCAGCTCTTGTCCACCTTGGGGCTCTTGGCCTCGGCGGTCAGGCGGGCGGAAATCTCCTGCTTCAGGGCGTCGCGATCGACATGGGCGTCGAAGGTCGCCTGGTCCTCGTCGCGGATGGAGACCAGCAGGGTGTGGACATCCCCAGCCGCGTCCAGGCGCTGGGCCGAGGCGCAGGCGGTCAGGGACAGCAGCAGGGCGGTCACCAGAAAGATGCGCATGGTCTACTCCGTTCAGGCCCGCCGTCGAATGCGCGGAAAATGGGGCGTCTTGATGGCCTTGGCGAGGGGCTAGACCCTGACCGTTTCAGATGGACTCATCTGAAACGGTCAGGGTCTAGATTCAAAACATCAGAGCACGTCGGGCGGCGGAACCGGTATCCACTTCCGCCTGACGTGCTCTATCGCGCGACGCCGGCGGACATCAAAAGAGCCTCCCCGTTTCCAGGGAGGCTCTCATGAAGTTCAGCCCAGGCCAACCGGCCGGGTCTAGAGGCTGCGCTTGACCTCTTCGAGGGTGAAGCACTCGATGGTGTCGCCCTCCTTGATGTCCTGGAAGCCCTGGAAGAACATGCCGCATTCCTGACCGGCGTTGACCTCGTTGACCTCGTCCTTGAAGCGCTTGAGCGTCTGCAGGGTGCCGAGTTCGAGGACGACGATGTCGTTGCGGATGATCCGGACGCGGGCGCCCTTGCGGACCGTGCCTTCGGTGCCCCGGCAACCGGCGACCCGTCCGACCTTGGTGATATCGAAGACCTGGAGGACCTCGGCGTTGCCGATGAAGGTTTCGCGCTGTTCCGGCGCCAGCATGCCCGAGAGCACGCCCTTGATGTCGTCGATGAGGTCGTAGATCACCGCGTAGTAGCGGATCTCGACGCCTTCGCGCTCGGCCAGTTGGCGGGCCTGGCTGGAGGCGCGGACGTTGAAGCCGAGGATGGGCGAATTGGCCCCCTTGGCCAGCATGACGTCGCTCTCGCTGATGGCGCCGGCGCCCGACAGGATGATCCGCGCGCGGACCTCGTCGGTGCCGAGCTTGTCCAGCGAGCCCACGATGGCTTCCGCCGAGCCCTGGACGTCGGCCTTGATGATGACCGGCAGCTCGGAGATCTTCTTGTCCTGCAGCTTGGCCATGAAGTCGGCCATGGTGACGCCGCCGGCGACCGGCGAGCCGGCCTTTTCACGCTTCACGCGGGTGCGGTAGGCGGTCAGCTCGCGGGCGCGGGCCTCGTTCTCCACCACCGCGAAAGGCTCGCCCGGCGACGGCGTGCCGTCCAGGCCGAGGATTTCCACCGGCACCGAGGGGCCAGCTTCGTCGAGCTGTTCGTCGCGCTCGTTGAACAGGGCGCGGACGCGGCCGAAGTTGGAACCGGCCACGACGATATCGCCGCGCTTCAGGGTGCCGCGCTTGACCAGGACGGTGGAGACCGCGCCGCGGCCCCGATCCAGCTTGGCCTCGATGACGGTGCCGTCGGCGGTGCGGTCGGGATTGGCCTTCAGGTCCATGACCTCGGCCTGCAGCAGGATCCCCTCGATCAGTTCGTCGAGGCCGAGCTTCTGGGTGGCCGAGACCTGGATGGCCTGGGTTTCGCCGCCCAGGCTCTCCACGACGATCTCGTGCTGCAGCAGCTCGTTGATCACCCGTTGCGGATCGGCGCCGGGCTTGTCGATCTTGTTGATGGCCACGATGATCGGCGCGCCGGACGCCCGGGCGTGGTGGATGGCCTCGATGGTCTGGGGCATGACGCCGTCGTCGGCGGCCACCACGAGGACCACGATGTCGGTGACGTCGGCGCCGCGAGCCCGCATCGCCGAGAAGGCGGCGTGGCCAGGGGTGTCCAGGAAGGTGACGGACTGGCCGTTCTCCAGGCGCACTTGATAGGCGCCGATGTGCTGAGTGATGCCGCCATGCTCGCCCTTGGCCACGTCGGCCGAGCGCAGGGCGTCCAGCAGCGAGGTCTTGCCGTGGTCGACGTGACCCATGACCGCCACGACCGGAGGACGGGACACCAGGTGATCGTCGAGATCTTCGTCGCCGATGAAGCCCTCTTCGACGTCGGCTTCCGACACGCGGCGGACGGTGTGGCCGAATTCGGTGGCCACCAGCTCGGCGGTGTCGTTGTCGATGACGTCGTTGATCTTCAGCATCACGCCCTGACGCATCAGGAACTTGATGATCTCCACGCCGCGGGTCGCCATCCGGTTGGCGAGCTCGGCCACGGTGATGACGTCGGGAATGATGACTTCGCGCGCGGCGCGGGCGGCTTCCTGGCCGCCGCCCTTGCGCTTCTCGCGTTCACGCTCGCGGGCCCGGCGAACCGAGGCCAGGGAACGCATGCGTTCGACGGCGCTCTCGTCATCCCCGGCCACGGCCTGGATGGTGAGACGGCCCTCGCGGCGCTGCTGAGCGCCCTTGACGCGGGAGATGGCCTTGGTGGGAGCCGCGCCGGCCTTGCGGCGCGTATCCTCGTCATCGTCGCGGCGGGCGACGACGTCGCCGCCGGGCCGCGGGGCCTGGCGGGCGGCGCGCTGAATCTCAGGCGTGGCGGGCGGAGCGTTCGGGGTCGGACGGCCGGCGCCGGGACGGGCGCCGCCGGGACGAGCCCCGTCACGGGGCGCGGCCGGACGCGGCGCGAGCGCCGAATAGCGGACGGTGTCGGCGCCGGCGGCAGGCGCCGCGGGACGGGCGCCGCGATCGGCCTGGGGACGGTCGCCGCCCGGACGGGCGGCCGCCGCGGGGCGGTCGGTCTGGGGACGGTCCTGGCCGGGACGCGGGGCGCGCTGGCCGAAACTGGTGTTCTCGAACCGGCCCGGCGCCCGCTCGGGGCGATAGGTGGTGGTGGACGGCCGGTCGTCGCGGCGCTCGCGGGACGGCTCATAGGTGCGGGTCTGACCCGGTTGAGCGGCGGCCGGGGGACGCGGGGCGGCGGGAGCCGGGGCCGAAGCCACGGGCGCCTGGACCGGAGCGGCCGGGGCGGGGGTCGGCGCCACGGGCGCGACGGGCGCGACCGGAGCCGCCGCGACCGGCGCTGGGGGTGCGGCCGGGGGTGCGACAGGCGCTGCGGCGGCCGGAGCTTCCGGCGCCGGGGTCGGCGCGGCGGCGACAGGCGCGGCCTCCACCGGCTTGGCCGCGGCGACGGCCTGGGCGGCGGCCTCGGCGCGAGCCCGGTCCTCGCGGGCCTTCTGCTCGGCGGCCTGGCGGGCCTGATGTTCGCGGGCCAGCTCGATGGCCCGCTGACGGGCGCGCTGTTCCTCGGCCGACAGGTTGCCGTCGGAGGCAGGACCGGAGGGGCGCGGGGCCGACGGCGCCGGCGGGGTAAAGACCCGCTTCTCGGCGGGGGAAGGCGCGGCCAGGTTGCCCGGAGGGGCGGTGTGGGTGCGGGCGCGCTTGGTCTCGACGACCACGGTCTTGGACCGGCCGTGGCTGAAGCTTTGCTTCACCGTACCCGCGCTCACCGACCCTGCGACGCCACGCGGCTTCAGGGTGAGAGGTGTGCGTCCGCCAGGGGCGGGGGGTCGGCCGTTGTCGTTCTCGTCGCTCATGCGCTCGCTTTACATACCGGTCGGGCGTTCCGACCACGTTCAATAGCTTTAGGCGCGCGGAACGAGGTTCGTTCCGCCCGCCTCTTCAGGGCTCCTCGCGCCAACTCTCGGGAAGGAGCGGGCGGAAGCCAGATAAACGGTGGACATCGAATGTCCACTGATCGGCGCCGCGCCCCGCAAGGAAGGCGGTGTGTATCACATTCTCTCCACCCAAGGCCAAACCCAATTCCTCATTGGAATAGAGTCCGAGAAGCTTGGGCGCCCGCGGTGACTTGCGGGCCACATTGAGGATCTTGCGGCGACCGTCCGCCGCGCCGTCGGCGGCCTCGATAACCCAGGCCGCGCGGCCGGCGTTCAGCGCGGCGGCGACCTTCTCATAACCAGAGATAAGATCGCCGGCCCGCTTGGCAAGACCAAGACCGTCCAGGACCCGGCGGCGCAGCAGGACGTCCACCTGGTCGGCGAGGTCGGGGCTGGCGATCAGCTTGGCCTTGGCCGAGCGGGAGAACAGCCCCTTCTTCGCCGCGGTCTCCACCGAGGCGCGGTCGGCGGCCACCCACATCCCCCGGCCCGGGAGCTTGCGCGCCAGGTCCGGGACCACGACCCCGCCCGGACCCGCAACGAAGCGGATCAGGCGGTCCTCGGCCATCACCTCACCCGTGACGATGTCGCGACGCTCGCGCGCGACCTGCGCCAGGGTCTTTGGGGCGGACGAGACGGTCACGCTGAGGCTTACGCCTCCTCGCTGTCGGCAGGGGTCGCTTCGGCGGCCGCGTCTTCGGCGGGGGCTTCCACGGCGGCGGCGGCCCTGGCGGCCGAGGCGGCGGCCTGGGACGCGGCGGTGCCGAACACCTGCTCTTCTTCCGTCAGCTCCACCGGAGCGGCTTCCTCGACCTCGGGCTCAGGCGGGGCCTCGATCCAGCCCATGGCGACCCGGGCCCGCATGATCAGGGCCTCGGCGTCGGCGGCGTCCAGGCTGAAGGCCTCCAGGATGCCCGGCTCGCGGACCCGCTCGCCGTCCTTGCTCTCGAACCAGCCGCGCAGGTCGTCGGGGATCAGGCCGGCCAGGTCCTCGACGGTCTTCACGTCGCCGGCGCCCAGGGCCACGGCCACGGGCAGGGTGACGCCCTCGACCTCCAGTAGGGCGTCCTCGACACCGTATTCGCGGCGCTTGGCGTCCAGTTCGGCGGCTTCCTTCTCCAGGAAGTCGCGGGCGCGGGCCTGGATTTCCTCGGCGGTGTCCTCGTCGAAGCCCTCGATGGCCGCGACTTCGGCGTTCTCGACATAGGCGACGTCTTCCACCGTGGCGAAGCCCTCGGTGACCAGCAGCTGGGCGATGACCTCGTCGACGTCCAGGGCCTCCTGGAACAGGGCCGTGCGCTCGGTGAACTCGCGCTGGCGGCGCTCGCTCTCCTGGCTCTCGGTCATGATGTCGATCTGCCAGCCGGTCAGCTGGCTGGCGAGGCGGACGTTCTGGCCGCGGCGGCCGATGGCCAGCGACAGTTGTTCATCGGGGACGACGACCTCGACGCGTTCGTCCTCCTCGTCCATCACCACCTTGGAGACTTCGGCCGGGGCCAGGGCGTTGACGATGAAGGTCGCCTCGTCCGGGCTCCACTGGATGATGTCGATCTTCTCGCCCTGCAGTTCGGCGACGACCGCCTGCACCCGGCTGCCGCGCATGCCGACGCAGGCGCCGACGGGGTCGATGGAGCTGTCATTGGAGACCACGGCCATCTTGGCGCGGCTGCCCGGGTCGCGGGCCACGGCGCGGATCTCGATGACGCCGTCGTAGACTTCCGGCACTTCCTGCGCGAACAGCTTGGCCATGAAGCCGCCGTGGGCGCGGCTGAGCATGATCTGCGGGCCCTT